>NZ_CP009238.1:0-326511 GCF_000743945.1 Basilea psittacipulmonis DSM 24701 | reverse complement strand
AATTGAACGGCTACATCTGTCCATAAATACGAACGGTCACTCCACTCCCGCTTAATCCCCGCTTTTAACTCACCAATAGTACGCAACGTATCGGAAGATACTTGTGTATCACCCATATCAACCGCAAAGTCTCTAATATAATGCAAAATACCTGCCTCGATATAAGGCTCAGTGACACGATAATGGTAGCTCGAGTTTTTCTGTTCATTTTGATAGTATTGCTCATAATAACGCAATGATGTACGAACACTTAATCTTGCTAGCCAATTGTGATGATCAGCTTTAACTTTTGTACCTGATGCTTCAGTCAACTCTTTTGACCCTACTCCTAAATATACAAGCTGTGCCTGTGGTTGTAAGAACCAATCACGACGAACCATATCACCAGATTGAAGCGTGTGCTGATTATCTCTATAATCTTTTTGATCTAATAAGAAATTATGCCCCACTTCTACAGAAGCTGTTATGCCTTGTGCATCGTATTGCTGGGTTGCCAATCCTTCACCATACACTCTATTACGATAACGATTAAACATTAGCCATGTATCTATATAGGTCCCTCTTTTTTCTAACCAATCAGAATAATATGTACCATAAAGACCTAAAGCCCATCCTTTGGTACGCAAACGCGAGCGATATCCTGTAATATCCGAATAAGAACTAGAACTAGCTTCACCAAAAGCTGCCATAACCCCTACATCAATATTATTTTTGTCATTGGTGGTAAAGCTCAATACATCTCCACCAGCATGAAGTGCATAAGAATAAGTATTTGTTTTAACTTGATCACTACGATTTTTAAAACTGCCCTCATTACGTGTGTAATGTGCCCATAAGCCTCGACGCGTATCAAAATGTCGTGCATAGTTTTGATCTAAACAATTTGCCAATTGTGCCATACGCTGATATTCATTTTCTCTTTTCTGATAAATTGTCACAGCTATACCTGGATCGGTAGGATAGCCTTTATCATCTACTGTTTCAAAGCGATAACGACACTGATAACTTGCTAAGTCATTAGCGTATTGATTAAATTTCATTTCGCGATTAAGCATACCATAACGATCTTTTTTCATATAGGAACGTCGTGAATAGCCTGTTCTATCCCATAATCGTGTCACAAACAAACTATTTGATAAATAATGAGCTGACAAATAGCTACCTGTTTCTGGACGATCAATCGGAGTACCACTTGAAGTTCCTCCTCGAGAAGCACTTGTAGTATTCACCAAATACCAGTTACCATAATCATCTTCCGTATAACCAAAATAGCTATCCGCATTTTCATCAGCTTTCTGTAGCCAATATTCATACGCTCCTGCAACTACTCGACTCGTTAATGTGAATACACCGTCAGAATTACCATCTACTTCAATAATATTAATCCCTTTTGTGGTGATAGCACCTTCGCCTCCAACATTCGTGACTTGTATATTTGTATTACCTGAAGTATTACCTTTGACCACTAATTTATCAGTGGCTGAATTGTCATCTCCCAAAACTGTCTGGAAGTAGAGTGTGGTATTAGCCAAAGCTGTTGTATATTTACTTGAGTCTACCGTTAAAGGATAAGACACAATAGATTTACCGCTATTATTAAGCTGAAAATAACTTTTAGAAATATTAATACCCGTTGCTTGTAATGAAGTATAGAGAGAAGCTAAATCAATTGCATCGACCGTACTAGTTGTACTTGCGTAGTTGCCATATATGGTCAGTGTGTTGCCTGTAAAGCCAGAGGTATCACCCGTTGCTGTGTAATATACATTATTTGTTGTTGTGTTGGTACTAACAGATCCTGTAGGAGAGCGGTAATTTGTTGTGGCTACATCATAAGGCGTAGAAAGATAAATCGCTGTCTGATAAGCGTTCAGGTTGGTTAAACTAGAATCTCCTGTAAATATCAAAACTGAATTATTCACTGGGTCGGCACTATAACTCGAGGGCTGAGTATTTAAATTAATAGTCCCTAAATTCTCTTCATCGGTTCCTGCAGAATCAACAGAAGTTTTTCCTGCAAAACGTACCAAACCTGTTATGGTGATATTGCCTTTTGTTTCTGCTTGTAATGCCGTCGCAGAAGTATCATATGAGGTCATAATAACGCCATTCATCGGAACATAGCCTTGATTTCCAGCATAAACCCCTACATCAGATGATTCCCCAAGATAAATCTGAGGAGTGTATCCCTTAGCATTAATAAGTACCATTGCCCGCTTACTAGCATCTGACGATAATACACCATCAGCATAAACCGCATACTTTACTGATCCATCACTATTCGGAATACCAGAATAAATTCTAAAGCCTGTATTATCATACGTCCGCTGATATGACTCAGTCTTTCTATCAACCCAACGGCGATGGGTTAAGGTTTCTGAAGCATCGCCCTCTAACACGATAGAACCGCCGTTTTGGGCTGCTAAACCTTGGAATGTATTATTGTAAGTACCCTCTGCTGTAATTAGCCCAACTACAGCGTTAAGCCATCTGAGTCTACGACCCCCATTAGTCTGAACACACAACCCTGCTGAGTTACCAAGCAATTTTGCTCCAGCACTTTCACTATCAGCAATACCACATACAGACTTACCATTTGGATCTCCCGAAGAAACATAAAAGCCATTAGTGCTAAAAGTAGCAAAACCAACCCTTGGAAACAAGGCATACAATCCCAAGATTGTCATACACAGCATACGTTTCCGATGAAACATTATTTTCTCCTATAAATAAAACAATTTCTCTGCTTTCAATAACTACTACCATTGATTATACCCTAATTTCCCGATAATTTATAGTATACCCCTCCATCCAATATGGAGGGGTAGGTATTTTTATACTTTAATGTCTAGGTTTAATTCATTTAAGATTTTGACTTGATCGGTTGTTAGAGGGTGTAATACTTTTTCATCATCAGTAACAAATAACTTAATATCGTCAAGCTCTTCAATTATATTGGTGAGGCTATACTTATATTCGATTTCTGTATGTCTAATTCTATTTCTTAATGCACTTAATAGAATTAACGCAATGAACATGACGAAGATTTTTCCGTTTGTTGTTTCTGAACGTTGAGTTCTTAATCTTCTTGAATCTAAGTTTGTTTTGATGTCGCAAAAAGCTTTTTCGATGAGATCTTTACCTCTATATGCCTCTAACACTTCTCCTGACGTTAAATCTAAATTGTTGGTAATTAAAACAAAATATCCTAGTCTATTATATTCATAAGAAATTTTTTCAATATCTCTTTCATATGAATACTCCGTTTTACCCTCTTGATGAATTTTGAAATACTTACAAGTTTTCTTTGTCACCACTTTTTCCTTTATTTTGTCTTGTAGTGCCTTTTCTTCATACTGCAAGTATTCTTCAAAATCAGACTGTAGCTCAATTTGTTTATCAGGATCTAAGAATACATGCAGATTGCATTTCATTCCTGTTAACTCAGAAGAAATTGTTCGACATTTTACCGTTTTAAATCCAGGAACTAAATCAGTGTAGCCCAGCTTTAGCTCTGAAATCTCATCGATAGATTGTCTTGATAAGTTTGTGTTTCTGGGTAAAAAAGTTATAAATTTATTCCCTAATTCATCGATTGTTTTTAAGTTATCACTTGAGAAATAGCCTTGATCCATGACGAAGGTAATTTTTTTATCTTTTAGATTCTTAGTTAAACTTAACATGAATTTTAGGTACGATTTATCAACAATGTTTCCCTGATACCAAGAGTAATTGAAAGGTAAGCGTGAATCGTAACCATATAGGATGCCAAGGTTTATCTGCTTTGTTTTGTCATTTTCTTTGTTGAATCCAAGTTTTGCTTCAATGATGCTTGAACTCGTTGAAATCGAGGTTGAATCATAGGCTAGAAAGTTTTCTGAACTTGCTTTTTGACTCCATAGATCCAGAAACTGATGTCTTTTTTCTTGAGTTATCACTTGAGAAAAAATATCACTAATCCTTTTGTCATTCATACATAAAGAAGTCGGCAAATAGTGTTTGTTAGCCCATCTTTCATATCCCTTCATCACATTGCCACAACAGAGCATGTAGGTGGCTAACGACATTAAATAGTGATGATCGCTACCAAAAACCTTTCTTAACATAACATCTAATTCTAGTTCTTTTGCTATTGTTTGAACGAGCTGCAACAATCCTTCAGGACGCGTGTATTTAACAGCAGATAATGGAATCTTTGAACAATCAACTTCTTCTTTTATGAACTGTGGTTTATCGTAAACTTTTAAATAATTTTCATTAGGTTGGAATAGTCTAGATTTTTTATCAACTAACTTGCCAATGGTGATTTTCTTTGATTGAGGATTGCCGTTGGCATTTCTTTTATACGCATAGTTATAAATCACATAATAAGTATCTTTGTATTTTAGATACGTGATGTTTTTATCAGGAAGCGTTGCTAGTTGATTTAAATATGCCATTATGATTACCTAATGTAGACTGTGAATAATACATTATATTATAGTCTACAAAATAAAAAAAAATCAAGCCCGACGGCTTGGTTTTTTATTGTTTTTTAAAGATTTTTTACATTTTGTTGTTGTTTATATACTAAAAATTATGGGAAATTAGGTTATACACAAACTGACTTGTTTTTTTCAAGGCTTGTGTCGTTGAGATTACGCTCAATAAATCCTTCTTCGTCTATTTTCTTAGCCAACAGTTTTTGTTTTTTTTGCCATAAGAAAAACGTGCATGTTGTACTCTCTCAACAAACTGTTGCCAACGTTCACTCTCATTCGCACCGTCTAACCACTCATAATTAATTTAACTTTAAAGGATTAGAGCAAAAGACCGTAACCAGATAAGATAAGGATATCCTCTCGTTTATTTTAAATACGCTAATACTTTTTGAAGACATGAAGCTCATAAAAACAAAAAACCCCCGTTGCGGTGAGCAACGAGGGTTTGTGTATAGAGAGCCTGACGATGACCTACTTTCACAGATGTCCATCCACTATCATCGGCGCTAAGGTGTTTCACGGTCCTGTTCGGGATGGGAAGGCGTGGGACCACCTTGCTATGGTCGTCAGGCAAAAGCCTGTGAGTGTCTTTAACACTTAGGAAGAAGCACGAATCTTGTAGGATTCAGTAATGAAGAGAATTGGGATAGATGAGCTTAATTCATTGTTACGGCACGTTGAACATATAACCATGTAAGAACAACATTAAGTTATAGGATCAAGCCGCACGGGCAATTAGTACTGGTTAGCTGCATGCATTACTGCACTTCCACACCCAGCCTATCAACGTTGTGGTCTACAACGACCCTTTAGGGAGTTCAAGACTCCGGGATACCTTATCTTCAGACGAGTTTCCCGCTTAGATGCCTTCAGCGGTTATCTCTTCCGCACATAGCTACCCGGCGATGCCACTGGCGTGACAACCGGTACACCAGAGGTGCGTCCACTCCGGTCCTCTCGTACTAGGAGCAGCCTCCGTCAAGTATCCAACGCCCACGGCAGATAGGGACCAAACTGTCTCACGACGTTTTAAACCCAGCTCACGTACCTCTTTAAATGGCGAACAGCCATACCCTTGGGACCGGCTACAGCCCCAGGATGAGATGAGCCGACATCGAGGTGCCAAACACCGCCGTCGATATGAACTCTTGGGCGGTATCAGCCTGTTATCCCCAGAGTACCTTTTATCCGTTGAGCGATGGCCCTTCCATTCAGAACCACCGGATCACTATGTCCTGCTTTCGCACCTGCTCGACTTGTCAGTCTCGCAGTCAAGCACGCTTTTGCCATTGCACTATCAGCACGATTTCCGACCGTACCTAGCGTACCTTCGAACTCCTCCGTTACACTTTGGGAGGAGACCGCCCCAGTCAAACTGCCCACCATACACTGTCCCCATACCGGATCACGGTACCAGGTTAGAACCGCAAACAAACCAGGGTGGTATTTCAACAACGGCTCCAGGTGAACTAGCATCCACCTTTCTTCGCCTCCCACCTATCCTACACAGGCCGGTTCACAATCCAATGTAAAGCTACAGTAAAGGTTCATGGGGTCTTTCCGTCTAGCCGCGGGGAGATTGCATCATCACAAACATTTCAACTTCGCTGAGTCTCAGGAGGAGACAGTGTGGCCATCGTTACGCCATTCGTGCAGGTCGGAACTTACCCGACAAGGAATTTCGCTACCTTAGGACCGTTATAGTTACGGCCGCCGTTTACCGGGGCTTCGATCAAGAGCTTGCACCCCATCACTTAACCTTCCGGCACCGGGCAGGCGTCACACCGTATACGTCCACTTTCGTGTTGGCACAGTGCTGTGTTTTTAATAAACAGTCGCAGCCACCGATTCTCTGCGGCCCTATCACGCTTTAACACGCTACCAGGGCATACCTTCTCCCGAAGTTACGGTATCAATTTGCCGAGTTCCTTCTCCTGAGTTCTCTCAAGCGCCTTAGAATATTCATCCCGTCCACCTGTGTCGGTTTGCGGTACGGTCAACATAGAACTGAAGCTTAGAGGCTTTTCTTGGGACCACTTCCTGTGACTTCGGTAAGCAAGCTTACCTTCGACTCAATACCTTGATTGTCGTAGCCGGATTTGCCTAACTACCCTCTCAGTACCAACAACGGGGACTTCCATCACCCCGATCACATTTCGCAATCCGTCCCCCCATCGCATCCTATGCCGGTGTAGGAATATTAACCTACTTCCCATCAGCTACGCATCTCTGCCTCACCTTAGGGGCCGACTCACCCTGCGCCGATGAACGTTGCGCAGGAAACCTTGGACTTACGGCGAGCAGGCTTTTCACCTGCTTTATCGCTACTCATGTCAGCATTCGCACTTCTGATACCTCCAGCATGCTTCTCAACACACCTTCTCAGGCCTACAGAACGCTCTCCTACCGCTTGTAGTTGCCTACAAACCCGCAGCTTCGGTAACTGGCTTGAGCCCCGTTACATCTTCCGCGCAGGACGACTCGATCAGTGAGCTATTACGCTTTCTTTAAAGGGTGGCTGCTTCTAAGCCAACCTCCTGACTGTCTATGCCTTCCCACTTCGTTTCCCACTTAGCCAATTTTAGGGACCTTAGCTGGCGGTCTGGGTTGTTTCCCTCTTGAGTCTGGACGTTAGCACCCAGTGCTCTGTCTCCCGTAGTCAATCTTGTCGGTATTCGGAGTTTGCCATGGTTTGGTAAGTCGCCATGACCCCCTAGCCATAACAGTGCTCTACCCCCGACAGATACCCTACGAGGCACTACCTAAATAGTTTTCGGAGAGAACCAGCTATTTCCAGATTTGTTTAGCCTTTCACCCCTATCCACAGCTCATCCCCTAATTTTTCAACATTAGTGGGTTCGGTCCTCCAGCAAGTGTTACCTTGCCTTCAACCTGGCCATGGATAGATCATCTGGTTTCGGGTCTACACCCAGCGACTAGACGCCCTATTCGGACTCGCTTTCGCTACGCCTTCCTTATTCGTTAAGCTTGCCACTGAATGTAAGTCGCTGACCCATTATACAAAAGGTACGCCGTCACAGTTCCTGACTGCTCCGACTGTTTGTATGCACACGGTTTCAGGTTCTATTTCACTCCCCTCCCGGGGTTCTTTTCGCCTTTCCCTCACGGTACTGGTTCACTATCGGTCGATCACGAGTATTTAGCCTTGGAGGATGGTCCCCCCATCTTCAAACAGGATTCCACGTGTCCCGCTCTACTTGTTCAGCGCTTAGTACCACCGATTGCATTTCGTCTACGGGGCTATCACCCTCTATAGCAGAGCTTTCCATCTCTTTTGACTATACAATCGGCTATCTCGCTCAGGCTGCTCCGGGTTCGCTCGCCACTACTGCCGGAATCTCGGTTGATGTCTTTTCCTCTGGTTACTTAGATGTTTCAGTTCACCAGGTTCGCCTCATTTAGCCTATATATTCAGCTAATGATACAGCTTATTGCTGTGGGTTTCCCCATTCGGATATCTGCGGATCAATGCTTATTTGCCAGCTCCCCGCAGCTTTTCGCAGGCTATCACGTCCTTCTTCGCCTGTGATCGCCAAGGCATCCACCATGTGCACTTGGTCACTTGATCCTATAACTTAATCTTGTTATAGAAAACTTCTTCGGTAAATAATTTCTTATCTACCACACAATAGCGCCTTTTTATCCACTATTGTGCTCTTACATGTTTCGCGTTTGTGCCGTTTTCTTCATCTTCTGTAGTATCGCTACTACCTAAGACGTCGAGAACTTCATTTTGCAATCACAACCCGTCTTCATTTAACGCGTCTCTAGCGTTCATTCAAACACTAGAAACCCTTGAATACTTTAGTTGTGCTTCTTCCTAATTGTTAAAGAACAGTTTATTTCAATAAGAAATAATGGTTAGTTATCTTTTTAATCGCACATCACCATTAAAAAATAGCTAAGCATTATAACCTAATTTTTTCATCATCGTCAAGTAACTTTTAACCCTACTTAACCCTGATATATCGCTTCATCAAGAATGGTGGAGGATGACGGAGTCGAACCGACGACCCCCTGCGTGCAAAGCAGGTGCTCTACCAACTGAGCTAATCCCCCAAGATACCTTAACTTGGTGGGTCAAGATGGGCTCGAACCATCGACCCCCGCCTTATCAAGACGGTGCTCTAACCTGCTGAGCTACTGACCCTAGATTCCTTCTGTTCATTTCTAACAACCGATAAGTGTAGGCACGATAATCGATAAGAAGCCTCGCTTTATGCTATCTTAAAGGAGGTGATCCAGCCGCACCTTCCGGTACGGCTACCTTGTTACGACTTCACCCCAGTCACGAATCCTACCGTGGTCATCGCCCTCCTTTCGGTTAGGCTAACGACTTCTGGTAAAACCCGCTCCCATGGTGTGACGGGCGGTGTGTACAAGACCCGGGAACGTATTCACCGCGACATGCTGATCCGCGATTACTAGCGATTCCGACTTCATGCACTCGAGTTGCAGAGTGCAATCCGGACTACGATCGGGTTTGTGAGATTAGCTCCACCTCGCGGCTTGGCAACCCTCTGTCCCGACCATTGTATGACGTGTGAAGCCCTACCCATAAGGGCCATGAGGACTTGACGTCATCCCCACCTTCCTCCGGTTTGTCACCGGCAGTCTCATTAGAGTGCCCAACTTAATGATGGCAACTAATGACAAGGGTTGCGCTCGTTGCGGGACTTAACCCAACATCTCACGACACGAGCTGACGACAGCCATGCAGCACCTGTGTTCCAGTTCTCTTGCGAGCACTGCTCTATCTCTAAAGCATTCCAGACATGTCAAGGGTAGGTAAGGTTTTTCGCGTTGCATCGAATTAATCCACATCATCCACCGCTTGTGCGGGTCCCCGTCAATTCCTTTGAGTTTTAATCTTGCGACCGTACTCCCCAGGCGGTCAACTTCTCGCGTTAGCTTCGCTACTAAGTCAGTCTTGACCCAACAGCTAGTTGACATCGTTTAGGGCGTGGACTACCAGGGTATCTAATCCTGTTTGCTCCCCACGCTTTCGTGCATGAGCGTCAGTGTTATCCCAGGAGGCTGCCTTCGCCATCGGTGTTCCTCCACATCTCTACGCATTTCACTGCTACACGTGGAATTCCACCTCCCTCTGACACACTCTAGCAAGACAGTTAAAAATGCCATTCCCAAGTTAAGCTCGGGGATTTCACATCTTTCTTTTCCTGCCGCCTGCGCACGCTTTACGCCCAGTAATTCCGATTAACGCTTGCACCCTACGTATTACCGCGGCTGCTGGCACGTAGTTAGCCGGTGCTTATTCTTCAGGTACCGTCATCACTCAATGGTATTATCACTAAGCTTTTCTTCCCTGACAAAAGTGCTTTACAACCCGAAGGCCTTCTTCGCACACGCGGGATGGCTGGATCAGGGTTGCCCCCATTGTCCAAAATTCCCCACTGCTGCCTCCCGTAGGAGTCTGGGCCGTGTCTCAGTCCCAGTGTGGCTGGTCGTCCTCTCAAACCAGCTACGGATCGTCGCCTTGGTAGGCCTTTACCCCACCAACTAGCTAATCCGATATCGGCCACTCCATTAGCGCAAGGCCTTGCGGTCCCCTGCTTTCATCCTTAGATAATATGCGGTATTAGCTACGCTTTCGCGTAGTTATCCCCCACTGATGGGTACGTTCCGATACTTTACTCACCCGTTCGCCACTCGCCGACAAGAAAGCAAGCTTCCTCTCGCTGCCGTTCGACTTGCATGTGTAAGGCATCCCGCTAGCGTTCAATCTGAGCCAGGATCAAACTCTTGAGTTTAATCTCTGTATTTCTTGGTCGTGGCGCTTACCGCACCACTACTTCTAGCGTCTACTCAAAAAAATTAACTAATGTGTTCATCACTATCTCTAGCAATAAACCTCACTCGTTTATTTCTGTCATTCGCGTAGCACACTAGCTTATTTGAAGCTCGCACTCCCTACCACTAGCATGCCTACGCTTATCGGTTGTTTCGTTGTTAAAGAACAGATTCGCTTAATCGCGAAAGATTAGAATTATAGACCCCTTTTATTTTTACTGTCAACACCTTTTTTAAAAAATCTTACTCAACACTGTATCAAAATACCACCACAAAAATCTATCCAGATGATTTATAAAAATAATTTACACAAACCCCTCTTTTTTAAAAAATTAACTCACCTCCTGTTTTTATTGTTGCTTTTTCTCACATTTTTATCCATTAATTTTCCTATACATTTAACACCTCAACGCTCAACATACGCGACATCTTTGACCTTTTTGACAGAAGTTTTTCTTATACCTTATACATCACGCTCCCACTCTCGCACAAGACTTTATTTAAGCTTTTTCCAAGCCCCCAGCTATGCACCAACTCTCAACTCTCTTACATTACTTTCCTCCATAAACAAAGTTACCACTAACGCCCCTCAATTACCATCCTCCCAAAAAATCGTTACTTTCCTCCATCACTTTTCTACACCCACAGCAACATCTTCAACCACCCAACTACGCACCAACTCTCATAAAAAAAACGCCACAATGCTACTAAGCATTCATGACGTCTCACCGATCCAATTAAATATTATTCAATACGTGCGCCAATATTTACACTAAGTTATTAAATCATATTGTTCAAGCAACCTACGACAACGCTCGATGACAGGCAAATCCACCATTCTTCCTCTAACTTGAAACGCTGCCAATCCTGTTTCACTATATTTTGCACACACCTCTTTTGCAAAAGCCAATTCACTTTCGCTAGGAACGCACATTTCACGAACCACCTCCACTTGACGAGGATGAATACACAACATCCCAGAAAAACCAAAGTTCTTCCAATGTTTAATCACCTTTGCCAAACCCTCATCATCCTCAAAAGACGGATAAATTGTATCGATAGGGCCATTCAAACCATTCATTCGCGTTTCAAGCAAAATATCGGTTCTTAATCGATTCATAACAATATCGGCCGCATTACTACCCGGGTGGATGCCCAATTCATTCGCCAAATCTAATTGCCCAAACGTAAAGGCATACAAGCCCTTTGCTTTACCTAAATTTGACAAATTACGCCATCCAGAAACCGTTTCAATAAACGCTAAAACAGGCACGCCGAGTTTTTCATACAACCCCTCTATTTCGCTGGCTGTCTCAACTTTTGTTAACAATACCTGTGAGATATTAGCCGCATGATTCAATGACTGTACCTGCAAAAGCGTCTGTACATCTAATACATAATCTTGCGTAGCTCGTGAACAAGAACTAATCCTAACCGCAAAACTTAATGTCGGATGCGTTTGAGCAAAATGGATCAAATGATTTCGTGCCTCTTCTTTTTTGCTTGCATCTACTGCATCTTCTAAATCTATAATGACGTGATCCACGCCTGTTGCAAATGCTTTTTCAAACCTCTCGGGCTGACTACCCGGAACAAACAAATAACTACTCATGGCCTACACTCACCTTTGATCTCATTTAATTAATTTAGCAAAGTTTATTACGAAACGCTTTTATTCACTATTATGCTAGCGGTCTATCTCCATGCCACCAAAGAATTACACCGCATCGCACTCTTTTCCCTTTCATTTAAAATACGCATTTCCGAACATTCATGGCACAAAAAATAAGCCCCCAATAAAGCAACTGGGGGCCAATTACTAATATTAAAAAATATTAGTCAACTAATTTAACCACGCCTTTCATCATAGCAGAATGGCCTGGGAATGAGCAGAAGAACACATAGTCTGTACCTGCTTGCAACTTAGAAACTGGGAATGTTACGCTATCAGTTTCACCACCACCAATCAATTTAGTGTGTGCTACAACACGCTCATCACCTGGTTTCACATAGTCGTTATCCAAACCAGCAGCGATACCGTCTGCATCAACACCAGACATATCAGCAGCAGATGTAATGACCAAATCATGACCCATTGCAGCTTTTGGCAAAGAACCCACGTGTTTCAATGTTACTGTAAAGTCTTTGCAAGTTTTCGATACGTTGATTTCTTTTGTGTTAAATTGCATTGCATCGTTTGCTTCAACTGTTACAGAACAATCAGCAAAAGCAGTCGCACTAGCTAGTGCCATTGCAGAAACAACTAATAATTTTTTCATCATAATAAATATCTCCGTAGAGTCTGTTATAAAAAAACAAGCCACTTCATTATATACCTTTGCCAAAATACAAAACATCAAAAAGCACGAATCTTTTCAAAAAAGGTCCCTCTTTTTTAATGCAAAATTACAACACCCAAACATTTTTAAAAAAATATCGCCAAAATACCTTGCAAACAATCTTATTTATCTATAAAATACTCTTTTCTACTTTAGGCACTCGTGGTGAAATAGGTAGACACAAGAGACTTAAAATCTCTCGGGCATTTAACGCCCGTGCCGGTTCGATTCCGGCCGAGTGCACCAAGAGACTTGTCTCCATCTAGAGTAGTTCGGGAACTTGGCAGAGTGGTTTAATGCACCGGTCTTGAAAACCGACGAGGGTTTGTAGCCCTCCGTGAGTTCGAATCTCACAGTTCCCGCCACAGAATAATCTAATCCTGCTTTTTTGAACTCAGCTAATGAATGTTTAAAAATGCGGGATTTTTATTTTTATCAACCCTCCACCCCACTAACACTGAAATGCTTAAAAGCTTTAAATACCCCCTCCCTCGTCTCAACGTACCCAATTTCTCAATTCACTTCACAACATTTCTGCTTGTCACAAAAAACTTATACGATTACGATCAAAAGTAATATAGAACAAGCATTGTCGTTTCTGCACTGACTAAAACCCCATATCTTTTTATATTTAAAATCACTAAAAGACATTGGCTTTGTAGCTTACGTTCAACAACTTTTTTCTTTCTTGCAACACTTCAATTTTTTTTGAAACAATCTCAAAAATCATGCTCTTTTTATATTATCATTAGATATGGAAAACGCTTGTTTCCATCTCCATAAAAATAACCCTTTCTACAACGGAATAAACTATGCACGGTTCTACCCCTCTCATTAGCATGATCGCTATCGGTTTTGCCATTGCTTATATTTTAGGCATGATTGCAAATCGACTCAAAATATCCCCACTTGTTGGCTACTTACTAGGCGGGATTCTCATCGGTCCCTTTACCCCCGGTTTTTCAGGCGACACTCATATTGCCCATGAATTATCAGAAATTGGTGTCATGTTACTTATGTTTGGAGTAGGATTACATTTTTCTCTTAAAGACTTACTTTCGGTCAAATTTGTGGCCGTCCCTGGGGCGTTATTACAAATCTTAACAGCCATTATTTTAGGATGGTTAGTATCTCTAGCTATGGGCTGGGGCCATGTAAGTGGCTTGGTCTTTGGACTTTGTTTATCAACAGCCAGTACGGTCGTATTGTTGCGTGCCTTAGAAGAACGTCAACTTTTAGAAACCATGCGAGGTAAAATCGCCGTCGGCTGGCTGATTGTCGAAGATTTGGCCATGGTACTTGCTTTGGTACTTTTGCCTGCTGTCGCAAATATACTTCAACAAGAAGACGCGAATACTCAGCAAATGTTTGTGGATTTTGCCATTACCATTGGTAAGGTCATTGCTTTTGTTGCAGTGATGATGGTTATTGGCAAACGCATTATTCCTTGGTTAATCGCCAGAAGTGCGGCAACGGGTTCTCGCGAATTATTTACCCTATCCGTGTTGGCCATCGCTTTGGGCATTGCTTACGGTGCCGTGCATTTCTTTGGCGTATCGTTTGCCTTAGGTGCTTTCTTTGCAGGGATGATTCTAAACGAATCCGAGCTTAGCCATCGTGCCGCTAATGACACCCTGCCATTAAGAGATGCTTTTGCCGTACTGTTTTTCGTTTCGGTCGGTATGCTTTTTGACCCACACATTCTTCTACAGTCTCCTTTATCCGTGCTGGCGACGGTCATTATTATTGTTTTCGGCAAATCCATCGCGGCTTATTTCCTTGTATTGTTATTAGGTAAACCCAAACGTACTGCATTAACGGTTTCTATCAGCTTGGCCCAAATCGGTGAATTTGCCTTCATCCTCGCCAGCTTAGCTGTCAGCTTGGAACTGCTAGACGAACACGCTAGAAACCTTGTGCTAGCAGGTGCCATTATTTCTATCTTACTGAACCCTATTTTGTTTAGTTATTTAGAAAAATTCTTGGACAAAATCGATGACAAAAAAGCATCCGATACGCCTATTACGGTGGATTCACCTCAGTATGAAGAACCTGAGGAGCACCAACAAGAACCATTGTCCATTACCGAACACATCATCGTTGTTGGTGGCGGTCGCGTTGGCAGTATCGTCATTGAAAAACTTCAAGCACAATCTTTACCTATCGCACTTATTGATGCTTCTCGTTCTTGTGCTGACAAATTCCAAGAGATACAAGTGCCTGCGATATTTGGGGACGCTAAACGCACTGAAGTATTTGAATTAGCAAACATTTCTCAAGCAAAATTCATTCTTTTTGCCACACCTAATGCGTACCAAAGTGCAGACACAATCAAAGCACTCAAAGAAAAATACCCCAGCATACAGGTCATTGCTTATGCAACCTACCCTGATGAAAAAGAAACGCTTCTTGTAAATGGTGCAGATGTCGTGATTTATGGCCTTGCTGAAATTGCTAGAAGCATGTTTGAAACTTGCATTCAGCTGGTTAATCAAACAAACTCAAGCGATACTCAAGAAAATCCTGAACCCTCAGCCCCCACACAGACAGCTGAGGCATAATCACTCGAATTAACAGGCTTTCACCAGAAAGCCTGTTTTTATTACACTCGTTTTTCACCTCTCCCTAACACATCCCCCCCTCTTACCTCACATATGCTCATTAATCATCACCACTTATCCCTATCTTACATACTACGTTTCTAGCACCCCTCAACGATATCGATGTTTTCCTAATCCTAATTGGCATTCTCTCCACGTCCACCTCTTCCCAACACACTCACACACCACCACTTCACGATCAGTCGTCACTTCCTCAAACGTTATGAATGCTCACAGACACAAGATTCGTTTGCCTCACACACCTACTCTGCAATAAGCCCTCCATCATACTTCTTAATTTCTATGACGACCGATACGCTTTCACATAGTCGCCTCACTACTGGCAATATCACTTATTTATTTCGCAATAGTGTTGTATAAAATCACATTTATTTTTAAATAATCAAATCAACAGATTAAATGCTCATCAATACATAAAAAAACACCTTATCTAATTTAAACCTTGAAGTAAATAATAAAATACCTTAGTATTGCAAAAGAAAATAATTATCAATACGATTAACATTAGCAAAAGGAGGGAGGGTATGTTTCAAAAATACACCATCACTTATCTCATCACTGCAATCCTGTTAACTGCTTGTTCGACTAGCGGCGGAACCTTTGATCCTTTAGATGTAGGTAGTAGTACAAAATCTGGACTACCGGATAGTGCGAACAATGTGAAATACGTCAATCCCGTGATTGAAACCGACCCAGAAGCACAATCTATCGATGAAACGGGATACAGCATTAATGTGCCAATTCCTAAAGCCCTATATGAAAATTATGCAAAGAGATACTTCAACCCCAATACATTAAAAATCAACAAAGATCATAATTATTTAGATACTAGCGATCAATACGAAACATTGACATTAAAGATTGTAAGTCTGAACGAAAACGGAACCCCAATCATTTCTGAGAGAAAAATTCCATTCAAAATCACAGAAGACACTTGGAATTATCTTGATAATACTATAAAAGAATCAGACGAAAACAATATCAACACATACCATGATAGGACCTACAATCCTTATTTAAAGATTTATAAATTAAATAATTCACTAGTCGGAACCATTATATTTACGAATTTAAAAGATAGTTCACTTAATATCAATAATGTAGCTGAAGAAAACAAATCCGTTCAATTATTCTACAAGGGTCATATAAAACCAACCGTAGAAAATATGCCGATTTCGGGAACGTTTGGATATAATGGAAAATGGTTTTTTGTCACTCAAGTAAATAATTTATCTCAGGATACTGATGCAGAATGGGGAAAATACTCCTCCTCACTCCCCCTTTCTTTAACCATCGACTTTACCCAGAAAACAGTAAAAGGAAATCTATCACATTCAGGAGATAACGTAACGATAAATTACACTATTGATGCCGTCATTAAAGGGAATTACTTTAAAGGGGTTGCAAAGGGAAAATACGAATCCACAGGAAACTCCCTTAACGGCTCAAGTGAAGCCGATGCGGATTTGATCGGTTCTTTCTTTGGAGACACTGCAGAAGAAGCTGCTGGACGTGTCATCGCTAGAGATTTCTCATGGGGTGCGGTTTTTGCCACGAAACGACAAAGAAATGATCTCAGTGATTTAGCGGCTGCGGGTATTTTAGGCTTTGATCACAACGGTACCTTACAAGACTATCAAGCCAATATCGCAACACAAACTCTCGATCGATTAATCGTTGACGGAGAAATCATTGATTTCTCACAAGAATATAATGAACTATGTTGTGCCGAAACAAAATTTGTGAAATATGGCACATTCAAGCCAGAAAACAGTAACAACATTCAAGGTGGTTATTTTATTCAAGGCACAGCCACAACCGATATGCCTGAAACGGGGAATGCCAGCTATCGTGGAAACTGGTATGGTTTTGTTAAAGATAGTAGCACAGGATACTCAGCAACTGCACAAAAAAATGAAGCGACTTATCAAGCGAATTGGGGAGATAAAACCCTATCGGGCAAACTATTTGGCAAAAATCAAGATATTAACAGCGATCAACCAATCGGTATCTTATCTGCCAAAATTCAAGATAACACGTTTCAGGGCAAGGTGACCTTTAAAGATTGGGCAGTCGATGAAAACAAAGACAACTTAGAGAACACTCAAAAAATCAGTGGTGAAGCAGAAGCCAAGGGATATTTTTATGGTGCTAAAGCCAATGAGTTAGGTGGGCATTTTAAAAATCAAGACAATTCAGCAGGAGGTGTATTTGGCGGTAAACAAATCGAAGTAACCCCCTAATACATTCAGGAGACAGACAACATGAACACTAAAAATATTTTTTGTTTATCAAAAATCACTTGCTTAACATTATTCGCCGCCGTGTCCACTGTGACCTATGCCGAGGAACAAAACGACACCGAACTAGAAACGATTCAAGTGCAAGGAACAAGGTCCAACAGCAAGAAAAAATACGATGTAACTGGATTAGGTGCCATCAAAAAAACGGCAGCTAAACTGCAAAGCGATCAGGTTGAAAACATTCGTGATTTAACCCGTTATGATCCAGATATCGGGGTTAACGAAGCGGGTGGTCGAGGCACCTCGCGTGGATTTAGTATTCGAGGGGTAGAACGAGAACGTGTCGCCATTGATGTAGATGGTTTTGGTTCAGCACCTGTTTTTAAACGTGACAGTGCAACTTCTGGTACACACCGCGTTCAAGAAACCAGTGGTTCCATCAACGAAACCGAATATGAAAATCTAAAAGAAGTGGATATCCGAAAAGGCTCAGCATCTGCGGAATCAGGCAATGGAGCATTGGGAGGCTCTGTCAGCATGGTCACGAAAGATGCCTCAGACTTTCTAAGTGGCAATCGTCAATTTGGAGGACGATTAAAACTGGGCTACACCAGCAAGGACAAACGTAATATTCATTCTGCCGCGATCGCTGGCCGTCACAAAGGATTAGAGGGATTTATCCAATATACAGGACGAAGTGGTCACGAAGTACAAGCACATCGAGAGCTTTACCAAACAGGCGATACCGTCAAATATTACTCCCCTGGTACTGGTTCCTCAACCACTCTTTACTTATCAGCAGATGAACTCAGTGGCCCGAAACGTCGTGTTCCCAACCCACTAGACTATAAGAGTCAATCATGGCTTTCTAAGGCAGGCTATCATCTCAATGATGAACATTATGTAGGCACGGTATTTGAGCATAGTAAACAAGAATACACCTTGCGTGAAATGTTTTTGTCTAATTATCATTTTGGTCCAAAAGAGGAAAATGACTATATCCCTATATTTGATGGAATATCAACATTTTCAGGATTATCATCATTTACCCCCACTCGTTTTTATATTGACGAACACCATCTTTCTCGTTACGGGCTAGAATATAAGTACCAAAAGAAACAAAGCAACAGTTTTTTAGATCAGGCTTTAGTTAGAATTGATCAAAGAAAACTAGAGATGCGTAGCACCGTTTTATCATTGAACTGTTCTAAATGGCCCACCGTGGATAAGAATTGCTGGCCCAGCAATCAACACTATATTCAAGGTCAATTAGGTAAACGCCATGATAGTTCATTAGAGGAGAAAGATAAACGCATAGACTTTGCACTACTCAAACGTCTGAAAATAGGTTCCACTCGCCATGAATTGCAATTACGTAGCGGGTATATTACCTCAGACTATGTCATATACAACCATGCTTACCAACAATTTAATAGAGATTCATCCTTAGAAAAAAACCTAAAAAATGGTGGAGATAGCTACAGCCAACACGGCCCCTTTAACACCGGCAAAATACGCGGCACCAATATCTTCATTGGGTTAAGCGATCGTATTAAATTACGCCCTGACCTAGATGCAAGCCTTGCACTTCGTTATGACTACCAATCCTTTAAAGCTAACCCAACCCCTGAAAGAAGAAAGATTGGGATGAATTTTGAACGAGCCAAATACCAGAATCTTTCTTGGGATCTCGGTTTAGCCTATCGTCCCATTGATCGCGTCCAACTGACTTATCGAGCCAGTTCAGGGTTTAGAACACCCAGTGTTTTTGAGTTAGTAGGCCCTAACTTTAATGTGGAAAAATATGATTCAACATGGCAACAACAAGGTCCTCTCAAGGAAGAACGTTCTTTTAACCACGAGGTAGGGGCAGAATTTATCAGCACTGCTTTTAAAATTTCTGGTAGCTACTTTATTACCGAATACAAAAATCTGATTGGTCGAGCAGCTTCCAGAGATAGCATTGGTCAAACAGATCAGGTATATCAAAACCTATATAACTTTACAACACACGGCTTTGATATCAAAACATCGGTGGATCTGAATAGCATTCATCCCAAACTTCCAGAAGGCTTAGAGATCAAGTTTAATGCGGGGGTGACACGTATCAAAAAACGTTCTCCTGTTTCTAAAGAATACGAACTCGTATCAGACTATACCTTTGATGCCATTCAACCTTTAAAACTGGTTTATGGTCTGGAATATCATGATCCTGATGGTAAATGGGGAGTAAGCCTGATGACCACTTATTCTAAAGCTAAAAATGCAGACGAATTATCTGGGACGATTAAACAAGGTGGCTTAACCACGCAAGGTTCACGTGTTGCCAACATTCGTACGCGTAGTTGGCGAATCACCGACATCTTTGGTTATTATCATGCAACACGAAATGTAACGATTCGCGCAGGTGTTTACAATATTTTCAATTATCGTTATGTGACGTGGGAATCTGCACGCCAAACCTCATTTGGATCAGAAGCCAGAATAACGACAGGTAATTACACCGCTTTAGCTGCCCCCGGTCGTAACTTTTTACTCAATCTAGAAATGAAGTTTTAATGTGTGATACCACTTGGGTAGGTGAATGTTCATCTACCCTTTTCACTGATTTTTTCTCATGACAAACAAAATACTTTTTACCTGTTTTTCGATTTTTGCCTTTCAATCAACGGTCGCTAACATTCTTTATACGCCCAATATTGCTCAGGAAGTCAAAGATCATTTTGATGCGTATCAACAAAATGAACAGTGGCTCAAACAACGTTCATCTGGCCCTACCGCTATTGGTCCCACTATTTCTGATTCACAAACCCTATCGCTTAGTAGCCAAGAGCTGTTACAGCATTCTGAATTATTAGAGAAAGCTTTTATTATTGCTTTGAACACCTTTCAAATAGGGGGAATTGAAAAACTGCTTCCCTTGTACCGACAACTTCCACAAGCTAATTCTCATCTAATTCATTATGCACAAGGTCTCCTTGCATTCAAGAATCAAGAGGCTTCTAGCAGTGCCCAATATTTTAAGAAAATTCTCGATGAACATCCCAACGCTGTCGTAGCAGATTATTTTTATGCCTTATCTAGCTTTAAAAATAAACATTATGATGAGGCAAACACACGTTTTAAAGCACTCTTAAACACTAATATTCCCGAAACCAAAAAACAAGACATCATACCGTTTCATCAGTTTATTCAGAACTACCAAAAATGGGATGTTTCATTGATGGTCAGTCCTTTTTATGACCAAAACATCAACAATGCCCCCGATCAACGTCATTGGAACGGCTTTACTTTTGCGGAAAAAATAGCGGACTATGGCATGCGTTATTATTTATCTGTCAGTAAAAAAATATTATTGCCCAAAGGATGGGTGGTCGCACCAAGCGTAGCCAGCTATGGAAAAATATTTAAAAATGAAAAAACCTTTAACGATGTCAATCTCAAAACTTTTGTAAATATCATTCAACAGTCGCAATATCAGGACTTTCTCATTCAACCTTATTTCCATAAACGCTGGTTTGGTAATCAAGCTTACTCACAAAGCAAAGGCCTGACTCTTGGCTGGGGACAAGACTGGTCGTCCATATTGAGCACTCAAGTCAATGTCGCTTATGAACGAGAAAAGTTTCACGGTCGTACTTTTTTAAATAATTACAAACAAATGGCTGATGGTGTCATCTTTTTATCCCCCAGTGACACACATACCTTTATTTTTCAACAAGGCTTTGTTCATCAATATGCCACTCGCGACCAAGATGATCGTTACATTTCCCTACGTTCATCCATCGCATGGATTCACACCTTTTCACATGGCCTAAACACGCGAATCGGTGTATTTTATGAAAGCACGCGTTATAAAGGCCCCACTCTATTAACGGGCCAAGAAAACCGAAAAGACAAAGCATACGGCTGGTCATTAGATGTAAAACACGCGTCCATCCAATACAAAGGAATTCAACCTAGTCTAGGTTTTCGTTACAGCAAACACCGCAGTAATAGTGCCTTACATCGTTACACCAAAAAGGATGTTGTATTCAGCATTCAAAAAAGTTTTTGACCTTCATGAAACTTATATTAAAAAGAGCTTGATTTATCCTCATCTAAACACCAACCGCTCAATCTCTGTCTGCCAAGGCATGTTCATTCCATGAGAATCGAAACTTTATTATCATTGCGATCGAGCAACTATATGGCCTGCCATTTCCTTTTCTCGATCAGGTGAAAACTCTCTTATTCGCTGTTCAATGTTACAACGTAGTGATGTTACTTCTTTTGCCCGATCAGACAAGGACCCGCTTATTCTGTGCGGTTCTAAGTCTTATGATTCATCTTCACTAAAACAGCCGACTCCAATAAAAAAACTCCTTAAACAATAAGCCTAAGGAGTTTTCTCTTATTAGGTATTTTACTGGGTCACAGCATGTTCAGATTGTTTCATGAAAATCGCAATCATGCGTGCGATCTCTTCACGTAGGTTCTTACGATCCACTACCATATCGATAGCACCTTTTTCTAATAAGAACTCTGCACGTTGAAAGCCCTCTGGTAACTGTTCTCTTACCGTTTGTTCAATCACTCTTGGGCCTGCAAAACCAATCAATGCCTTGGGTTCAGCAATCACAACATCGCCCATAAAGGCAAAACTTGCTGATACACCACCCATAGTGGGGTCAGTCAACACAGAAATAAAAGGCAAGCCCTCCTCTGACAACTGAGTCAACACAGCATTAGTTTTTGCCATTTGCATAAGAGAGAATAAGCTTTCTTGCATACGAGCACCACCTGATGCAGATACGCAAATAAAGGCAGTATTGTGTTTAATGGCTTCTTGGACACCACGAACAAAACGCTCGCCCACGACTGAACCCATTGAGCCACCCATAAATGAAAACTCGAAAGCCGCTACTGTAGCTGGAATGGACAAAATCGTACCTCTTTCAACCACTAAAGCATCACTTTCTCCAGAAGCTTTTACCGCCTCACTTAATCGATCAGGGTAGCGTTTGCTGTCCTTAAATTTTAAGGGGTCAACGGATTTAATTGACTCACCAATTCTGATACGCTCGCCTTTGTCCAATAACATATCAATACGTTCAGCCGCACTGACTCGCATATGATGATTACATTTTGGACAAACATTCAAAGACGCTTGCAATTCCTCACTATATAAAACCGCCTCACATGACGGACATTTGCTCCATACGCCTTCTGGTACACGACGACCAGAGGAACTACGGTTAATTCGCGGAGGAAGAATTTTATCTAACCAACTCATATCTATTTTCCTATTAAAGCGGCATTAATTTCTGATAAGAATGAGCTTGCCGCATCACATACTTTCGACACAGATGACTCTGGCGAATTCATCGCCGACTCAATAACTTGAATAAGTTTACTACCAATAACCACTGCATCGGCAACTGATGCAATCGCTTTGGCACTTTCGGCATCTTTGATACCAAAGCCCACACCCACTGGAATATGACCAACATGCTGCTTAATCAATTCCACGCGTTGTTTCACTTCGTTTGTATCCAGCGTGCCTGAACCAGTCACCCCTTTTAATGAAACATAATAAATATAACCTGACGCTATTTTAGCAATTTCTTTCATGCGTGCTTCATTTGAAGTCGGTGCAAGCAAAAAGATCGGAGAAATTTGTCTATTTTTAAGCTCTTTTTCAAACTCATCATATTCTTCAGGCGGAAAATCAACGATTAAAACACCGTCCACGCCTGATTCTTGAGCCTTTTGTGCAAACTGAACATGCCCCATTGCCTCTATCGGATTACCATACCCCATTAGAACAACGGGCGTTCGGGTATTCGATTGGCGAAAAGCTTTGACCATCTCTAAAGTTTTAATCAAAGATGTGCCCTTTTTAATCGCACGTTCTGAGGCTAACTGAATCGTCGGCCCATCAGCAGCGGGATCAGAAAATGGAACGCCTAATTCAATCACATCCGCCCCACCTTTTACCAAAGCATGCATCAATGATACCGTCATACTGGGGTCAGGATCACCGGCACAGATATAAGGAATCAATGCTGCTTTTTTCTGAGCACGACATTCAGCAAAAGCCTGATCAATTCTGGGAGAAACACCATCACTCATTATGTTTTTCCTTATAATTTAATATGGCTGTGTTCAGCCACTGTGTGTATATCTTTGTCACCGCGACCTGACAAACACACTAGAATAATCTTATCTTTATCCAAAGTAGGTGCCAACTTACTCGCATAAGCCAAAGCATGCGACGATTCTAAGGCAGGCATAATGCCCTCATATCGACAACAATCGTGAAATGCCTGCAACGCCTCATCATCACGGATTGATTCATATTTGGCTCGTCCCGAATAATTTAACCAAGCGTGTTCAGGTCCTACGCCAGGGTAGTCCAACCCCGCTGAAATAGAATGAGCTTCAGTAATTTGTCCATTCTCGTCATAAAGCAAATATGTACGATTGCCATGTAGCACACCAATCTTGCCCGCACCGATAGCAGCAGCATGTTTACCCGTTTCAATCCCCGCACCAGCTGCTTCTACACCAATTAAAGCAACAGACTGATGAGGAATATAAGGAGCAAAAATACCCATTGCATTCGATCCCCCGCCAACAGCAGCCACCACATAATCTGGCTGTTTACCTGCATCTTTGGGCATTTGCTCTAAACATTCTTCACCAATGATTTTTTGGAAATGACGCACTAATTCAGGATAGGGGTGAGGGCCTGCCACGGTTCCAATCAGGTAATATGTATGATCAATATTCGTTACCCAATCGCGTAAAGCCTCATTCATCGCGTCTTTTAGCGTTCTGGAACCAGAAGTGACCGCAATGACTTTTGCACCCAATAATTTCATGCGATAAACGTTTAGGGCTTGTCTTCTGACATCTTCTTCACCCATAAAAATCACGCATTCTAAACCATATCGAGCCGCGACGGTTGCCGTTGCCACACCATGTTGACCTGCCCCCGTCTCTGCGATAATGCGTTTTTTGCCCATTCGCTTTGCCAATAAAATCTGGCCAATACAGTTATTTACCTTATGAGCACCTGTATGATTGAGATCTTCTCGTTTAAACCAAATCTGTGCTCCACCTAAAATATCCGACCAACGTTTTGCATGATAAATAGGACTAGGACGGCCTACATAATGTTTCATTTCATGGGCGAATTCCTCCATGAAATCAGGATCATTTTTGTATTGATCAAAGGCTTCTTTTAGTTCTTGAATGGCGTACATCAACGTCTCTGCAACAAAAGTACCGCCAAAAGGACCAAAATGCCCTCGTTTATCTGGTAATGTCGAATCCAAAGAATCGCTCCTTTTACTTAATCAATCTTGAAATTTTACCATGTTCATGCCACCCACACTGATGACTTAAATACGCTGTGCTGAATGCACTCCCTCCACTTCTGACAAACTACTAATCGCTTTTTGTAGCTGTTGGGCGGTATTCACTTCTATCGTAAACACTAAGTTCGCAACCCCTTTTTTGGTCCAAGTATTGACCGCAATAACGTTTAATTTTAGTCGTGCAAACAATTCTGAAACATCACGCAACAATCCGTTTCTATCCTGAGCGATCAACTTTAAACTGACGGGATAAAAATTATCACCCGTATAGCCCCAATCCACTTCAACAATACGCTCTTGATGCACTCTTTTAAGTTCTTTAAAGTGAGAACAGTCCACACGATGAATCGATACACCTCGCCCCATCGTAATAAACCCTCCGATTTCATCAGGCGGAGCGGGATGACAACAGCCTGCCAACTGGGTTAATAAAGAATCAACGCCCACCACTAATACACCGCTTTTACCCGTTTTAGTGACGTTTGCAACATTAACCCCTCTTTTTCCCACCAAACTGGGTAACTCATCTGACTCATCAGACGTTGCAGAAAAAGATTGTGAAATTTGTCGCAAGCTAATGTCTTCTTTGGCAATCGCAATAAACAAGTCATCAGCTCGTGTCAATCCAAACTTAGCCGCCAGTTGTTCAAGATTAGTCGCTGTTTTGCCCAAACGTTGCAATTCTTTTTCCAACATCTCTTGACCCGTGGTGATGCGGTTTTGTAATTCAATCGCATTAAACCAGTTTCTAACCTTTACTTTAGATCGAGGTGCTGCCAAATACCCTAACTCTGGATTCAACCAATCTCGCGACGGTCCACCTGTTTTAGCCGCAATAATCTCAACGGTTTGTCCTGTTTGTAATTTTGTGCTTAATGGCACCATATGCCCATTGACCTTGGCACCACGGCATCGGTGTCCTAAATCCGTATGCAACGCATAAGCAAAATCAATAGGCGTACTGCCCGATGTCAGTTCGATGACTTTTGCTTGAGGTGTCAATACATAGATTTTTTTATGCTGTCCCGCGGCGGATAGCTCGTTTAATTCTTTTTTGGAATCTAATAAAGCCTGTTCTTTTTGTGCCAGTCTCGCGGTATCTTCAGGGCTATTGGCTACCCCTACTTCTTGTCGCCAAGCAATCAACTCTCGCATCCAAGCAACTTGTCGATCATAAAAACTAGAGGCACTGACTTGACCGCCTTTGGCCCCTGCTTCCTTATAACGCCAATGTGCCGCCATGCCACATTCAGCAAAATTATGCATCTCCTGCGTACGAATTTGGACCTCATACACAAAACCATCGTCATCTTTAATCACCGTATGTAATGAACGATAGCCATTCGGTTTGGGACGTGCGATATAGTCATCATATTCTTTGATCACTGGAGTCCAGCGAGTATGCACGAATGACAACACGCTATAACATTCACTCTCAGTATCCACAATCACACGCAACGCCTGTAAATCATACAACTGCTCAAAATTTAGATGTTTGTTACGCATCTTATTGTAGATACTATAAATATGCTTGGCTCGCCCTACGACTTCTGCTTGAATCTTTAATTCTTGCAGTGATTGCTGAATCTGTGCAATCATTTGATTAACACGACCTTCCCGTTCGATTCGTTTGACTTCTAATTTTTTAGCAATCTCTTTGTAAATATCAGGTTCTAAAAAACGAAACGATAAGTCTTCTAACTCCCATTTGATTTGCCATATTCCTAAACGATTGGCCAAAGGTGCATAAACGCCTCTGGTTTCCAATGACAAATCTGTCGGACAAGGATGTTTGCTAGCCGCATACCATCTCAATGTTTGTAATCTGGAGCAAAGTCGCATTAATACAATACGTAAATCTGTTGCCATCGCTAACAATAACTTACGTAACATCTCTTGCTGTTCAGCCTCGTCCATGATTTTATGCTGTTCACGCGACTTTAAGCTAATGGCAATTAATCCACAGGTACCATTTACTAACTGGGCGACATCCAATCCAAAACGATTGATAATCTCTTGTTTAAACGCACCGCTTTCTAATTGTTCTATGGGTAAGGCCGTCAACATCGCCGAAACAATCGTTGTCGCATCAAGTTGTAGCATGGACAAAAGCGATGTCGTTCCCTTTCCATGAGCAAAACGATTTTCGCCCGTAGGCATCACATCATCTTTATCTAAAACTTCATTGACCCAACTCGCACAGCGAGCAACAAGATCTTTATCTTGTGCACTGAAATGCTGAGTTAAGCTATCTAACCAGTGTTTATCGTAAACTTGATTTTCTGATAACTCAGCCATGATTTTCCTTCAAACATTACTTTAATGCAGCGGTGACCACAATCTCTACTTTATATTTAGGATTCGCTAATTTCGCTTCAACCGTCGCTCTTGGGGGAGCATTCGTTTTTGAAACCCATTCGTCCCAAGCTCGATTCATTTCTGAAATGTCATTTATATCAGCAATAAATAACTGAGCCATTAGAATGCGATCTTTATCACTACCCGCGATAGCTAATAGCTGATCCACCATTTCAAGCACTTCTTGCGTTTGGCCATACATATCTTTGTCCAAATCATTAGGCACTTGACCTGCTAAATAAGCCACACCGTTATACACCGCCATATCTGAATAACGTGCTTCGACATTCACGCGTTTAATTTCTTTCATCTTATCCTCCTCGTTCTCCATCAGGTAAATCAAAGACATATCTTAAATAAGACAAATAGGCAGGATCATCACACATCGTTTTTTCTGGTGTATCAGAGACTTTCGCCACTGGTTGATCATTACAACGAACCATTTTCATGACCATTTGCAATGGTTCCACGCCTATATCATTTGTTAAATTCGTACCAATTCCAAAAGACACGCGACAACGTCCCTCAAAACGGCTGGCGATTTCTAACGCTTTAGGAAAATCCAAACCATCGGAAAAAACCAAAGTCTTTGTTCTAGGATCGACGCGATTTTTTTTGTAGTGTTGGAGCATTTGTTCTCCCCACTCCAAAGGATCGCCTGAATCGTGTCTAGCTCCATCAAACAGCTTACAAAAGAACATATCAAAATCACGCAAGAACGCTTTCAATCCATAAACATCTGATAAAGCGATACCCAAATCACCTCGATATTCCTCAGCCCATTTTTCCAAAGCAAATACTTGGGAATCACGTAATCTAGGGCCTAATGCTTGGCAGGCTTGTAAAAACTCATGAGCCATCGTCCCCAAAGGCAAAATATTATATTTTTTCGCAAAATATACATTACTGGTACCGACAAAATCAGGGGTAAAATCATTTTTGAGAATCTGTACGACTTCTTCATGCCAAGCCTTTGAAAACCGTCTTCTAGTACCATATTCAGCAAATTTGAAGTTTTTCACTTCTTTACATCCCTGAACCATAGCGAGTTTCTGAGCCAGTCTTTCACGTCCCACATCCCAACTAAGATTAGGATACTGATTTCTGAAATAAACCTCATTCACAATAGCCAATACAGGAATTTCAAACAAAATAGTATGAAGCCATGGGCCTTTGACCGAGATATCTATTTCTCCCTCATGAACAGATTTTTCCACTCGTATGTATTTTTCAGATAAGTGAAATAAGCTTAAAAAGTCCACAAAATCGCTTTTAATAAATCGCAACCCTTTTAAATAATCCAACTCATCATCCGTCAAATACAACTGACATAAGGCATGAATCTCTTCTCGGATCTCATCCACATAAGGCTGTAAATTTACATTTGGCGTACGACATTTAAAACGATACTCTGTTTGGGCACTGGGAAACTGATGCAATACGCACTGCATCATCGTAAACTTATATAAATCCGTATCCAGTAGTGAGGTAATAATCATAAGGTCACTTCTCTAGTTTTTCTATTACCATATCATACACTGAGCTATATCAATCATTTTTTATTAAATAATTGGTAAAATTATAGCCTTTGTATTCCCTTAACTTATATTAAATAGATTATTATGACTCACGTCGTCACTGAAAATTGTATTAAATGTAAATACACAGACTGTGTGGATGTCTGTCCTGTGGACTGTTTTAAAGAAGGTCCTAACTTCCTAGTTATCGACCCCGATGAATGTATTGACTGTGCGGTTTGCGTACCAGAATGCCCCGCTAATGCCATTTATTCAGAAGATGATCTGCCGAGTGACCAAAAACAATTTATCGAAATTAACGCAGAACTCACCCCTAAATTTGCCCCCATTTCTCGTGCTCACGAGCCATTACCTGATGCGGACGAATGGAATGGCAAATCAGATAAACTCCAATTTTTGGATCGTGGATGACTTACTATACCGAAAAAGTACTGGATATAAAGTGGTGGGTACCTAATCATTTATTCACGCTCACCACCACCTATCCCAAGGAAATGACATTCTTACCTGGACAGTTTGCTCGTTTAGGACTGCCTAGTGAAGCAGGAAAAGAACCTGATATTTGGCGTGCTTATTCTATGGTGAACCACCCTAGTGAACAAGCATTATCGTTTTATTCTATCGTAGTACCTGACGGTGCATTTAGCCCGAAACTTGCTTCACTTAAATCTGGCGATACGATATATATCGGCAAGCAGGTATTTGGATTTTTAACCTTAGATCGCTTTCCAAATGGTGGCAAAACACTTTGGCTAATGTCCACAGGAACAGGATTGTCTGCCTTTATTTCCATTTTGAAAGATGAGAAAACATGGCAACGTTTTGAACAAGTTGTTTTAGTTCATGGTGTACGTCATGCCAATGAACTCAGCTATCAAGACGAGATTCGTGATGCGACACACGCCTGTGCAGGACGTTTTACCTATCTGCCACTGGTAACGCGTGAGGCCTATCAGTCATTCCCACAAGCTCGCATTACAACCATGATTGAACAGGATGCTTGGAAAAAACATACGGGTTTAGAATTACGTGCCGAACACGATTGCGTCATGCTATGTGGTAATCCAGAGATGCTGACCCAAGCCCGCAAGATGCTTTCAGAGATGGGATTTCAGGCAGAACGCCGAGGGGTGCCGGGTAATTTGGCTGTTGAAAAATATTGGTAATCATTGTGAACAAAGAAAAACGTACATTGATTTTCCAAAGGTTTCAGCAGGCCAACCCTCATCCTGAAACCGAACTTCATTATTCCAATACTTTTCAGTTATTGGTCGCCGTGATTTTGTCGGCCCAAGCAACCGACAAATCCGTTAATATTGCCACCGATCCTCTTTTCCCATTTATCAAAACACCTCAAGATCTTTTGGACATGGGCTTAGAACGGTTTACGCAAGCCATTCGCAGCATTGGCTTATATAAAACAAAAGCAGCCAATGTCATCAAAACCTGTCAAATACTTATCGAGAAATATCAGGGCGAAGTGCCACATACTCGGGAAGACTTAGAAAGCCTACCTGGCGTGGGTAGAAAAACCGCCAATGTCGTTTTAAATGTCGCCTTTGGACAAACGACGATGGCAGTGGATACCCATATTTTCAGGGTTTCTAATCGAACTGGTATTGCTCCTGGTAAAAATGTATTAGAGGTCGAAAAAAAGCTACTAAAAAACGTCCCCAAAGAATACCTCTTACATGCTCATCATTGGCTCATCTTACACGGTCGCTATATTTGTACGGCTCGTAAAGCCAAATGCGATATCTGTGGTATCAGCGATCTTTGTGATAAAAATCTATCGTTCAAATAGCCTTTGTTCTGAACATATCGTTTTATATCAGCCATCATTCTTTGTGCCACCATTAATGCGATATATTGTTAACTGGTGACGTATCAAGATACCGCCTGCACAACGCCTTTGTCAAAATTGAAATAGCCCCCCAACTCTTTGTTAAACAACACCATCGCACAAGCTTGTGACATAACGTTCTTTAGAGGGTGGAAATATAACAGCTTAAACACCGTTCAAGTGCACCTGTTTTAGGGTTATTTCGCTCTTCTGGCTCTGGCTTTTGCCAAGGCTTTCGCAATCAGATCTTGTTTTAATACGTCTGAGGTCTGTTGCACACTTACCTCTTCTTTTACGTCTTCTTGCATTTGTAAGCGTTGCTGACGCTGTTCATAGCGTTGCTTAGCTTCTTGAGCATCTAAAAATGTCCACTCACGAGAAGCAGGTTTCATCGAAATACAATCTACAGGACAAGGGGCCACGCATAGCTCACAACCTGAACAAAGGTCGGGAATAACCGTATGCATATATTTATTCACCCCTATAATCGCATCCACTGGACAAGCTTGGATACATAGCGTACAGCCAATACAATGATTCTCATCAATATAAGCCACTTCCAAAGGCTTTTCCACCCCACAAGTGGGATCCAAGGGCAAAACAGGCTGATTCAGCAGATGAGATAATGCCTCTATAGTTTTAGTCCCACCTGGCACACAACGATTAATCTGTGCCTCATGTTCAGCCATTGCCTGAGCATAAGGTAAACAGCCCTCATACCCACATTTTGTACATTGGGTTTGAGGCAAAATCGCATTAATTTTTTCAGTAAGAGACATAAAAAACGAAAAATTTAAAAGCCCATTATTTTAATATATTCTCCGCCCCTTCCTATCAAAATACCCCCTCACTACGTATATTTTCCACTCCCAAACCACCCTATTTTTTTACCCTCACCCCCACCATCAACGACCGAGACGATTGACTCAACAGCTTCCCCCCTTAAACCACCACTTCCCTTTATTTCACGCACGGTTCCTCATTCTCAAACCAACCCATCCTTTGTTTATTTTTTACGCTTATCTCACCTATTTCTCAACATCACCGAACACTCATCAAAAACCATACAAAATCATCAAAAAACCATCTAAATAACCGCATTTTGCATAAAAACGCACCGCATTCTTATCCTTTACTTCTTATTTTTTTCTTGACAAAATGTTTGTCCAAAGGAGTTATTTCATGTATCAGACATTAATCGATCAACAACATATATGGCACCCTTATTCAGGCATCTATCCAAAATTAGAAAATTACTGTGTTAGTGAAGCTAGAAATAGTCAACTCTTTTTAGAGGACGGCACAGTGCTTATTGACGGCATGTCTAGCTGGTGGTGCGTGATTCATGGATACAACCATCCCGCCTTAAACCAAGCCATCGTCAATCAATTAGAAAAATTTGCTCATATTATGTTTGGCGGTCTCACTCATCCTGCGGCGATTAAGTTAACCGAGCGTCTTTTATCCATTGTTCCAAAAGGGCTGACTCATGTTTTCTATAGTGATTCAGGTTCCGTCAGTATCGAAGTCGCGATGAAAATGGCACTTCAGTACCAACAAAAACATCCAGATAAAAAACATTTCGGCACGATTAAAGGTGGTTATCATGGCGATACTTGGCATCCCATGTCCGTATGTGATCCTGACACTGGCATGCATCATCTGTATCAAGGTCGTTTACCCATTCAGTATTTTTTAGATCGCCCAACCTCATGCTTTCATGAGCCTCTTAATCAACAGGATAAAGCAGCTATTGATCATTTTTTTCAAACATATCATTCACAGTTAGCTGCATTCATTTTGGAACCAATCGTCCAAGGTGCAGGCGGTATGTGGTTTTATTCGCCACAGTATTTACAATACATTGCCCAACAATGTCAGCAATACAACGTCTTACTGATTGTCGATGAAATTGCCACGGGCTTTGGGCGAACGGGAAAATGGTTTGCTTGCGAACACAGTGACATCGTGCCCGACATTATGTGTATTGGCAAAGCATTAACAGGCGGTTATTTAAGTTTTGCAGCAACCTTATGTTCTCATCAGATCGCCGATACGATTAGTCAAACACCTCCTTACGCTCTCATGCACGGCCCCACCTTTATGGGCAATGCACTTGCTTGTGCCGTAGCTGCTGCCAGCATCGATTTATTACAAAATACTGATTGGCAAAGTAAGGTAAACCATATCGAAACCATATTTAAACAGGAATTATCGGTGTTAAAGCATAAGCCTTATATTCAAGACATTAGAGCCTTGGGAGCGATTGGTGTCATCGAATTAAAAGAACCCGTCACACTACACGACATAACTCCTATGTTTATTCAAAAAGGGGTATGGGTAAGGCCCTTTGGTAAACTCGTTTACTTAATGCCAAATTACAACATCAGTGATCGCGATCTCAAAACACTTTGCCAAGCCACTTGCGAGGTAGTAAGGAACTATCATGAGCGATAATTTTTACCAAAGACTCAACGATCGTTTATCACAATTACGTGAACACGGCCAATATCGCCAGTTGAGCAACGTCCCGACAAAAGGAATTGATTTATTAAGCAATGATTATCTAGGTCTATCTCGATGTCAACACATTTACAAACACTTTTTATCAAGTGTCAAAGAAGATGTTCCCTCTTCCTGTGCCTCACGTTTACTTGGTGGCAGTAGCCAAGCCTCTGCTGATTTAGAACAATGTTTAGCTCAGATTTATCAAAGAAGTGCTCTTTATCTAAATAGTGGATACCTAGCCAATATCGGCATCTTACCTGCCATTACTGATCGAAACGATCTCATCATTGCAGATAAAGATATTCATGCCAGCTTAATCGATGGCTTAAAACTTTGTCGTGCCGACTTTATTCGATTTCCTCATCAAGACTACGATGCACTTGAACGATTGATTATCGAACATCGCTCAAACTATCGTGATATTTGGGTGGTCACAGAAAGCATTTTCAGTATGGATGGCAGTGTTAGCGATCTAAAAAAACTCGTTCAATTAAAACAGCGATATCAAATTATATTATATGTAGATGAGGCTCATAGCATTGGTCAATACCAAGAAGGACTAGGATGGAGCTACACCCATCATTTAGTCAATGATATTGATATTATCGTGATGCCTTGTGCTAAAGCCATTGCATCGTATGGAGCGATAGTTTTATGTCATGACATCACACGAAACTATTTAATCAATACCTGTCGTTCGCTTATCTTTGCCAGTGCGTTACCCCCTCTTACGATCAAATGGACTCAATATGTTTTTGAACATCGACATGAATTTGAACCCTTACGCCTCACCTTACAAGACAGGATTCATCAAGCAAACAAGCTATTAAACATGAATCAATCCTCCCCTATTTTTCCTATTGTTATTGGAGATAGTCACCAAACCCTTGCGATAGCACAAGCTTTAAAAGAAGCAGGCATCATCGTAGGAGCCATCCGTCATCCAACCGTTCCCAAAGGAAAAGCCCAACTACGCCTATGTATCAACGCCTTATTAAGTGAAGCAGATCTCATTTATATCGCCGAGACCATTCATTCATTAAAGGAAAGAATATGAAAACAGAAATCTTATTTTTTAATGGATGGGCAATGGACAACCATGCTATTTCACATTTAGCCGATCCTCACTATCATGTACACATTTATTCTCCTCACGAAACAGAGATTCGCGAGCCAGAAACAGATTACATTTTAGTAGCTTGGTCGATGGGGGTTTGGGCGGCCAATCGTTACCTACGGTCTTGCCAACATGCTCCAAAACTCAACATTGCTATTAATGGCACACCTTTTGGTATTCATCCAGAATACGGCATCGATCCCATTTTGTTTCAAAAAACTTATGAACACTTAACGCCAGAGGGAATGAAAAAAATTTATCATCGAATTTTTTATACCGCTGAACAAAAGGATTATCACGATTTATTACCCTCGTTAAGTTTTGAAACTCAAAAAAATAGTTTAGCTTATTTACTTAAACAGGCCGACAGCACGGATAATTCGATAACTCAAGACTTACTATCCCACCCTCAAGCCTGGGATTATGCTTGGGTTAGCGAGAAAGATTCGATGTTCGCCACAAAACAACAATTAAATTATTGGCATCGTTGTCCAAGCACGCAAACAAACGTTATCAACGCTGCTCATCATTTACTGCGATCATTTTCTTCTTGGTCTGCATTCATCGAGGAACACCAAGCATGATCGAATCTCACTTTGAACAGTCCCAAAAACACTATCATCAATATGCACATCATCAGCAAGCCACTGCTTGGTATTTAGCCCAAACCTTGGCAAAAAAATGTTCTTTAAATATTCATACCGCACTGGAGATTGGCTGTGGAACAGGTTTTTTGAGTACGGCCATGAATCAGTTTTTTCATCAACCCTTTATTCAAAAATACTATCTAAACGATTTATACGAATACCCTATTCACATTCCTTTTTCGCATGAACAATATTTTCTTAAAGGCGATATCCAAACCATTCATCTTCCTGAAACGATTGACATCATCTTATCCAGCTCATGTTTGCAATGGATCTCGTCTTTAAACGATTTGATCGCAAAACTTAATCAACACCTGTCTTCGCAAGGTTATTTTGTTTGTGCCTTATATTGTGAACATCATTTCAAAGAATTAAAAGAAGCAGCGAATATTGGTTTAAATTATTTAAGTGTGTCAGCCCTGAAAGAACTATTTAATCCTTATTTCAACACCATCTGGGCAGAACGACAAACCCTATCTTACCAATTTAATTCTTTGCATGAAGTACTGCGACATATCAGAAAAACAGGTGTCAACACACATCGCAAGCAAACACAACATCATCAGTTAAAACAGTTGATCGCACATTATCCTAAACATGACTCAACATTCCCCCTCACATACGATACCTTTTTTTATATAGGACAAAAAAAATGAAGACCTACTTTATTTCTGGCATCGGCACGGATATTGGCAAATCCTATGTGACCGCCTTACTCATTAAAGCTCTCGAACAAGCGGGAGTTACCGCCAGTTCCTTTAAACTTGTTCAAACGGGTGCCTCATCACAGGCTATTTCACCTGATATCCATTTACATCGAACGATCAGTGGTCAATCACTTGATGAACTAGATGCTGACGCAGTCGGTGAAAGCTTTTCTTTTCCCGCTTCTCCACATTTAGCGGCCGCATTAGAAAACACGATCATTGATACAAATAAGTTATGGCATGCATGGCAAACATATGTTCAAAAACGCCAACGCGATATTATTTTTTGTGAAGGTGCTGGTGGTATCTTTGTTCCGTTAACATCTCAAACATTAACGATTGACTGGATCATTCAACATCCAATGCCACTCATTCTCATCTGTAATGCGATGTTAGGCAGCATTCATCACAGTATTGCCACACTTGAAGCACTGGCCGCCAGATCCTATTTGCCTTTCTTAATTATCTACAACCCTTACCCTAATGATGAACCCATTATTACTGATGATTCCGCACATTTTTTAAAACAATATTGTCAAACACATTTTCCTAACACTTATTTTTTTCACTTAGATGACCTTCACGACATCACCGCATTGCTGAGGAATAATGAATGATTCGTCTTATATACCTAGGCGTGGAACAACGTCACCCACTTCATTTGCGTGCAGAAAAAAACGATTCTTTTTTGACAATCAAGGATAGAATGAACACTCATTCGCTGTTCAACACATTTTAGCTATAATGAAGATTCATTAAGCTTTTAAAAGAGAAAAACATGATGATTAAACTCTACCACAATCCTAGATGTTCCAAATCAAGAGATGCGTTAAAAGCATTGGAAACATTGGGTTTAGATATTGAAGTGATCGAGTATTTAAAAAATCCTTTAACGATTTCTGACTATCAATCTCTTAAAAAACAATTAGCGATAAACAGTTATCGCGAGATGATGAGACAAAAGGAAAGCATTTACCAAGAAAACCATCTGGCCGAGGCAGACGAAGAGACTTTGTTGCAAGCACTTGTTGAACATCCTATCTTATTAGAACGTCCTATCGCTTCAACGGGTCATCAAGCAGCAATTGGCAGACCACTAGAGAACATCTTAAATCTATTGAAAAAATAATCCGCATAGCCTAAGCAGTACAACGTTATGACGAAAAAAATGATAAAACGCTTACCCTCTATTAGCTCTCTTCAATGTTTTGAGGCCTCTGCCCGACAAGGAAGTTTTACCAAAGCAGCTAAAGAACTTTTTCTCACCCAAAGTGCGGTGAGCAAACAAGTACTCCAACTGGAAGAACTATTAGGCGAAGAGTTATTTATTCGTCAAGGCAATCATCTTCAACTCACTCAAGTCGGTAGTTTATTTTTACAACAAAGTCGAAATATACTTTTACAACTTGAACAGTCCGTATTAAACCTTTGGTCCCATGGTACACATGCCCAAACACTCACCATTTATTGTCATGCGACCTTTGGTGCAAATTGGCTTATTCCTGCACTAAAAGGATGGGGCAACCAATACCCCAATATTCATTTAAACATTCATGAAATTGATGGCGATATTAGCCAAAACCATTCGCTCGAAATGGATGTCGGTATTGCTTTAGGACACGGCACATGGCCAAACTTAACCTCCGTCGAGCTATTAAAAAGTGATTACATTACTATTTGTGCCACGGATGTTCAGCCACCTAAACTATCCAAAAAAATGAATCTAGAGAATATGCCTTTAATCCAATTGGATTCTCGTCCTTTCACCTGGCATGAATTCTTTAGCACGCATCATATTCATCGAAAAGATAGTTTTTCTGGACCTCGTTTTAGCTCTTATTATGCGACTATCTGTGCGGCCAGTAGTGGTTGTGGTATTGCTATCGTGCCTGAGATTTTGGCAAAAAAAGAAATTGATCAAGGGAATTTAAAAATTGCTTGGAAAGAACGTCTTGCGAGTAATGAAAGTTACTATCTTGTTTATCCACCCGAAAAACAAAATAACTCTGCGGTCATTGCACTACAAGAATGGCTAAAAAACTATATCGAACAACAATCTTCATCATAGAACATTCATCGTGGTGAACAAAAAAATCTCATAGGGTTTTTCTTTCTAAGAATATAGAGATAAATCAAATTTTCAACTATAAAATAGCATTATACTTATCTCAATAACCATAATTTTTCTAAAGTTTTAATACAAGGAGAGGATATTCATGATGAATACAGATAGAGAGAAAAGCTTATGGGGACATCCTATGATTCAGAGTCTTGCCGTTCGTGCGATTTCTATTTCAATGGGCTTTGTCTTTTTTGCAGGCGGTTGGAGACGTTTCTTTAATGATCCACTAAAACATGATATTACCAGCCCAGCTCATTTAGCAGGCAAGCTGGTTCAAGCCGCACCTGGCTCCCCTATTGAAAGTACCATCCATTGGGTACTTTATCATCCATGGGCAGCCGAGTGGTCCACCTACATTATGTCTAGTGCAGAAATACTCGTTGGCCTTTGCTTAATGCTAGGACTATTAACTCGTCTAGCTGCAGTGGGTTCAGCCATCATTAATGTATGTTTAATGCTTATTTTTGGTTGGATGGGCTTTGAATGTTTAGATGAGTGGACGATGGCCGCACTAGGATTCGCCATTTCCGTCACCATTATGTTAACAGGCAGTGGCACCTATTCCATTGATTCATTACTGGGTAAAGATTGGTTCGCATCGTTATTCCGTTGTCGAAAACTACAAATGCTATTAATCGTTCTATCGACATTAATGACCGTCGGTTTTTATAGCTATTACTTTGGTTTCTTCAAACTACAACGACTCACTAGCGTAGGCGAGTACAAAATGGTTGCTGAAAAAGTAGTGGGACAAAATGATCGCATCACACTTTACGTCAATGGTGGCGGTTCATCCAATCCCGCTTACGTAAAAGGCATTCGTTTTACATTAAATGATGGCACAACTATCACTCAGACACCTGACCAAATCCAAGTATTACGTAGCCATTTTGAGCCTTGGTCTAAAAATTCTGGAAAATTAGTCGATGGTGTGATGAAACTCCTTTTAGGATCGAAAGTCGATATTGCCATTCCTGCAGGTGCTGTGTCGGCCGAAGTTGATATTATCGGAAACAAAAAAGATCCTGTTCTCAAGTGGTAAATCCACACGTCTTATAAAAATGGTCAGTATTAACTGACCATTTTCTTTTTCATCTCGCGTTTTATGCAACGATTTTTAAACATTGACCTGCGTGATAAATCGCGATCCCTGCGTCATACGCATACCCTCTCATCTGACGATACGAAATCTTACAGTCGTCTAATTGGTAAATATCTAATGGTAATACTTGTCTATCCCCCGTTAACAGATATTTTGCCATGGCTTGCCCAAATAAAGTACCGGTTGTAATCCCTCGACCATTAAAGCCCGTCGCACAAATAACGCCTGGAAAATGTTCATATATTCGCATAATATGGTCTTTTGTAAAACCAAAACAGCCTGTCCAATAACACTCCCATTCCAACCCTTTCAACATCGGAAAATAGTGCTTTAACATCGTATTTGCCCATGCATGATACAGGAAATTTTTGCCGTGAGGTGAACCTACTGTACCCAAGATCAGCCTACCTGCTTTATCTCGTCTAATGCTTGATAGGGCCAAACGAGTATCGTAAGCTCCTTGTCTTTGTGGCAAAATCGTTTCAGATATTTCAGGGTCCAAAGGCTTAGAAGCGATTTGATAAAAACTAACAGGATAAATGGTTTTCTGTATCGTCGTCCATTGTCCCTCTGTATAAGCATTGCTTGCAATGACAACCCGTTCCGCTCGCACCATAGCTTGTTCCGTAGCGACTTCCCATTGCCCCGAAACAGATACCATTTCTTTCACTTTTGTTTGTTCAAATAATAAAACACCTAAACGTTTTGCTGCCTGTGCTAAGCCTACAACATACGCATAAGGATTGATCGTGCCAGCACGCTTATCTAACAACGCTTTACGAACTGCTCGACTACCAACATATGCTTGACATTCATTAGCATTTAGCAAGACAACCTCTGCACCTCGCCGCTTTAGCTGTTCATAACGTTTTTCTATATCTGATTCTGCCTGTGCATGATGAGCCATATGCACTGTGCCAGTCCGCGTATCTTGTGCATCAATATTAAAGCGATCGATCGTATCAAATACCAATTTAGGGGCCATGCTTAACTCATGACTTAAACGTTCGCCCGCTTTCTCCCCTAGATACTTATTTAACTCATCGGGTGGTGCCCACGTTCCTGCATTGACGTAACCAACATTACGTCCTGAGCCACCATAACCTACATGATGTGCCTCTAATATCGCTACTTTCTTGCCTGCTTGAGCAAGGTGAATGGCCGCAGATAAGCCCGTATATCCTGCACCGATGACGCAGACATCTACATTTAAGTCTTCTGTTAATACAGGAGAATGTTCTGGTGCATCGACCAATTGGTGCCATAAAACGGCTTCTTTCATGATTGAACTCCTGACACTTATAGTCCTTCCCATTTTGCAATTTTTTCTTTGCTCTGGCGACCTTTACTTTTTGGCATAAAGACCCCTAAAAACATGTATATCAAGCCAATCAAAGGAGACAACCAACATAAAACTGCAAAGGGTACATAATCAAAAGTCGCCACGCCTAATGTTGCTGCGATGAATGCACCACCCATATTCCATGGAATCAAAGGAGACAGCAAGGTACCGCAATCCTCGATCGAACGCGTCAAAATTGTTTTTTCGTAGCCTAACTCCTCATATTTGTCTTTTAGCAATCTGCCTGGCAATACCAAACTCGTGTACACATCACCGATAATCAAGCTGGAACCTGCCGTCGCCCCATAAGCGGATGATACCAGTCCGAAACGACCTTTAATAAAGTCTTTCACTTTGTTCATGATCGCATTCAACGATCCGTAATATTCAATCGAACCGACAAAGGCCATCGCAAAAATCGTTAAGCTCACCACCCAAGTCATCGACATCACGCCACCTTTACTTAATAATTTATCGACTAAAGGCATCCCCGTCTGACTGTTTACGCCATTTTGCAATACATGAAATAGCTCCGCTACACTGACTCCTTGCAAAAACAAGGCAATGAGTCCAGCCACGATAACCCCTGCAAATACTGTCGGTAATGCTGGCATTTTCATCACCGCTGCCACAATAACAATCACCGCAGGAATCAAGGTAATCAAGCTGATGTTGTAATGCGTTTTAATCGTTTCTTTGACATCATGAATAACTTGTAGATTCATATTGTCATTTGAATACTGTGTTCCCAACCATGCATAAAATATCAAACAAATCACTAAAGCGGGTAAGGTAGTTGGTACCATGCCTTTAATATGTTCCCAAATCCCGATCTCCGCTGCGGCAGGTGTTAAATTAGTCGTATCAGACAAAGGAGACATTTTGTCACCAAAGAATGCACCCGAAATAATGGCACCTGCCGTCACGTGAGGTGGAATGCCTAATCCCTCACCCACGCCCATCATGGCTAAACCAACCGTACCCGCTGTCCCCCATGAGGTACCTGTCGCCAGTGAAATTAAGGCACACAATAAACAAAGCGTAAACAAGAAATTAGTCGGACTAAAAAAATGAAATCCATAATATAAAATAGTCGAAACCGTACCTGCCGCAATCCAAGTAGCGATTAACATCCCCACTCCCATCAAAATAATAATGGCCGGCAACCCTATTTTGATCACTTTTAAAAAGTGATTTTCCATATCACGCCATTTTCCTTTACGAAAATAAACAAATAGTCCCGTGATAACAATGCCACAAGCCAAAGGAATGTGAGGGGTAAAATCATCAAAAATAAAAAATTGGACTAGCATAATCGCCACGGTCAACAGCAATGGCAATACATTAATAAAAAAAGATTGACTTGGTGTTAATTGTGATGGTTCGTCATCATACAACGCCCCAGGATTATTCAAGTACGTCATGGTTCCTCCTTATCGCTCCCATCACTCACTCAGATGAATTCATGATGGGAGTTTTTTTTTATTTAACCAAAGTTAATACCTTGTGCTAACGGTAATTCTTTAGAATAATTAATGGTGTTAGTTTGTCTTCTCATATATGCTTTCCAAGCATCTGAGCCAGATTCACGTCCACCTCCGGTTTCTTTTTCGCCTCCAAATGCACCGCCTATTTCTGCACCGCTTGTACCGATATTCACATTAGCAATACCACAATCACTACCACTGGCACTTAAAAACTGTTCAGCTTCGCGAACGTCATTAGTGAAAATACATGACGATAGGCCTTGTGGAACATCATTCTGCATAGCAATCGCTTCATTAAAATCTGAATAGCTCATCACGTACATAATCGGTGCAAAGGTTTCCGTTTTCACCACCTCATTCTGACTATCCATTTCCACAATAGCAGGTTTCACATAGTAAGCATTAGGATATTGATCCGCTAACACTCGCTCACCACCAAATACCTTACCTCCCACCGCACGGGATTGTGCTAACATCGATTGCATTTGATCAAAGATCTGTTTATCGATCAAAGGCCCAACTAAATTACCCTCCAAAGGATGTCCGATACTTACCGATGCATAAGCCTTTTTCACTTTCTCAAGCACCACCTCTTTGATCGATTCGTGAACAATCAAACGTCTAAGGGTTGTGCAACGTTGACCTGCTGTTCCCACCGCGGCAAATAAAATACCTCTAACAGCCAAATCCAAATCAGCAGAAGGTGTCAAAATCATGGCATTATTACCACCTAGTTCCAGCAAGCATTTTCCAAAACGTGCTTGAACTTTTGGTCCAACGATTTGTCCCATTCGCGTACTACCTGTTGCACTTACCAAAGGTACACGATGATCATTAACCAATACATCTCCGATACGAGCATCTCCTATCAATAATTCAGATAAACCATCAGGAGCCTCATCACCAAAAGCTTTCACTGCTTTTTTAAACAAAGCTTGGCAAGCTAATGCCGTCAAAGGCGTTTTTTCAGACGGCTTCCAAACCACCGAATTACCGCATACAAATGCCAGTGCCGCGTTCCAACTCCACACTGCAACAGGGAAATTAAACGCCGATATCACGCCTACCACTCCCAACGGATGCCAAGTTTCACGCATATGATGACCAGGACGTTCAGACGCAATCGTCAAGCCATATAACTGACGAGACAATCCCACGGCGAAATCACAAATATCAATCATCTCTTGAACTTCACCCAATCCTTCTTGTGCGATCTTCCCAGCTTCCCATGAAACCAAGGCACCTAGCGGTTCTTTATATTCTCTTAAGATATTCCCAAGAATACGAACCAGCTCACCTCTTCTGGGTGCAGGAACGCAACGCCATTTCAAAAAGGCTTCTTTTGCCTTAGCGATTTTCAAAGTGGCTTGTTCTGGACTATCTTCCACAACCTTTGCAATCTCATTACCATGAATAGGCGACTTAACCGATAAGGTGCCATCTGTGTACAAATCAGCCTCAACACCCAATTGTTTCAATAATTCTTTCACCATTATTTCTCTCCATTTAATACGGCCAAACATGCTTCGATCGATTCATTTTGTGCTTTTTCATACAATGACAATTCATCAGTTACTTTTGCACCCAAACATTCTTCAAACAAGGTTTTATTGGAATCAATATCGTATTGTTTTTGACCATTCTTACCTAAATTCGACTGGAAAATTCCCGCTGCAGAAACGGGGAGAAAGTCCTCATAAACAATAGGTTCAAATCTCACCAAACCTTTAGCAATCAATTCAGGCAAATCCTCGCGAGTAACCTTTTTATCGGATCGTCCTTGTGCAAAGTAATGAAAATAAGCCAAATCTTGCTTTCTTAACTCATCCCATGTATCGGGATAGACAGAAAACTTCTCTGCCAGAATACGCATATACTCATCACGATTAGCTTCATTCGGTGCTCCGCCAATCGCCGCACGTGTTTCATTCAACAAGCGATCATACAAGGCTCTTCCTTTTTTCGTGACCGCTACACCTCTTTGTTCAATCTCACCAAAACGTGCCGTATGTTTGCCCGCTTCACGCCCACCATCTGTAAAGACCACGTTTTCTTCTAATGCTTTAAAACTAGTTTGGCGCAATAAAATAGGACAAGCTCGTAATGGCGGGCCCTCCACCACTTCTTTTGGCGTAATGCCTCGTTCAATCATCCCAGACTGAACGCTATCAATATCCAACGTTCTTGGTGTCAAATGATTGATATGCGGGCCTTTAAAGCCAACAATATCCGCAATCAAACGATGTTGATGATGTAGCTGTTCATATAAATCTTTACTAATCGGTGACTCTTCATGCCAACGGAATGTTTCCAATACCTCACGAACAAATTCATCCGCATCCGCTTCGTTCAATCCGCCCTGTTTCTCAGCTTTCTCTGTCAGTTCCAATGCTCGTTTCGTAAAGATTTGACGTTTGGCCAAGGTCTCCGATACGGTCTGTCTTAATGCCTCATCATCAATTAATTCATGTCTTAATAAGGAGGTGAAAATTCTAAACGGACTACGATTTAACGCATCCGTATCTATCGCACGAAATACCGTTGAATGCACAGGAACCCCTGCAGGAGCCAGATCATAGTACCCAACAGGGAACATTCCCATCACCGCAAACACTCGTCTAATCGTTGATAATTCATAAGCTGTTCCCACACGGATCGCACCATGACGCTCTAAGCTTAATCTAGGCAACTCACCCGTTTGTTCTAACTGCTCTTTTACTTGAGGATCGTGAGCTAATACATTTTCATTCACATCACTGACCAATTGCACTAAATCACCGTACAAAGGCACTTCCTTTTGGTACATATCAGACATGAGTTTAGAAAATTTTGCACGCATTTCATCAGGACAATACCACATCATAGTCTCCATAAAAAAATTCTTATATTGAATGTTATAGATGAAACGATACAAACATTTCAAACGAATAATTCTTCTAGCTTCATGACTTTTTTTCTAATTAGGAAAAACCCTAGTCATAAACACTTTGCTTTTACATCTTGATAAATATAGTTATTTTCTTATTTTGCCAAAAAAACATCGTCTAAAAACATCAAAAAGCACTATAATCATGGCTTTTGATTTTTTTGATAAGTGATAAAAATGTTAACCACCATCAACAAATGGGTTGAGCGTACGTTCTCAATCTGGATTCTTTTCGCAGGTATCGTTTCTTTTGTTTTCCCAAATGAATTTAAAGGCATTGCCCCCGCCATTCCTTGGTTATTAGGCATTATCATGTTAGCCATGGGAATGACGCTCAGCACGAAAGATTTCTCTATATTAAGCAAATATCCGAAAGCTGTATTAGTCGGCGTTATCGCACAATTTGTCATCATGCCAAGTATTGCTTATGCATTAGCTGTTATTTTTGATTTAGAGCGGTCACTTGCCGTCGGGGTCATCTTAGTGGGTTCTTGCCCTGGTGGCACCGCTTCGAATGTCATCAGTTATATGGCAAAAGGTAATGTTGCCCTATCGGTAGCTGTCACCTCTATTTCGACATTACTTGCCCCTGTGTTAACGCCTGCTATTTTCTATTTATTAGCTCATCAGTGGTTAGAAATTTCAGCCGTCACAATGTTTAAATCCGTGGCGAATATCGTTTTATTCCCCATTATTTTAGGCATTATCATCAATGCTTTATTTAAATCAAACATCCGTGCGGTCACCCATACACTGCCTTGTTTATCACTCATTTCTATTATGCTGATTTTAGCGGCCGTCATTGCCAATAGCAAAGAACGTTTAATCGAATCAGGATGGATAGTGCTTCTAGTGGTCATCCTACATAATGGCTTGGGTTATTTGCTCGGTTACTTAATCGCTAAATTCACCAAACTACCTTACGATGCTCAAAAAACCATTGCTATCGAAGTAGGGATGCAAAACTCTGGTTTGGGGGCTACTTTGGCGATGAAACATTTTGAACCTTTGGCTGCTGTACCAAGTGCTATTTTCAGTGTATGGCATAATTTTTCAGGTGCCTTATTAGCCAATTATTGGGCTTCAAAAGTCAATAAAGAAAACACCACCCTATCGGACAAAGAAAAATTAAGTCTCAAAAAAACAACTAAAACTATCTAGCGATCAAGTGGTGACCTGCCAGACAAAGAAAAATAAAGCCTAAAAAAACAACCGACCTGCTATGAATACAGGTCGGTTTGTTTCGCGTTATATTTAACTGCTTACACCGAATCAAATGGCGAATCGTCTTTCTTTTCGTTATTTTTGGTACCCATATTCAAAATCGCATACAGAATAATCGCCGCGAATGTTGCCGTACCAATACCATTTAAAGAAAAGCTTCCTAACGTCACACTAAAGTCACCACCACCTAAAATCATCGTCACTGCAGCTACAATAAGATTTTTGTTGTGGCTAAAGTCAACTTGGTTGACTACCCAGATTCTCGCCCCTGCAATTACAATCAAACCAAAGACCACCACGGAAACACCGCCCAATACAGCCCCTGGAATAATGTGAATTAAGGCACCGAATTTTGGTGAGAATCCTAAAAAGATAGCAAAAATCGCAGCAAACAAGAAAATCAAGGTAGAGAAAATTCTCGTCACGGCCATCACCCCGATGTTTTCAGCATAAGTGGTGACACCTGTACCCCCTACTGAACCTGACACCATCGTGGCAATACCATCACCCAGAAATGCACGCCCCAAGTACTTATCCAATGGTTTTCCTGTCATCGCACTGACCGCACGAATATGACCCAAGTTTTCTGCCACCAAAATAACCGCAACAGGTGCAATCACGCTAATAGCCGACCACTCAAAGGTAGGTGTCGTAAACTGTGGCAAACCAAACCAACTGGCTTGAGCGACGGACTCAAAATTAATAGGGGTACCAAAGCCGAGTATATTAGCGAAAATATAGTACACCACACTTGAAATAATCAATCCCAACAATATTAATAGGCGTTGAATCATACCTCGCGTAAACACCGCAACCAAGCCCACACAAAATATCGTCATCAAGGCCATGGCAAGTTCAAAATTAGAATTACCCATCGCCCCTTTTGCGGCAATCGGTGCAAGGTTTAAGCCAATCACCGATACAATCGCTCCTGTGACCACGGGTGGCATCAGCTTCTCAATAATCGCAACGATCTTACTACCCATCACCGTCACTAATAAGCCGATCAAAGCATAAACCAAGCCGCAGATAACAATACCGCCCAATGCTATCGAAATATTGGGATTACTGCCCGAACCTGTATAAGCAGTAACGGCGACCACGCCACCGATAAAAGCAAAACTCGATCCAAGATAACTGGGTACCTGACCACCCACAAAAATAAAAAAGATTAATGTACCGATACCCGACATTAAAATAGCAAGGTTTGCATCAAAGCCCATCAATAAAGGAGCTAACACCGTGGAACCAAACATCGCCACCACGTGTTGTACGCCCATCACCGCACTTTGACCAATGGATAATCGTTCATCAGGTTTGACATAATCATTTGGCGACAAGGTATCGACCTTACGCCATGTAGGGAAAAAAGAGGACATATTGTATTTCCTAGAAAATAAATGTTATAGAATTTTAATCGATTTTTGCTCGTTTGAATCATGAGCAAAATGATATTTTTCTTTATCAGTTCAAAGACATATTTTGTACCCTCTGCCTATCAAGATTTCTCCATGTTAAAATAATAAGTTCGCTTTTTTATATTAAAAAAATCATGTTGTTTATTTTTGATTGGGATGGTACGTTGATGGACTCCACCTACCAAATCACTTCTGCCTTACAAAAGGCTTTTCGTGATGTGGGGTTGGAAGCACCTGATACCGATAAAGCTCGTTGGGTGATCGGCATGTCTTTACATCAAGCGTTATATCATATTGCTCCGGATTTAGATCCCGAGATAATTCCCAAAATTATCGAACACTATAAAATTCATTTCTTTCATCCAGATAATGAACTACATTTATTCTCTGGTGTTAAAGAGATGTTATGGGATTTAAAAAACCAAGGTGCCTTACTAGCCGTGGCTACTGGGAAAGGTCGTCCTGGTCTAAATCAGGTACTTACGGAGCAAAATTTATTGGAACTGTTTGATACCACTAAAACAGCGGATGAAACAGCCCCCAAACCTGATCCTCTGATGCTTGAAGAAATTTTGCTTGAACTCAATACGCCCTTAGAACAAGCGATCATGATTGGCGATACCAGTCATGATATACATATGGCAAAAGCTATCAAGATGAAAAACGTAGCGGTCAGCTATGGTGCTCATGATCTGCATGATATCCAATCCAGCGACCCCGATACGATCGTCGATTCTGTCCCAGCCTTACATCAATATTTAACATCATTTATTCGATAGGAAATAATATGCAACGTTTATTACATACTATGATTCGAGTTGGTAATCTCGACGCATCCATTCATTTTTACCAAGATATTCTAGGAATGAAGCTGATTCGTAAAGTGGATAATCCTGAATATAAATATACTTTGGCTTATCTAGGTTTTGAATCTAATCCTCATCAAGCTGAAATCGAGTTGACCTATAACTGGGGCGTTGATCGATATGATCTTGGCAATGCTTATGGCCATATTGCACTCGGTGTTGATGATATTTACGCCACTTGTGACCGCATTGCTGAAAAAGGTGGCAACGTAACACGTCAGCCAGGTCCTGTAAAAGGCGGTACTACCGTTATTGCTTTTATTGAAGATCCAGATGGTTACAAAATTGAATTAATCCAAAACCAAGAAAACATGATGAGCAGTACTACCTCCGTCTAAAAAATATGATGAAATTGACTTCCCTTTTTGAAAACCTACTTAATCCCTTTCCCGATGCAAGCAACACCATACCACCTAAGAAAATGTCTAGTTTTCTGTGGTATTGCATTAAAGGGGCTCGTTTTTACATCCTTTTAATTTTATTAGTAACTCTTTGCATTGGTATTGTCGAATCACTATTATTTGTCTGGATGGGTAATCTTGTTGAATGGCTTAGCGACTCCCCTGACAAAGTATTTCATGATCGCGGTTCGTATTTGCTGGTGATTGCACTGATTATTTTATTCAGTCCGTTACTTTATGCCGCACAAAGTCTCATTCGTTATCAAGTGCTTTTTGCCAATCTTCCTATGCGATTGCGTTGGCTGTTTCACGGTGTCATGCTTAGACAAAGCATGAAATTTTACCAAGATGAATTTGCAGGTCGCGTAACCGCCAAAATCATGCAATCAGCCCTTTCTATTCGAGACTTTTGGATGCTGATTAGTGATGTATTGGTTTACGCTAGTATCTACTTCATTACGATGACGCTGTCTATCGGTAGCTTTGATTGGAAAATCAGCTTGCCCTTTATTGCTTGGCTTGTGCTGTATCTCATTATGTTGTACTACTTTATTCCCAAGCTACTGGATGTTTCTTCTGCACAGGCTGATGCCCGTTCAGTCATGACAGGAAGAATTTCAGATGCGTATTCCAACATCATGACCGTTAAACTTTTCTCACATGCTGGACGTGAAGAAGCCTACGCACAGCAAGCCATGAAGCCATTCTTGCAGGCCGCCTATCGACAAGGACGACTCATTACTGGTATTAATGTTTGCAACCATTTATTAACGGTTTTTCTAATACTCAGCACCAGCTTTTTGGTCATTAGCCTTTGGAACAACCATATTGTGGGGGTGGGTGCAGTGGCAGCCGCGATTGCCATGGCTTCTCGTCTAAATGGTATTTCTCATTGGATACTTTGGGAAGCCACCATGTTGTTTGAACACTTAGGTACCATTAAAGATGGCATTGATACCGTGACTAAACCTATTGATGTTGTGGATATGGACAATGCTCCTGCTTTAAGCGTTCAACAGGGCGATATTCAATTTAAAGAAGTGTCTTTTGCTTACAATCCACACAAACCTTTGCTGGAACATTTTAATTTACATATCAAAGCGGGTGAAAAGGTTGGTCTGGTCGGTCGTTCAGGTGCTGGAAAATCCAGTTTAATGAGTATTCTGTTGCGATTCTATGACATACAAAAAGGACTGATTGAAATCGATGGACAGAATATTGCCCACGTCACTCAAGATAGTTTACGTAATCAAATCGCTATGGTGACCCAAGATACGGCCTTATTGCATCGTTCGGTTCGCGAAAACATTCTTTATGGCAGTCCTGATGCATCTGAAGAGAAGATGATTACCGCTAGTAAACAGGCCAAAGCTTTTGAATTCATCCAAGATTTAAAAGATGCCCAAGGGCGTTCTGGTTTTGATGCCTTTGTCGGCGAACGCGGTATCAAGCTATCAGGCGGTCAACGTCAACGCATTGCCATTGCTCGCGTACTACTTAAAGACGCACCGATTCTTTTATTGGATGAGGCAACCAGTGCTTTAGATTCTGAATCTGAAGTGGCCATTCAAGAAAGTTTATCGCAGCTCATGCAAGGCAAAACCGTATTAGCCATCGCCCATCGCCTATCAACACTCGCTGCCATGGACAGAATTGTGGTGATGGATAAAGGAAAAATCGTTGAACAAGGAACACACCAAGAATTGTTAGCTTTAAATGGTATTTACGCCCATTTATGGCGACATCAATCAGGTGGTTTTTTACCTGAAGAAGACGAAGAAAACTAAGTAAAATAGGCCCTCACATTGAAGGCCTATTTTTTAATGATAAGCTAATATTATTTTTCAAAAAACACGCCGCTTACTTTAAAAAAGTTAGCTATAGCACCTTGAAGTCACTTAGCCACGAATACGTTTTAACAACTGTGTGGTTGAGCGATCAAACTGAAAATCAATGGCAACCGCCTTTGCTCCCCAAGTTTTCACCAAGGCCGTTTCAGGCAATTTGTCCATATCATAATCCCCACCTTTCACAATAATATCTGGGCGAATCTGGGCAATCAGCTCATAGGGCGTATCTTGAGAAAAAGTCGTCACATAATCGACACTTTCTAACGCAGCCAACATCGCCTGACGGTCTGTTTCAGAATTGATCGGACGATCTTCCCCCTTACCAAGTCTTTTCACCGATTCATCCGTATTGACTGCCACAATCAGCGTGGCCCCCAGTTGTTTTGCCTCGTCTAAATAAGACACATGTCCACGATGCAAAATATCAAAAACACCATTGGTAAAGACAATCGGACGAGGCAAGTGCGGTATGACAGTTAGCAATTCATCCAAACTACGTATTTTCTTTTCAAACAAAATCGCCATTTTTAACCTATTTTCACAAACATAAACACCACCATGGCTAATAACGAAACGGCCATGATTCCCATCAACAAGGTATTGACTTTGCTTCGTTTATTTAACCGCGATAATTGTGCTTCTAATTCCTGCAATCGATTTTCTTTAGAAAGCTGATCATAAATTAATCTCGGCATAGCAGGAATCATGCCAGCCCAATAAGGTGCTTCTTTTTTGATATTCTCAATAAATCCTTTCGGCCCCAAACGCTGATTCATCCACTTTTCTAGAAAGGGTTTAGCGGTATCCCATAAATCTAAATCAGGGTATAAATCACGCCCCATGCCTTCTACATTCAGTAAGGTTTTTTGCAATAAGACTAATTGGGGTTGGATCTCCACATTAAATCTACGAGACGTTTGGAACAATCTCATTAAAACCTGCCCTAGCGATATTTGGGACAACGGTAGATCAAAATATGGTTCACATACCGCTCGCACCGCCGCTTCCAACTCTTCCTCACGCGTATCCTTAGGCACCCAGCCCGACTCGATATGCAATCGAGCCACACGACGATAATCGCGATTAAAAAAGGCCAAGAAATTTTGGGCCAAATAGTTTTTATCAAACTCAGACAAACTGCCTACAATGCCATAATCCAAGCCAATATACTGCCCAAACGAATTCTTATCCAACGAAACTAAGATATTTCCAGGGTGCATATCCGCATGAAAAAAACCATCTTCAAATACTTGAGTAAAGAAAATCTCTACTCCTTTTTGGGCCAAATCTTTTAGATCCACGCCTGCCTCTTTCAACACGTCAACATGACTAGTAGGCACGCCATTCATCCATTGCATCGTAAAGACTTGGCGGGAGGTATGACTCCATATCACTTCTGGAATTTGAATCAATCCTTCTCTTTCTTTCGTGTCAAAATTACGTCTTAATTGACTGCAGTTAGAGGCTTCAATCATCAAATCTAATTCATCGTGCAAGTACTTATCAAATTCATTGACGACTTCCACAGGTCTTAATCGCTTTCCATCCACCAATAATCTTTGGACCCATTTTGCAATCGTTTTCAGCAAGCTTAAATCTTTTTCAATAATGTCCAGCATACCTGGGCGTAAGACTTTTACTGCCACTTCTGTGCCATCAAACAATCGTGCATAGTGCACCTGTGCGACAGAAGCTGAAGCAACGGGAGTCGGATTAAAATGCTGAAAAAGCTTATCGATAGGCTGATGTAATTCTTTTTCAATAATTCGGATAGAGGTATCGGAATCAAATGGTGGAACATCATCTTGAAGTTTTGACAGTTCCACAATCATATCAGCAGGAATTAAATCTCTTCGTGTAGAAAGCACCTGTCCAAATTTAACAAAAATAGGCCCTAATGCTTCCAAGGCCAATCGTAAGCGTTCGCCTCTACTGTTATCAAAACGTCTGCCCAAACGAATAACACGCATGGCTCGCATCACCCAACTTTTCTTGGTGTAAGATAGCATCATCTCGTCCAAACCATATCGTCTGGCGACATTTAATATTTTCAATAAACGAAAAAATCCCATACTACTTCACTATCCCTTAACTTCCAAGCGTTCAATTCGTTTTTTTAGATCCAATATATCTTGCGATAGCATTTTGAGACCCGCTTGATTGGCCATTATCTGATACTCATAAGCCAAATATTCTGCTGAAGTTTGGGCCGCTCTTTTTGTCATATCTTTTGCAAAATCGATACTTTTCATAAAGCCCGTGATCATTAACTCAGCAGGGATGGCACCTATCTTTTGAGATAAATCATGACGAATATCCCATCTTAAATCTTTTGCTAATGTAGATAACATCTGAGCTAAGCCTGCATCCCCCTCTAAATGTAGCAAAGAAGCGATTTTATCGGGACTGCGATCGGACATGGTGATGAATTGTTTTAACTGTTCGGCTTTCAACGTTAAGGTTACATTAGGCTGTACAGGTTCTTTCAATTCACTGAAGCTACCATCCGCCTGTATCATTAATAGCAAAGAGATAGTCGCTAGATTCAGACAAATCGTTTTGCCTGCTTGTTCTTGAACGAGTTTTTGAGCCCAAGCTTCTTTAGATAACATTTTATTTAAGATACCCACCAATACCTGATTGACAGAAGGTAGCATCGACAACTTATTAACAGACATTTTTCATTTCCTATCTGATAGTGCGTTCTTTAACACAAGACCCATTCATCGCTATCGTTAAATTCTAATTCCCTCGTGCAAAGCAACTACCCCTACACTTAAATTAAAGTACTGCACTAATTTAAATCCCTCATCTCTCATCATTTGAGCTAATGTTTCTTGGTCTGGGTGCATACGAATCGATTCGGCCAAGTACTGATAACTTTCTGCATCTTTCGCAAATTTTTCGCCTAACCAAGGCAATACCTTAAAAGAATACCAATCATATATCTTTGATAACGGTTGGTAAACCTTAGAAAACTCCAACACCAGCAACTTACCACCTGGTTTCAAGACGCGATACATCTCTGCCAACGCTTTGTCTTTATGCGTCATATTTCTAAGTCCAAAGGCTACTGTAATCACGTCAAAATAACGATCTGGAAAAGGTAATTTTTCTGCGTCACATACCACGGTAGGTAGCATAAAACCTTCGTTTTCTAATTTCTTTCTGCCTTCTTTTAGCATAGAAAAATTAATATCCGTATGCCAAACTTCGCCTGTCGATCCTGCTTTTTTGGCATGAGCGACCGTTAAATCTCCCGTACCTGCGGCAATATCCAACACTTTCATGCCAGGCTGAACATTCGCTCGACCTATCGTAAAACGCTTCCATAAACGGTGCATGCCCGCCGACATCAGATCATTCATCAAGTCATAGTTTGAAGCCACTGAATCAAAAACAGCTTCCACCTTCGAGGCTTTTTCTTCTTCTTTTACTGTCTGAAACCCAAAGTGTGTCGTTTTATCTTTTTCCATCCTATCATCAACCTATAAAAATACCACATCATCGAAAAATATACGATAATGTATAGTGATTTACTATTGTCGTCATTTTAACCGATATCCCATGAATACTACGATACTTATTGTTGAAGATGAAATTGCCATACAAGAGCTCATTGCTTTAAATGTTGAAATGGCGGGATATAAGGTTAAAACAGCAAGTTCGGCACAACAAGCACGTTCCATTATCCAAGAAAAACTACCCGACCTTATTTTGATGGATTGGATGATACCTGGCCAATCTGGCCTTTCACTTATTAAAGAAATCCGTCAAGACAAACGTAGTCATGATGTGCCTATTATCATGTTGACAGCAAAAGCCGATGAAAGCAATAAAATCGAGGGGTTTGAGGTCGGTGTAGATGACTATATCACCAAACCTTTTTCTCCCAAAGAATTATTAGCGAGAATTAAAGCAGTATTACGGCGTAAATCACCCCAATCGCTTGACGATATGATTACGTTTGGTCCACTTATATTAAACCCTCATCTTCGACAATTACAGGTCGATGACACACTGATTCAGGTAGGCCCTGCTGAATTCAAGCTTCTACACTTTTTTGTCACCCATCCTGATCGATTATATACACGAACACAACTACTTGATTTGGTATGGGGCGATCATGTGTTTTTGGAAGAACGTACCATTGACGTACATATCCGTCGTTTAAGAAAGGTGTTAGACAAGGTAAATCTAAGACATTTTGTTCAAACCATCCGTGGCGGTGGCTACCGATTTTCAGCGGATGAAAAGATATGAAGCATTTAAGTGTTTTACTAGGGATCCTCTTACTAGGTGTTATCGCCTTTAATATTAATTTTTGGCATCACGCGGGATTAATTTTATTACTCGCGGTACTGATCATTATCATTATTCGACATCATATCGTTGTATATCAGTTTAAAAACTGGGCAAAAGGCAGTCTTTATCACCAACCACCCGAGTTACCTACCTTATATTCAGAACTGATTCAAACTATCTACACAAAATCAAAAGCCCTACATCACACATTACAAAAAACCATTCAACTAAATGACAGTATTGTCAGTGCGGCTGAAGTGTTGCCAGAAGCAGCCGTCTTGATGAACAAGCATTTTCAAATACAATGGTATAACAAAACCGCTTCTGAACTTTTGGGCTTAAATCCTCATCAAGATACAGGACAAAACCTACTTAATTTATTACGTCATCCCGAATTTCATCGTTACGTCAACAGCGGTAATTGGGAACATTCTATTCAACTAAATATTTCTCATCAGACCCATAAAACCCTCCAAATCCAATTACTTCGAAACGGCGATAAAGGTATTTTGCTTTTGGGTGAAGACATTACAGAAATTAAACGATTACGATCTTTACAACAAAATTTAGTCGCCAATGTTTCTCATGAATTACGCACGCCTTTAACAGTGCTCATTGGATTTTTGGAAACACTTCAAGAATTACCTATTTCTGCCATTAGCGATGAACAAAGAAAACATTACGAAACACTTATGCACCAACAAGCACAAAGAATGTTGGCCATTGTCAGTGATTTATTAACCCTTTCGGTATTAGAGTCCTCAGCTTTACCAGAGTGTGAACCCTGTCATTTTTCTCAAGTTATCCAGCATATTGCCAAACAAGCCATTGAACTATCAAAAGAAAAACACGAATTTATCTTTAATCTAGATGATACATTGTACGTGATGGGCAAACAAAGCGAGCTTTCTTCTGTAGTCAGCAATTTACTGAGTAATGCCGTACGCTATACACCAGAAAAAGGTAAAATTATCACGTCTTGGTATCAAAACGAATCTGGTGAGGGCGTATTTTGTGTACAGGATACGGGAATTGGTATTGATGCAAAAGACATTCCAAAAATCACAGAACGTTTTTATCGCGTTGACAAAAGTCGTTCTCGTGCTTCGGGGGGTACAGGACTGGGACTGGCTATTACGAAACACATTGTATTAAGGCACCATGCCAAACTAATCATCGAAAGTACGCCTAATAAAGGAAGCACTTTCAACATTATCTTTCCTAGCAATATGATGGTGAGACATGAACACATGGACAATAACGGATGAGGGCGATGAACAACTCATCGTCAGAAACTTAAACAGCGAAGCAATTAAACAGCTACAACATATCAAACACCAAGCCATACGAGATTTTATTCCCGCTTTCTCAACGCTTGGTATCAGTTATGAATGCTTATCTCCTCATACACGTGAGGAAATTTGTCAAGCGATTCAGAACACCTTAAATCATATGCAAACAAGCCACCATGCCTCATCTGGCCAAATCATTGAATTACCCATCTGTTATGAAATGAATTTGGATATTGAATCCATCGCTCAAGAACTGCATATCAGTCCAGATGCCGTGATCGAGAAACATCTTCACAGCACCTTTACCGTTGCGATGTTGGGCTTTGCACCTGGAGCCCCCTATATGACAGGATTACACGCGGATTTAGTGCCTATCACACGAAAAAGTAATCCGCTACTTTCTATTCCTGCTGGTTCAGTCGGCATCGCCAATGGCCAATGCTTTATTTATCCTAAAACCTCGCCTGGGGGTTGGCAAATCGTCGGCCGTTGCCCTTTAAAGCTATTTAACCCTCAACATGACAGCGAACATTTAACGCTGATCACCCCTAATAGCACAGTGAAATTCAAACGCATTAATGAAGAAACATTTCACGCGTTGAATGAACTAGGAGAATAATAAGATGATTGAAGTGATTAAACATGGAATACTCAGCACGGTACAAGATGAGGGACGATATGGTTATCAACATATTGGGGTGCCTGTATGCGGTGCTATGGACAAAAGTGCCGCTCGAATCGCCAATCTATTATTGGGCAACAACAAAAATGATGCCGTATTAGAAATGGCTCTCATGGGGGCCACATTACGCTTTACCACCCATACTTATATCGTTTTATCAGGTACTAAATGGCCTGCTTTTCTTGACGATCAACCCATTACATCGTTGCGTCCTTATTTTGTTAAAGCAGGTCAAGTATTAAGATTTGGATCGCCTTTGGAGGGTGGTCAACCACACACCAATATCGCTTATTTAGCGGTTTTGGGTGGCGTTCAAACGCCTATCATAATGGGAAGCCGTTCTTGTGATATGAAAAACAAACTGGGACAAGCTCCCTTAAAAAACGGTGATGTATTGCCTATTTTGCCGATCAAAGCCCCTAGCAATCGGCTACACAAAGACATTGAACAGTTTAAAATTTATATCGAATCCAATTTAGGAAACCAAAAGAAACGAACCATACGGGTGATGAAAGGATGGCATTGGGACAAGTTAAGCAGCTCATCTCAAGAAGATTTTATTCATAGCACCTACGTTGTAACGCCCGCTTCTAACCGAATGGGATTTAGGCTTGAGGGCCAGAAACTAACACTTACCGAACCGATCAATATGTTATCGGAAAGCACCGTTTTTGGTACTATTCAGCTTCCCCCTGCTGGACAACCTATCGTCTTAATGGCAGATAGACAAACTACTGGCGGATACCCTAAAATCGCCAACGTTATTTGGGCTGATTTAGGTTATATCGCCCAAATTCCACCTAATGCTTCGATACAATTCGAGTTATGTAGTTTAGAAAAGGCCCATGAACTCTACTTAGACAGAAAAGAAAAGTGGAAAAAACTGGAACAATCTTTAACACCTATGAAAGAATTACAGGAATTGGTGATCAGATGAAACGAATCGATATTAACTGTGATATGGGTGAAAGCTATGGCAACTGGACGATGGGAAATGATGAGGCCATCATGCCTTATATCGATTCAGCCAATATCGCCTGTGGCTTTCATGCAGGTGACTTCAGCACCATGTTCAAAACCGTTAAATTAGCATTAAAACATCACGTCAATATTGGTGCTCACGTTGGCTTTGATGACAAACAGGGTTTTGGTAGGCGAGAGATAAAAATGTCTGCACAAGAAATTTACGAATTAACGGTTTACCAAATTGGTGCGATGAATGCTATTGTGAAAGCTTGCGATCCGCATGCAAGCATTCATCATCTCAAACCGCATGGTGCCTTATATAATATGAGTGCCAATCATCATGATTTCTCTCAAGCGATCGTGCAAGCTATTAAAGACTGTCAACCCAATATGATTCTTTATTCATTGGCAGGCAGTTTACAGGTTAAAATGGCAAAGGCTTCAGGTTTGACCGTCTATGAAGAGGCATTCTCAGACAGAACCTATACCGATCAAGGCACCTTAACACCTCGTTCTGAACCCAATGCCGTCATTCATGACAGTCATCTTGCGATTGAACACATAAAAAACATCATCAAAGGTAATGTCATGGGTACTTCAGGAAAAATGATTCCACTGCATGCCGATACTATTTGTATTCATGGTGATGGTAAACAGGCAGTCGCTTTTGCTCAACAACTAAAAGCATCTATTGCTCAACTATAAGGAAATTCATATGTCCAATCCTATTGAACTTGTTACTTCAGCCATTCGTACTGTGCCAGACTGGCCTAAACCAGGCGTACAGTTCAGAGACATCACGCCCGTATTACAAAATCCTTTAACCTTTAGAGCACTTATTGATATTTTTGTTTATCGTTACATGAACAAAAAAATCGATTTAATTGCTGGGGTGGACGCACGAGGTTTTATCGTCGGTAGTGTATTGGCATATGAATTGAATGTAGGTTTTGTGCCTGTTAGAAAAGTCGGCAAACTGCCGTTTAAAACCGTCGTGGAACAATACACTTTAGAATATGGTAATGCCAGCGTGGAAATGCATACAGATGCGATTAAACCTGGTCAACGTGTATTATTAGTGGATGATTTGATCGCAACGGGTGGTACGATGATTGCTGCTCATCGTCTTTTACAAAGACTAGGTGCTAATGTCGTAGAAGCGGCAGCTATTATCGATCTACCTGAATTGAAAGGATCGAAACTTATTGAAGAAACGGGATTGCCTGTTTTTAGCGTGTGCCAATTCTAAAAAAATACCTTGATTAAAGGCTAATTAACATGCTTCTTGAATCATTTGTCCAAGAAGCATGTTTGCCGTTCACCTATTCTAATTTTGCAAAAATGCTTTATACATAGGGTTTTTGGTTTGTTCTGAATACGGATAACCAATACTATCCAACGCCTTTAAAAAAGCAGGTCTTTCAGGCACGGGAACCTGCATACCAATCAGCACACTTCCCATATCCGAACCTACATTACGATAATGAAATAAACTAATATTCCAGTTTGGTTGCATGGTTTGCAAGAAACGCATCAAGGCACCTGGGCGTTCAGGGAACTGGATACGATACAACACCTCATCATCTGCCAACCCAGATTTACCCCCGCATAAGAAACGAAGATGTGATTTAGTCAGATCATCGTTTGACAGATCTTCCACCTCGAAACCTTTTTTACGAATTTGTTCGGCAACCTTTTGAATCTCTTCTTTTGAGTCAATCTGAATACCGACCAATACATGGGCGATTTCTTTGTCTGCCAAGCGATAGCTAAATTCTGTGACCGATCTGGATCCAATGGCACGGCATAACTTACGGAAAGAACCTTGTTTTTCAGGCATGGTAACCGAAAACAGTGCTTCTTTGTACGCCCCCGCATCTGCACGTTCTGAAACAAACCTTAGACGATCAAAGTTCATGTTTGCACCAGAGTTAATGGCGACCACTGTTTTACCTTCCCATCCATGTGCTTTAATATAAGCTTCAGCACCTGCTAATGCTAATGCTCCCGATGGTTCTAAGATAGAACGCGTGTCTTGGAAAACATCACGAATAGAGGCACACAAGGCATAAGTATCGACGGTTACAAAATCATCCACCAAGGATTTTACTAATTTAAATGTTTCGGCACCTACCTGCTTAACGGCGGTACCATCAGAAAACAAGCCAACATCCGACAGTTTCAAACGACGATTCGCTTTAATACTACGAAGCATCGCACAAGAATCCTCTGTTTGGACACCAATGACTTTCACTTGGGGGTGTAATGCTTTAATGTAAGCGGCCACGCCACTGATCAAGCCTCCACCACCAATCGGACAAAAAATTGCATCAATTTTTCCTGAATATTGACGCATGATTTCCATTCCTATGGTGCCTTGTCCAGCGATGACGTAAGGATCATCAAAGGGATGGACAAAGGTTAAGCCCTCTTCCTTTTCTAGTTTTTTGGCATAATCGTATGCATCGGTATAACTATCGCCATGTAGCACGGCTTGGGCACCAAAACGTTTCACCGCTTCAACTTTTACTTTTGGCGTGGAAATAGGCATCACGATAACCGCTTTGCATCCCATTTTCTGAGCAGACATTGCCACACCCTGTGCATGATTACCTGCCGAAGCTGCGATAACACCTTGTTCAATCTGGGCCGTACTAAGATGTGACATCTTATTGTAGGCTCCTCTTAATTTGAAACTAAACACAGGCTGTGTATCTTCTCTTTTGAGCAAAACGGTATTTTTTAAACGTTGAGATAAAAGTTTTGCTTTCTCTAAAGGCGTTTCCTGTGCTACATCATAAACATGAGATGTCAATATGAGTTTTAAATAATCATTCGTTTTCATTTTCATACATTACATTTTAAAGTTTTCACCTAGATAGACTTTACGGACATCTTTGTCATGAATAATTTGTTTTGGATCGCCTGATGCCAATACCGTTCCACCACTGATAATATACGCTCGATCACAGATTCCCAAAGTTTCACGAACATTGTGATCCGTAATCAAAACACCGATATTTCGATTTTTCAAAAATTTAATAATACGCTGAATCTCAATCACCGCAATCGGATCCACCCCTGCAAACGGTTCATCTAACAATACGAATTTGGGGTGAGTGGCCAATGCCCGTGCAATTTCAACGCGACGACGTTCGCCACCTGATAAAGATAAGGCTTGATTATTTCTAATATGCGTAATTTGCAATTCTTCTAAGAGGCTTTCTTCCTGTTCTGCCACCTGTTCTTTTGTCAATCGTTTTCCAGTGATAGGATCATTTTGTAATTCCAACACTGCTCGAATATTCTCACAAACAGTCATTCTTCTAAAAACCGAAGCTTCTTGTAATAAGTACGACAGTCCTAAACGAGCACGTTTATGAATAGGCAAAGCACTAATATCTTTTCCGTCTAATTCTATACGTCCTGAATCTGCAGAAATCAGCCCCACAATCATATAAAAGCTGGTCGTTTTACCTGCACCATTAGGACCTAACAAGCCCACTACTTCACCACTAGAGACTTTTAGCGAAACGCTTTTGACGACGGTTCTTTGTCCATATGTTTTCTGTAAGCCGATAATATTAAGCTCACGAATTGCTTTTTCTTCTATTTCCATCGATTAATTACCTTGTGTCTGGCAGGTTTCTGGGGATTTAGGATTAGATAATATCATGGTTTCGACATACTTTCCTTTCTTTTGAACCGCACGATATGTATCTTTCTGCGAGTCATAATATATCGAATCACCCTCGATCGTATCGTGTAACTGGCCACATAAATAACGTTTCACTTTTGCGTGACCAGATAATACAAACATGCCTGAATTAGATGAATACTCAACTGTATCGGCAAACCCCTCTACCACTTGTTTTTCACGAGGAAGATCTTGAATGACTTTGACTTGTTTATCAGAAAAAGCTCGTGCCACACCTTGGCTAGAACCATCTGCTAAACGTTTAGCCACTACTTTATCTGCGTATAAATTAACCGCTCCTCGACTCACTTTTACTGATCCTAAAAAAATACTCGTTTGTGTTTTTGCATCATATTCTAATGAATCAGACGTAACATTAATATGCGACGATGTATTAGCACCCGCTACCGTCATCAAACCCATCATCATCGTTGTCAAAAATACCTTGTTCATTTTTTAGGAATATCCTTATCTGAGATGTTTAAATTCGTTCCTCGTCGTATGTTTAATTGACGAGTACGATTATTGTAGGTCATATAGTTACCCGATAAGCGAGAACCTGCTTGGGTAGCGACAACTGGTTCATCCGTCATAACGATGCCAGAATCTGGATACACCACCAGTTTTTCACTATCAATATCCAGCTGTTCTTCTCCTGCATAAGCCGATCGAACCATATGAGCATGGCCTAATAATTCTATTTTTCTGGGTGTCTCGGCGTTATAAACAATCGCTTTATCTGAAGTTGCTTCGATAGGTGCTTCATTTGGATACTGTGCAAAATAATGGGGTGCCACAATCTCCCAAGTATCGGTGACTGGATAATGCTCCATAGAATCGGCCACCAAACGATTCACCACCACACCTTGTTCATTAGAACTAAGCATGGTAAATTTTCCCGACCACGCATCAGGGGCATCCAAATTCTTTGTTTCTGGCACTCCTTCGACAGAACGAGCCGCGTAATCAGCCGCCCACCAAGAACTGACGGCCAACACTAACAAAAAAGTGACTGCTAAAATTCCCGAAAAACGCTCTTTCATTGGATAAAATTACCCGTTAAATGATGTTTAAAAAATGGGGCCAATTTGTGTTGAGCGGCTAAAATAATATCAGCCACTTCTCTGACCGCCCCACGGCCACCTTCTCGCGAAGTCACATAATTAGCATAATTCTGGACATATATCGGTGCATTGGGCACACTGATTGACAAACCGCTATTTCTCATGGCTTCCATATCGATTAAATCATCTCCTACAAAAGCCACCTCTTGCATATCCATTCTTAGATCATGCACCAATTCGGCTAATAACTGTGCCTTATTACGAACACTTTGGAATACCTTTGAAACACCTAATTCCGCACAACGACGAACGGTTATCTCACCCGAACGTCCTGTTAGAATCGCTACTTCTATGCCACTTTCCATCAACATTTTCAAACCATGTCCATCCAAAGCATGAAAACGTTTCAAAGATTCACCATGTTCACTGTAAATCAACCCTCCGTCTGTCAAAATGCCATCCACATCTAAGGCCAACAAACGAATTTTCTTGGCTTTTTCGCATAATTCAGGAGAGAGTCGAGATAAAACTAATAATTCATCTGGATGACTTAAAGATACTGCCATAATCTTATTTTCCTATATCACCTTTGCCAGCATTAAATCATGCATATGCAAAGCACCCACCAGTTTTTTGTCATCAACAACCAACATATGCGTGAGTCGTTTTTCTTCCATTAATCGAGCGGCTTCCGTAGCCATCAACCCACAAGGAACCGTAATAGGATGAATATTCATCACATCTTTAGCCACAAGACCACGAATATCTCCTTTTTTCTCGATTAATCTTCTTAAATCGCCATCAGTAAAAATCCCTATCGCCGAGTCGTGATCATCTACGACCACCACCATACCCATGCGTTTTTGAGACATTTCTTGTAACAACTGGTCCATCCCTGTATCAGCCTTAATCACGGGCAGTTCATCGCCCTTACGCATGACATCGTCCACTTTAGTTAAGAGACGACGACCTAAGGCACCACCTGGATGAGATCGAGCAAAATCAGATTCTCTAAAGTCTCGTGCTTCTAAACAAGCCACCGCCAAGGCATCACCCAATACCAACGTTACGGTGGTACTGCTCGTAGGGGCTAGATTCAAAGGACAGGCTTCTCGTTCCACGTGTACATTCAAAACAATATCAGACATACGGGCCAAATCAGAATGTGAATTACCCGTAACACCAATAACCTGCGTCCCTAATCGTTTTAAAACAGGGATAATGGTCGATAGTTCTACAGCCGCCCCTGAATAAGAAATCGCGATCAAGACATCGTCTTTTGTGATCATCCCCAAATCACCGTGAACAGCTTCTGCCGCATGAACAAAAAAACTAGGGGTGCCTGTCGAAGCAAACGTAGCCGCCATCTTTCGACCAATATGCCCCGATTTGCCAATCCCTGTCACGATTACTCTTCCTTGGCAAGACAATATCAGCCTTACCACTTTAACAAAACTATCGCCCAGCCCTTCTTTAAAGTGTTCAAGGGCTTGAATCTCAGCACAAATAGTATGTTTGGCACTTGCCAACAATTCTTCATCTAAAAGGGTATTTTTACTCATAAGTTCATTTTATCACGCTTGAAAAAGTATATAATGTATCATCAGAAAGATTTATTCAGTCAGCATTATGAACGTACACAAACGTATTGAATCACATTTCGATATGGCGATTGCAAATTTAATGGAATCGTCAAAAAACTTATCCGAACCTTTAGTACACGCTAGTAATTTACTTATCAATGCCATTAATAACGGTCATAAAATCTTGGCGTGTGGCAATGGCGGTTCTGCTTCCGATTCCCAACATTTTATTGCGGAGCTAGTAGGACGTTTTGAACGCGATCGCATTCCTTTAGCAGGTATTGCGCTAACGACTGACACATCCATCATGACCGCCGTAGGGAATGATTATAGTTTTGATGAGGTATTTTCTCGTCAAGTTCAAGCGTTAGGATTACCAGGTGACGTATTAGTTGCGATTTCCACCAGCGGCAATTCTAAGAATGTCATCCACGCCATTGAAATGGCCCACGAACAAGGTATTCCTGTGATTGCATTAACTGGCAAAGGTGGCGGAAAAATCGCTCAAATGCTCACTCAAGATGATGTGCATTTATGCGTTCCTCACGATAGAACAATGCGTATCCAAGAAGTTCACATCATGATTCTTCATATTTTATGTGACCTTATCGATGGTTTTATGTTTGGAGACAAAGAATGAAGACAACGTTTTTGAAACCCATTATGTTAAGCACTTTGATCGCTCTTAGTGCACCCACGATACTTTCAGGTTGTGTCCCATTATTAGTAGGTGGTGCCTTTGCTACAGGTACATCTATTGTGACGGATAGACGCACCTCATCTGCACAACTAGCCGATAAAGAAATTTATTTACGTGCTAACAATCGATTAAGTTCTGAGGAGATTGGCGATTTAGCTTATGTAGCCAAAATCTCATATAACCAAAGCCTCTATTTAGTTGGCCAAGTCCCCAGCCAAGCTATTCACGATAGAGTGATTGAGATTGCAAAAGAAATCCCTAATGTTCGCCAAGTAGTGGATAGATTAACCATTGAACCTTCTATTTCTTTCTCAACAAAAACGAGCGACAAATGGCTGAGTTCAAAAGTCCAATCTGCCTTGTTAACCGCTTCGGGCGTACCTTATCGTACGATTAACATCCTGACAGTAGATGGTGTTGTTTACTTGTTCGGTATCGTGACACAAGAAGAAGGAAACTTGGCCGCCCAAACCGCCGCTCGAGTCAGTGGTGTCAAACAAGTGGTTCAGGCTTTTGAATACATTACTAATAATGAACTAGAAAGTGGCGTTTATCCTAACGCTATCACCCCTCATGTCAATAAAACCTCTAAATAACCGTATTATTCAATGATGTTTAAAAAAATTATTTTAGCAATTTGTTTATGTCTGGGATTAGTCGCTTGTTCAACTTCCCAGACACCTGACGTGACATTTCACACCCTTGATGGAAAAGAACTCAACCTCTCTGACCTAAAAGGTAAAGTAGTTTATCTTAAATTCTGGGCAACCAGCTGTACCACTTGTGTTCGCATGATGCCTCAAAACATCCGTGATTATGAAAAATATCACGACAAAGGTTTGGAAACCATTGCGGTTGCCATGTCTTATGATCCCAAAACGTTTGTTCAAAACTTTGCGGATGCCCATCAATTACCCTTTATCGTTGCATTAGATAGCGACGGTAGCATTGCAAAAGCTTTTGATAATGTTCGATATACACCCGTGGCTTTTTTAATCGACAAAAAAGGAAATATCATCAAACGTCTCGTGGGTGATTACAATCACGAAGAATTTATCCCCCTTTTAGAGAAAGCACTCGCTGAATAAGGAAAAAAGATGTCCACATCGATCAACACAGAACTAAAAGCCGAGATTATCGCTGAATCACTGCCTTATATACGTCAGTTTCATGGCAAAACCGTTATCATCAAATACGGTGGCAATGCCATGACAGAAGAAAGGCTACAGAAAAGTTTTGCTCATGATGTGGTACTACTCAAATTAGTCGGACTTAACCCTATCGTTGTTCATGGCGGTGGACCTCAGATTGACACCGCATTAAAACGTTTAGGCAAAGAGGGACGCTTTATTCAAGGAATGCGAGTCACAGACGACGATACCATGGAAGTGGTGGAATGGGTGTTAGGTGGACAGGTTCAGCAAGATATTGTCATGATGATCAATGAAGCAGGCGGTAAAGCAGTTGGTTTAACTGGCAAAGACGGTGCGATGATCACTGCTGAAAAGAAACTCATGCCAAATAAAGAGAACCCTAGCCAACCGCTTGATATTGGCTATGTAGGCGACATTAAGCATATTGATACATCCATTCTTAACACGCTAAGAAACGATCAGTTCATTCCCGTTATTTCACCTATTGGTTTTAATCCAGAAGAAGGCAAAGTCTATAACATTAACGCCGATGTAGTCGCTGGACGCATTGCCCAAGCTTTACACGCAGAAAAACTATTGCTGATGACCAATATCCCTGGTGTTTTAGATAAAGATGGCAAGTTACTCAGACATCTTACCCAAAAACAGATCCACGAACTCATCGATAACGAAACGATTTCTGGAGGCATGATCCCCAAAATCACGTCTGCTTTAGGAGCGGCTTTAAATGGGGTAAATTCCGTACATATCGTCGATGGACGCGTGCCTCATTGTCTGCTATTAGAGATTCTTACCGATCGTGGCGTAGGTACGATGATAACGGAAACGTAATGAATGACCGTTCATCTCTTATTTGGTTATTTGACTTAGACAATACATTACACGATGCCTCTTTTTCTGTTTTTAAGCAGATAGATGTTTCCATGACAAACGCCGTCATGAAGCATCTTAATGTCTCTAAAGATCAGGCCAATTATTATCGTCAGAAATATTGGGAAAAATATGGTGCCACCCTGATTGGCATGCAACGTCATCACCAAGTTAATCCCAAAGCGTTTTTAAAATCGAGCCATGACTTTGATATTGCGGCTCATATCAAGCCCGAACCTTACCTTAACCTACTATTTCAGACGTTACCTGGTAAAAAATTTATTTATACCAATGCACCCAAAGACTATGCTGAAATCGTTTTAAATACTTTGAATATCGATCATCATATCGAAAAAATCTTTGCTATCGATGATATGAAAATCGCTGGCATTCATTATCCCAAGCCCTCGGTATCCATGTTAAAACGGGTACTTCACCAACTATCTTGTCCCCCTCACCAGATCATCTTTGTTGAAGATACGCTTAAAAACTTAAAACCCGCCAAGCAAATTGGCATGAGAACCGTGTATTTGTTCCACCCTCACACTCCATTTAGTAGCAAAAAACCGTTGTCGCCTCGTTATATGGATTTTCGCATTAAAGATATTCGATCTTTGCCCGATTTATTAAAGAAAATTTAAGGAATAAATGGACCACGTTTTGATCCATTTCACCGTTATAAAAATATTAAGAGTCGCTTGCTTACTGGTTTTCAGTGCCAAATCGTTTTTCCTAGTTATGATGATTTCATCACCTTGTAACACTAATCATTTATTCACGAATCTCTCAAAACCGCTTGTTTACTCGAGTTGCAGATTTCAAGTATTTATCTGGCATAAAAAAATAAGGCACTTCCTAAGTTTCATCGGATTTATACTTCCTAAGTTTCATCCGATTTATTTTAGGCAAGCAAATCCCTATCTAGATCAGTCAGATGCTTTTAAATTCAAGATCTCCTGATAAATTTGTTTTTTATTTCCACCACCAAATCTCGCCACGATTCTAGAAGCGTCTTTTGCAGAAACTCCCTCTTCCAACAAGATTTTTAGCAAAGGAATATAATCTGCTTGCGTGCTCACTGGGGACTTTTTACCCTCCAGCAACAACACAAATTCTCCTTGTTGACGATGATGATCAGCTTCCAACCATTGTGTCAAGGTTTCTACCGTCTGCACACTTATCTCTTCAAAACGTTTCGTAAGTTCTCGAGCCACGACCACACGACGTTCTTTTTCAAATAATGCTTCAAATAAACGTGCCGTGTCCAATATTCGATGCGGTGCTTCGTAAAACACCACCGTTGTATCAAACGAGGCATATTGCTCCAACCAAGCCTGTTTCCCTTTGCTTGGCACAAATCCTGCAAATAAAAAAGCAGGTGATTCATCATCACTTAATCCGCTTGCCATCAACGCTGTAACGGCGGCACAAGGACCAGGTAATGGAATAACTCGAAAGCCCTCATTCAGTATATCTGCCACTAATTTACCACCTGGATCACTAATCGCTGGCGTACCTGCATCCGAAATGTAGGCCACACGTTTACCCTCAGCTAAATAGCTCAATACTGATTGACTCGCCTCTCGTTCATTATGGCGATGCAAGGCAATCAAAGGAGTTTGAATTCCCCACTGATTTAGCAACACTTTACTTGACCGAGTATCCTCACAAGCAATAACATCTACTAACTGTAAAGCGTACAAAGCACGTAAACTAATGTCGGATAAATTGCCGATAGGTGTGGCGATCATATACAGACTTGAAGCGGGCCAATGTTGCTGCGAAATAGACTGAAAAGCCTGTTCTAATAACGTTAATTTCATCATATAAATCTATCCTTTTAAAAGACCGTTTAACGCGTCTTCACCTATATCAGCGAATAAGCACACATCTCATCACACACAGCTTCCGCCCTCACACTCAATATGCTCGCACGACACTTCCGCTGTCCCAATCAAATGTCAATACGTAATGATACGATGGGATAAGATTGTCCGCTTGAGGTTTTTTCTCGTTTCACTTCACCTTATTATAAAAGTTTTCATTTGCTCTGGAATACAGATGAGTTCAAACATTCAGCAATTATCCCCCACCCAAAGAAAAGGGGTTTCATACGAAGAGATGGCTTTAGAATTCCTATTTGCACGTGGGTTAAAACTTATTCGACAAAATCTTTCTTGTTTTTTTGGCGAAATTGATTTGGTAATGTTAGACAAACAGACGCTCGTTTTTGTTGAAGTACGGTATCGAAAAAACAAAAAATACGGCGGTGCTATGGCCAGTATTACCAAACAAAAACAAGTCAAAATCATCAGAACCGCCCAATATTTCTTGCCCTTATTAAGTCGTGATTTTTTTGGAGGACGCACGCCCAGTTGCCGCTTTGATGTCATCGGCATTGAAAATCAAGAAATCGAATGGGTCAAAAATGCCTTTTATTCTTTTTCGTATTAAGCATCGCCACTCACCATGAGTGGACCAAGGCACTCACCACGCCTCGCGATCGCACCGCTTCTTAAAACGTCCTTAATGCTCTTCTAATGTAGTATTTAACTGAGGCTGTGCTTTATGATTAACACGCATGGAACATTTCATTTTTTTAATATCATTTGACAAGCGTTTGGCCAATGTTTCCACGACATAAACAGAACGATGTTTGCCACCTGTGCAACCGATCGCAACATTCAAATAGCTTCGCGTATCTCTCAAATACACGGGCAACCATTTAATTAAAAACTGATAAATATCATTAATAAAAGATTCGACTTCCTCATATTGAGACAACCATTGCTCAATCGCTTTGTCTTTACCTGTCAAAGGGGCCAATGCGGGATCATAATAAGGATTAGGCAAGCATCTTACATCAAACACCAAATCGGCATCGTTCGGAACGCCTGTTTTAAACGCAAAAGACTCCAAGGTCAACAACAACTCACTTGCATTAAAAGAAACCAGTTCAGAAATATATCGACGCAAGTCACTGGGTCGCATATCTGATGTATCGATTACATAGCCCAAATCTCTTAAAGGTGCTAATAATTGGCGTTCCTGCTCAATACAAGCAATTAACGACCATTTTTTCTCTGGATAGCGTAATGCCAAAGGATGTTTACGGCGAGTCTCTGAATAACGACGAATGCTGGTATGGTCATCCGCATCAAGAAAAAAGATCTGCAACGGAATATTGGCTTGACGAATATGTTCCACGATTTTTGGTAATCGTAATAAATCACCAGATGAACGAATATCCACCGCTAAGGCCAATGGCTGGCTGTCTTGACTAGACTTTTCAACCACATCTTCAATATAGGCAACGGGAATGTTATCAATACAATTAAAGGATTGATCTTCCAATCGCTTTAATGCAACCGATTTACCAGATGCCGAAGTGCCCGTCAAAATAACCACACAAAAATTCTTATTCATGTTCATCTTCATCTGCAAATTCTTTCTGTGACAATACATCAGCCTGTTCGGTGCTTTCCATAATCGCTCTAGATTGGCGTTCCATAAACTCTGCTAAGGTATCAATACCTCTTAATTTAAGAATGGTATTGCGTACCGCCGCTTCCACCAATACAGCTAAGTTTCGGCCTGCTGCAACTTGCAAATTCACTTTTAAAATCGGCACACCTAAAATATCTTGGGTGTTTGATTGGATAGGTAATCGTTCCAATCGCTCATCAGAACTCGTTTTCACCAGATGCACAATCAGCTTCAACCGCATCTTGCGTCTTACGGATGTTTCACCAAAAATGGTTTTGATGTCCAATAATCCCAAGCCTCGCACTTCTAATAAATTTCTCAATAACTCAGGACATTTACCGTCAATATCATTAGGCGTATTACGGGAAAACTCAACCGCGTCGTCAGCAACCAAGCCATGACCGCGAGAGATCAACTCTAATGCCAATTCACTTTTACCTAAGCCAGACTCCCCTGTAATCAACACTCCCAAACCAAACACGTCCATAAATACACCATGTACGGTGGTTTTAGGAGCAAATCGCCGACTTAAATAAATACGCAAAACTTCAATAATATGTGCCGCATCTTCAGTCGTTGACAGTAAGGGAATCTGTGCGTCGATACAGAATTTGATTAAATTATCAGGCAATGCTTGCCCATTACCAACGATAATGGCAAACACATTACCCTCTGCAAAGTGAACTAAGATTTTATTTTGGGAACGTTCTGGCAATCGCTCAAAAAAAGCCATTTCTTCCACACCAAAAACCTGAATGCGTCTCGGATGAACATTATTTAAATGTCCCACCAACTCTGCGGAGGAACTGACCATGTCTTCACTTTTAATATAGCGAGATTTCGCCGCCTCTTCTCCAGCAATCCATTGGAACTGGATCCGAGAGTTTTCATTCACAAGTTTTTGGATACTTAACATGAGGATTTAAATACGTTCTTGAGTTCTTCTGGTGTACTAGCCTGAAACAAACGTTCGCGCAAAGAAGCATCTGACATAACTCTAGCAAGTTCTGCCAATGGTTCTAGATGATTTTGGGGCTCTTTCTCAGGGCTAATTAAAAACATCATGAGTTTAACGGGTTCACCATCTGGCGTATCATAAAATAATGGTTTGGCAAATCGAATAAACCCTAAAATCGGTTTCTTGATGGAAGCGAGTCTGGCATGAGGTACAGCAACCCCCGATCCCAACGCCGTGGACCCTAGTTTTTCTCGATCAAAAAAACCATCAAAAATAACAGAACGTGCCACCTTAATGTTATTTTCAAACATGAGTGCAGCACGTTCTAATGCACGCTTTTTGCTAGTGATTTCAACATCTAGCAAAATATTATTAATATCTAAATTTTCGTAAATGATGCTCATTTTATCTATTTAGGTAAAAGAACGCTTCTGTGAAACAGCCTTAGTCTGTTTACGTTCTTTAAGTTTTAATACCATACGATCTGCCTTATCGCTCAGCACATCGATGGCACTATACATATCTTCTCCATCCGCTTCGCAATGCATATCTTGACCAAAAACACGCAGGGTAATCTCAGCACGATGTTTAATTTTCTCAATCGACAAAATCACACTAGCTTCTACCACATGATCGAAGTATTTAATGATACGAGAGAGCTTCTCCTGTGCATAACCTCTGATCGCTTCAGTTACTTCTACATTACGCCCTACTACATTGATACTCATTACATGCTCCTTCTTCAATGTTAATGAAATGGTCACTTTATTATTTTTATTTTGTCATGTCTTACTATTGACTTTATCACAAGTGAACATTTATTTCCAATGTTTTTTAAATTCTTCCAAATCAATGTATCCCGTTACTCTTTCGTTGTCTGGAAAGAGAATAACAGGGGTAGAACGAATATTCATTTTTCTAGCCAATGCCACAACATCTTTATGCGGGAACGTGCCACACGCGTTCGTTTCAGGAACTTTTTTGTTCAACATCCAGTCTTCCCATGCTTTAGCAGGATCAGGCGAACACCAAATATTTTGAGCATAAGGTAAAGAACGTTCTGTTAAGAATGGGAACACAAAAGTATAAATTGTTGCGTTATCAAGTTTTTTTAGCTCCTCATCTAGCTTGTGACAATACACGCAGAAAGGATCTTCAAACACTGCTACCTTTTTCTCACCATTACCATGAACGCGTTTAATCGCTAATTCAAAGGGTAGTTGATCAAAAGGAATCGTCAATGTTTTGTCAATAAAATAACCACTAGGATACAGTTTATTTTTCTCTAAATCGTACAAATCGCCACTTAACAAATAACGTCCTGTTCGATCAACATAGAAAATACCTGCATCAGAGGCGACTTCATACATATCTGGAATATCTGTTTTGACGATAAGCATTTTGTCCAAAGAAAAAGATTTTTTAATTTTATCTTCTAACACTTTGGCTTCATCACCTGTCACGACATTAGGATTCACCGCTTCTGCGTGAACCGTACCCAACAACGAGATTATCATCAAACATAACATCCAAATTTTTTTCATAAAAACTCCTATTTTTTTATCTTATTGGTAACGAGCATCTATCTTTTTCAAACCGATAGCCGCTTCAATTAATTTACGTTTTACCCAAGGGAAATTTTGCACCATATTTAGCCCTAGATTTCTAACTTTAGACACCATCATATCGGGAGAAGCAAATAATTTATGCAACCCATCCGTTGCCAATTTCATCTCCAAAATATCTCTTTTTCTTGAGTCACGATAACGGTCCAAAATTCGCTCATCACCGCAGTTTCTAAAGTGTTCTTTCGTGGCCAAAATATGCGACAGGCTATACACATCGCCCAAGCCCAAATTTAGCCCTTGTCCGGCCAATGGATGCAAACGATGTGCTGCATCTCCCATCAAGACCACGCCGTTACCTGCCAATTGGGTTTCTTGCAAGGTTAAGGGGAATCCTTTGAGTTCACTTCTTACCGACATTGTTCCAAGTCGATGCTGCGTCATGGATTGCAAAATCGCTGGCAACTGTTCTGAAATTTCTTGAGGTGTTTTTTGCAACCATTCTTCTGCTTGCGGAGTACGTAAGGACCAAACCATCGAGACCTGAGGACCATCAGCCGTATCTGGCAAAGGTAAGAACGCCAAGATACCATCGGTTCTAAACCATTGGTATGCGGTACTTTGGTGAGGAAACGCGGTGTTTAACTGACACACCAAGCCAATGTCCCCATACATTCTTTTTGTGTGCGACAGTCCTGCCAATTCTCGCAATTTAGAATTTGCACCATCTGCCCCGACGCATAGATCGGCCGTATATGTTTTACCATCGGAAGCGGTCAAGCTGCCTTTTTCGTAACCCACGACCTGTGCATCGATCCACGTCACATTCAAGTATCTAAGGGCTTGCATCAAAACGTTTTCGATTTGCCCCGACTCCATAATCCATGTCAATTCCGATGAATTCGCTTGCCAAGCATCTAGCTCCAGCAAACCATCACCGTCTCCATGAATTTCCATTCTTTCGACTGCCTGATAACGTTCTACAGGAATATTACTCCAAACACCCAAATCTTCTAATAATTTTTTACTTGCCCCTGAAATCGCGTAAATTCGTGGATGGTAATCATCATTCGTAAAAATCAAAGGCTGATATTTTGGACTGATAATACAAACTTTTTTCTGTTGACGAACCAAAGACAAGGCTGTTGCCATGCCAACAATACCGCCACCACAAATTGCTACATCATATTGCATGATTAAGTCTCCTACTGTCTAATATGCGTTTGGACGGCCTGCTTGTTTCGGCCACAAAATCCACAACTGTGTGCTTTGTTTCATTTTACCAGCCAACTGACCTGCCTCGGCACCACTACCCCAGAAAACATCCACTCTGGCCTTACCTTTAATAGCGGTCCCCGTATCTTGAGCAAACACCAGCTGACGGAAGTTTTTAGACGAATTTGGCCACTTAGTAACCAAAAATACTGGGGTGCCTAATTTTACATACTTGGGATCGACTGCAATCGATCTTTGGGCCGTTAATGGCACACCAAATGCACCTTTAGGTCCATCATACGGCGGTTTTATGATCTTTGGCATAAAGAAAATATACGATTTATTATAATTCAACAATGCTTGCAACTTGTCAGGATGAGCCTTTGTCCAAGCTTTTATCCCTTGCATAGAAGCTTGTCCCGCCTTTAAATCGCCTCTATCGATTAAAACTTTTCCAATCGACGTGTAAGGGTGTCCGTTCGTGTCTGCATACGACACCTGCAACATACGACCATCTTGTAAATGCACCTTACCTGAACCTTGTACCTGCAAGAAAAAAGCTTCTATCGGGTCATCCAACCAAACAACCACTTTTGGTTTATCTTTTCTTTGTTCGAACTCTTCACGCGTATCATAAGGCACTATCTTGTTACCGACCAACTTACCTCTTTCTTTCTTACCTCGATCAGGCAAATTTAATTTGATAAGGTCTTTTGGAGGTGTATATAACGGCCATTTAAATCTTTCCGTTCTTGTCAAACTCCCCTCTAAGATCGGTTCGTAATAACCAGTCGCCAACCCCTTCCCCTCTAATTTCCAAGGTTGCAAATATTCTTGTAAAAAAGGGATAATCCGCTCCTCTTCCATATTTGACCAACGTGCTATTTCACAAACGTCCTGCCAAACAGTCTTTGAAACTGAATGAGGAAAAGGGCGAGTACGCAATACAGCTTCGCAATTTTTAATCAACGCCTTTGCCAAGCCCTCCTGCGACTGTTCATTCCAACCTGGCAAGTCTTCCCAGCGAGCAGGGGTATAAATCACGTCATCATCGGAATCATGTTGAATTTTGTAAATACGAGTAGTGATCTTATCCTGATATTCAGTTTTTGGCTGTGTTTGGCAAGCTCCCAGTAATAGGAATAAAGCCAATACCCCAATATATTTCTTCATGACTACACCTCCTTATCTTTTTTCTTTTTGGGAATATGATAAGACACACTCATCAATATACCGCAAGCCAACCCCAGCGTCACTAATGCCGTTCCACCGTAACTCATGAAAGGTAGTGGCACTCCTACAATGGGCAAAATACCAGAAACCATGCCGATGTTGACAAAAACATAAACAAAAAACATCAGACTAATCGCACCGGCCAACAAACAACCAAACACGCTACTTGACTTCACGGCAATCATCATGCCTCTAAAAATCAAGGCCACATAAGCCAGCAACAATATGATACAGCCATATAAACCAAACTCTTCTGCAAACACAGAAAAAATAAAGTCAGTGGTACTTTCTGGCACAAAGTCCAAATGAGACTGCGTACCTTGCATATAACCTTTTCCAAAAATACCACCCGAACCAATAGCAATCATCCCTTGTATCGTATGAAAGCCTTTTCCTAAAGGATCACTAGTCGGGTCCAAAAGCGTGCAAACTCGGTGTTTTTGATAATCGTGCAAGATCACCCAATCAAACTGAGGCGAACATAATACATCTTCAAAATGCAGAATCAAGGCCAGTCCTAACACACCCAATAAAAACGCAGGAAGCAATACTTTAAAGGACATGCCTGCAAAATACATGACAAAAAAACCTGTAGCAAACACCAAGAGTGCTGTACCTAAATCAGGCTGTTTGAGAATGAGAAAAAACGGCAACAGTAATAAAAAACCAGTCGCGATGTAATGGCGAATTAAATTTTGTTTTGCATACCTATCAAAGTACCACGCCAACATCATAGGAACAGAAAGCTTCAACATTTCAGATGGCTGTATCACCACCCCTACGTTTAACCATCGCGTCGCACCTTTGCTGGTAATACCAAACAATAAGACTGCTATTAACAGCACCACCCCGAGAATGTAAAACGGAACGGACACTTGCATCAGCCACTTGGGCGGTATCATCGCCACTGCCCACATCACTAAAAAGGCCAAAATAAAGTTACGAATTTGACCTTCAAAACGCCACTCTGTTCCTACGCCCACGGCTGAATACATCGACAATAAACCGATACCTGCCAATGTACACAATATCAGCAACAATGGCCAATCAAACACCGTAAACGCTTTCTTTATCAACCTTATCAACATATCACCTAATCTCCTGTTTTTTGTTTGGGCAGACTTTGATAAGGAACATTGCTTAATTCAAACTTAGATTCCAGATCTTTAAAAAAGGATTTATTGTCAAACACCACTGGTTCGTCTTCTTGAACCGCCTCTGTTGGTTCATCAAACACCACCTCATCGGATGTTTTCAAACTAACTTGATTCACATCGGGCGACTCTTCTTGAACATATTCCAAAGGCTCATCCAATGATTCATTTTCTAATTGAGTCACTTTATGATTGGGCGAGAACCAATAATCAAATACCTGTCGAGCAATCGGTGCCGCCAAACTTGCTCCCCAGCCACCATTTTCTACGATTAACGCCACCGCAATCTCTGGATTATTGGCAGGAGCATAGCCCATGTACAAAGCGTGGTCACGTAGATTTTTAGGTAGGGTATTGGCGTTATATTTGCTACCTCTTAAACTAAAAACCTGTGCCGTTCCTGTTTTACCCGCAGAAGTATAGCTTGCTCCTTCAAACGCTTTAGCTGCCGTTCCACGCGTATTAACGCCTTGCATGGCATTTTGAACACTTTTCCAATAACTAGCTGGCAAGTCAATCACATGGCTTACCTTGCCTAATAATTTTTGGGCTGTTTCCTGTTTAGGATTGGCAATAATATCCACCAAATGAGGAGTGATATATTGTCCATTTCTAGCCAATGTAGCGGTTGCCTGAGCCAACTGAATCATCGTAAATGAGTTATAACCTTGTCCCACCGTTAATGAAACCGTTTCGCCAGCATGCCAAGCACGATCAGAGGGATCTTTTGCACGTCTAAAAGCCTTTTGTTTCCATTCTTTTGAGGGTAATACACCTTTCTTTTCACCCTCAATATCAATACCTGTTTTTTGGCCAAATCCAAATTGTTTTTCAAAATCATGCAGTCTATCCACACCAATTAGCGGACCTAAACTGAAAAAATAGGTATCTGATGAAACGACCAAAGCACGATATAAATTCGTTGGTCCATAAACAGCATTTCCTGCATTACGATAACGTTGTCCGTACAACTCAAAATAACCTGGATCGGGGATTAAGGCCGATGGATCGCGGACATTGTAATAAAGCATGGCCAAGGCAACAAAAGGTTTGTAAGTCGATCCGATGGGAAAAGAAGAACCTGAGGGTCTATCAATCAAAGGATGGTTAGGATCGTCTGCCAATCGTCGCCAATTTTCCTCGCTAATCCCATCAATAAATAAATTGGGATCATAGGAGGGCTCGGATACATAGGCTAACACACCGCCTGTTTTAACATCAATGACGACTAATGCTCCTTTATGAGGATCTTTTTTAGAACGATAAATTCCCTCTACTAGCTTTTGTAACCCCAAATCAATGGATAAATACAAATCAGATCCAGGGACGGGATCCGTGCGACTAATGGTTCTAACGGGTCGTCCTGAGGCCGATACTTCGACCTCTTCCCAGCCAGTTTGTCCATGTAATAAACGCTCGTAACTCGCTTCCAATCCTCGTTTACCAATAATATCCGTGCCGCGATAATTTCCTTCTTGTCCTTGAGCCTCAATCTTAGCTTGGTCTTGTTCAGAGATCCGCCCCACATATCCGATAATATGAGCCGCAGTTTCTCCTTGAGGATAGGCCCTAACCCATCTTGCTCTTAAATACGCACCTGGAAATTCATAAGAACGAACTGCAAATACCGCCGCCTCTTGTTCAGTCAACCCTCGTTTGAGCATCACGCGATCCAATCGTCTTGCATGAGGCAAATTACGATTAAAACGACGTATTTCAGCCGTACTCAAAGGAATGACTTCCGCAATTTTTTCGACCAGTGCTTTGACGTTTTTGGTTTGGGAGGGAATAATTTCTATGGTGTAATCTCGATAATTCTTTGCAAGCACCACCCCATTTCTATCCATGATCTCGCCGCGACGAGGTTCGATGGGAATAAGGGTCAAACGGTTTCGATCGGCACGTTCAGAAAAGCCTTGATACCGACTCACTTGTAACGCCCACAACTGATGAATAAGAATCCCGAAACAAAACAATACAAACAAAGCAGCCACCAGCACCCTAGGGCGAATATTCTGTGGTTTATTTTGTTCTTTCCTAAAGTTCAACATCATTACAAAGTCGCATCATCATTACGACCAAAACCAAATGGCAATCGCAACACCAAATCAACAAAGATCCACAAAATGCCTGTTAATGGACCCGACAATAACCAATCCCACTGATGCCACGTATTACCTTGCAACCACATAGAAATGACATAAGATGGAATCGGAGCCAAAATAAATATTGGCCATACATGAAAAAACTGCCCCACTGGTGTAAATTGGAGCATTCGTTTTCTTAACAACATCATGCAAAACAATACAATCGTATAGGTAACCGCATGAGTGCCTAGTAAATTCGTATCTTGGACATCCATTAAAATGCCAAAAATAAATGCAGTCACCAATCCCACACGAACAATGCCATGCACACACCAAAAGGCCAAGACCAACAATAAAATATCAGGTGTACCTGGCCAATTTCGCCAAGGCAAAAAGCTAATCGCCCAAGCAATCAAGATCGTCACCCAAGCATACGTGGGCGAAACCGTCATATCAAACTGGGTAGCACGCAATGGCTGTAACGATTTTAAAGAACGTTTCTTTTGATCACTCATTTGATACCCCTTCTGGTTTCGTCAGTAGCACCAAAAAGTGACGATAGCGTTCGGGATGTGCACTAGGTTCAACAAAGGCTTTTAAGAATCCATCGGACGAATTAGAATCTAATGAGGTAACCGTTCCAATAGAAAGGCCTGGTGGGAACAATCCCCCAATACCGCTTGTAATCAGCTTATCGCCCGGTTTAATATCGGCGTTATTCGGTAAAAAATGGACTTCAATTTGGGAGGGATGCCCCGATCCAAACACAATCACTCTCAGTCCATTACGTAGCACCATAGCAGGGATAGCAATTTTATCGTCCGTGATCAAAGCAACCTCAGATGTTCGAGCATTAACTCGTCTGATTTGGCCAATCACCCCTCCTTCACCGATGACTGGCATTCCTGCCTCAATCCCATCATCACTGCCTTTGTTTAATACCAAAGTCTGGGCCAAAGGATCCGCTGGAGTGTACAAGATTTCTACCGCAACACTATTTGTCGATACATTTTCTTTTACACCCAGCAACCTGCGTAACTGCATATTTTCTGCGGAGACCTGCTCATACTGAGTTTGTTCTTGTGCCAAACTAATTCTTAAATTTTCTAATTCGGCACTTTCTTTGTTCAGTGCATTAATCGCATCCGACCAAACGCTTATACCATGTACCACTTCACCAGGCAGATACACGGTATAACGAACAGGTGCGATTATTGTGGACAAAAGGCTTCTAAACGGACTAGTAATACTAGACCAACGACTATCGATAACCATAGAAGCCAATGCCAATATCAATAAAAAAGATAGCTTTAGCCCAATGGATGGGCCATTGACAAAAAGCCTTAATGAGCCATCTCGCTTCATACTAATCGTCAGTAAAGACTGGACCTAGTTTCTCAAGATGTTCTAATGCTTCTCCGCAACCTCTTACCACGCAAGTCAAAGGATCATCGGCGACCACTACTGGCAACCCTGTTTCTTCTTGAAGTAAGCGGTCCAAATCACGTAGTAATGCACCACCACCTGTTAAAGCGATACCTTTGTCAGTAATATCCGCACCTAACTCAGGAGGAGTCTCTTCTAACGCCCCTTTTACGGCCGTCACAATCTGATTCAACGTGTCTGACAAAGAATCCAAAATCTCACTTGAACTAACGGTGAAACTTCTTGGAACACCCTCTGACAAATTACGTCCTTTTACTTCCATCTGGCGAACTTCTGCTTCTGGAAAGGCAAGACCAATTTCTTTTTTAATCAACTCAGCGGTAGGTTCACCAATCAACATGCCGTGATTGCGACGAATATAGTTCACAATTGCTTCATCAAATTTATCGCCACCGACTCTAATCGAACATTTGTGAACCATGCCACCCAAGGAGATAACGGCAACTTCTGTCGTACCACCACCAATATCGACCACCATGGAGCCACTAGCATCTGAAACATTCAAACCTGCTCCAATCGCAGCTGCCATCGGTTCTTCAATCAGATAAACCTCACTGGCACCCGCACCTAAAGCTGCTTCACGAATCGCACGACGCTCTACTTGAGTAGAACCACATGGAACACAAATAATAATGCGAGGACTAGGAGCAAACCAACTCTTAGGATGAACCTTACGGATAAACTGTTTAATCATCTGTTCAGTTACCGTAAAGTTAGCAATTACACCGTCTTTCATCGGACGGATCGCTTCGATATTACCCGGTACACGACCAAGCATCTGCTTAGCTTCATGTCCGACTGCTTGGATAATTTTTCTACCATTCGTACCGCCCTCATTACGAATCGCCACGACAGATGGCTCATCTAAAACGATTCCTTTACCGCGTACATAGATGAGTGTATTCGCTGTACCCAAGTCAATAGCCATATCTGTTGAAAAATAGCGTCTTAAAAATCCCATAATTTAAACTTTAACAAATCATTCTAAAATTCTATACATAAACTCTTGGATGAAAAAATAATCAACCCAAGACCTTTTCAGTTTATCTTATAATGATACATTAAAATGAATTTCTTTACCTGAAATATGCGAATATTTCAGTCTTATTTTAGATAAAATACTATGGCACTAAATCTTCAAGACATTACTCGTATTGCTAAACTTGCCCGTTTAGAACTTGATGAGCATACGAAAACTCATATGCTAGACGAGCTAAATAGCCTCATGAATATTATTGAAAAACTTCAATCGGTTGACACCACTGGCGTTGAACCCCTATCTCACCCTTTATCTGCACATGAACAAGTGGCTTTACGCTTGCGAGAAGATAAAGTGACCGAGTCCTCATCTATCGCTGAACGTGATCTACTGATGAAAAATGCCCCCGCCACAGAAAATGGCTTATTTTTAGTTCCAAAGGTAATTGAATAATGACAGAATTAAATACTCTTAAAGCCGTACGCCAAGCCTTGGACACCAAAAAGGTCAGTGCGGTGGAATTGGCACAGAAAGCACTCCAAAAAGCCGAATCCTTAAAAAAACTGAATCTATTTATCGATATCCAGCCTGAATTAACCTTGGCTCAAGCTAAAGCAGCAGACGAACGCATCGCTAGTGGCCAAGCCAGCTTTTTAACAGGGTTGCCTATCGCTCACAAAGATTTGTTTGTCACCCAAGGATGGCGAACCACTGCCAGCAGTAAAATGCTAGAAAACTACACCAGTCCTTTTGATGCGACTGTTGTCAGCCACTTACTAAATGCTGGCACGGTTAATATCGGTAAACTTTCTTGCGATGAGTTTGCCATGGGTTCAGGTAATGAAAACTCAGCTTTTGGCCCTGTTCTTAATCCATGGGATACCCAAGCTGTTCCTGGTGGTTCTTCTGGTGCCTCAGCCGCAGCCGTTGCAGCAGATATCGTGTTAGCAACGACAGGGACTGACACAGGCGGTTCTATCCGACAACCAGCGGCTTTATGTGGAATCAGTGGGATAAAACCTACTTACGGCACGGTTTCACGCTTTGGTATGATTGCTTTTGCATCCAGTCTTGACCAAGGGGGTGTTTTTGCACGCAGTGCCCAAGATTTAACTGAACTACTCGATTGTATTGCTAGCTTTGATCCTAAAGATGCTACCAGCGTTGAATTTTGTCATGGCACACCAAATGCCCAAGGACGCATCAAAAAAGACTACTTACAAGCTTTGGAAAGGTTTTCTGGGCCCCAACCTCTAAAAGGTTTACGTATCGGCATTCCTAAAGAATATTTTAGTGAAGGCTTATCGCAAGACGTTAAGATCGCCGTAGAAGCGGCACTAAAAGAATTTGAACAGTTAGGGGCCACACTTGTTGATATTTCTTTACCGCTAACAGAATTGGCTATACCTGCCTACTACGTGATTGCTCCCGCTGAAGCTTCTAGTAACCTGTCACGTTATGACGCAGTTCGTTATGGACACCGCACTCAACACTACCAACACATCGAAGACATGACCAGTCGTTCGCGTAGTGAAGCATTTGGTCCAGAAGTTCAACGCCGTATTATGATTGGTACTTACGTGCTTTCACAAGGTTACTACGATGCCTACTACTTGCAAGCTCAGCGTATCCGTCGTATGATTGCAAATAGTTTCAAAGATGCATTTGCTGAAAAATGTGATGTCATCATGGGCCCCGTCAGTCCAACGGTCGCCAAGAATATCGGGGAAACACGCGACGATCCAACCGCTGATTGGCTTGCTGACATCTACACACTTAGCCCTAGTTTGGCTGGTTTACCAGGCATGTCCATCCCTTGCGGATTCGGCCATCATCATCGTCCTATTGGTTTACAACTGATTGGTAACTATTTCAAAGAGGGTGAATTATTAGCGATTGCCCACCAATTCCAAGAGGTCACAAATTGGCACACCCAAAAACCGGAGATTAAACTATGAAATGGGAAATAGTAATCGGCTTGGAAACACACGTACAACTTTCCACAGAATCAAAAATCTTTTCAGGCAGTAGCACTCATTTTGGTGCAGCTCCTAACACTCAAGCGAATTTAGTCGATATGGCACTTCCTGGCAGTCTTCCCGTCATGAACAAAGCGGCGGTTGAGAAAGCCATCAGATTCGGCTTAGCCATTGGTGCCACTATCGCACCGATGAGCATTTTTGCACGTAAAAATTATTTTTACCCCGATCTACCTAAAAATTATCAGATTTCCCAATATGAAATACCGGTCGTACAAGGTGGCCAAATCAACTTCTTAGTCGAAGACAAGATTCATACGTTGAACCTCACTCGTGCTCACTTAGAAGAAGATGCGGGAAAATCACTACACGATAATTTCTTAGGCCCTCTTGGCGAAGCATCAACCGGCATTGATTTAAACAGAACGGGCACGCCATTACTAGAAATTGTTACTGAACCCGAATTACGTTCTGCTGCTGAAGCGGTCGCTTATGCCAAAACACTACACGCACTCGTTATGTGGCTAGGCATCTGTGATGGCAACCTACAAGAAGGGTCATTCCGTTGTGATGCTAACGTGTCTGTGCGTCCATTCGGATCAAGCGAATTTGGAACACGCACTGAAATCAAAAACGTTAACTCATTCCGCTTTCTAGAACGTGCTATCCAATACGAAGCTCGCCGTCAAATTGAACTTATTGAAGATGGGGGTACCGTTGTTCAGGAAACACGTTTATACGACGATGTCAATGATGAAACCCGTAGTATGCGTAGCAAAGAAGACGCTCATGATTATCGTTATTTCCCCGATCCTGATCTACCTCCACTTTACATCAGCGAAGATTGGATTGAACGCATCAAAGCGGATATGCCTGAATTACCCTCTAGTCGTCGTCAACGCTATGAAAACGAGTTGGGCCTAACTGCTTACGATGCTCACCAATTAACCTCTAGTCGCGAGTTATCCGATTACTTTGAACAAACACTTAAACATTTCAAAGGCAATGCCAAGCTCGTGGCAAACTGGATGATGGGCGAGTTAAGTGCGGCTCTAAACCAAGACGAATTAAGTTTAGACAAATGTCCCATTCAACCTGCGGACCTAGCCTTATTGCTTACTCGCATTGAAGATAATACGATCAGTGGCAAAATCGCACGTGATGTATTTAAAGCAATGTGGGCAGGCGAAGGGGATGCCGATAGCATTATTGAGAAAAAAGGCCTTAAACAAATCAGTGATGTAGGGGCAATTTCTGCTATGATTGACGAAGTACTTCAAGCCAATGAAGCGACTGTGCAAGAGTTTAAATCAGGCAAAGAAAAAGCATTTAACTCCTTAGTAGGACAAGTGATGAAAGCCACAAAAGGCAAAGCCAACCCTGCTCAGGTAAATGCCTTACTGAAAGAAAAATTGAGTGCCTAACTCATCACCATTCTCGTCAGTTCATTTTCTTTTTTTTAAAGTTGATGGATTGACGAGATTTTTATTTCCCTTATCCAAACACCCCCTCTACCTTTAATCTGGAAATAGGCTTGTATGCTAGCATTCAGAGGCTCACTCACTTTACCCCCTCGCATTTCACCGTCTCACCTAATTCCTCACACCACCCACCCCATCTGAAAATAGGCTTGTATGCTAGTGTTTAGAGGTTCTTTCCCCCATTCCCACCATCAGCCTTATCATCTCTTTAACCACACACACTTCACATCTAGCCTCGAAACACGCTTTTATACTAGCGTTCAGAGGTTTTTACCACCTCCTACCATCAGTCTCATCATCTCTTTAACCACGAACACTATACACTCAGTCTCGAAACACCCTTGTACACTAGCATTCAAAAGTTCATTCACTTCAATCTCTCTCATCTCACCGTCCCACCTAATTCCTCACATCATCTACCCCTAATCTGGAAACAGGCTTGCACACTAGCGTTCAGAGGTTCACTCACCCATTCCTACCATCAGCCACATCATCTCTTTAACCATACACACTTCACATCTAGTCTCGAAACAGGCTTGCACACTAGCATTCAGAGGTTCTTTCCCCCATTCCCACCATCAGTCTTATCATCTCTTTAACCACACACACTATACGCCCATCCTCGAAACACGCTTGTACACTAGCATTCAGAGGCTCTTTCACCACCTCACCCACATTCTCTTATTCTCATTATTAACTATCTTATCTTTTCTCCCTGCATTTTATTTATAATATATCTTCATCTTAATCCCCTATTTTCCTTATGCTTAGAAAATTCCATTTAGCTTTTGGTATTATTTGCATAGCCATTTTGACTGGTTTAGGTGCTGCTTTTCTCAGCTGGTTAATTCATCATATTGAGGTTCTTTCCTTTGGTCACTCTGAATCTCAATATCCTATTGTGACGGATCACACCACGCCTACACGACGCTTATTATCTATGTTGATAGGCGGTGTTATCGTCGCCATCTGTCTTTGTCTATTACAAACAAAAGGACGTGCAGTGGTTGGCATCAAAGGCATCTTATCTGGCAAAACCGCTCCTTTTATTGAAAACTGTTTGCATGCTATTTTGCAAATTGTTGGCGTTGGCTGCGGAGCACCCATTGGAAGAGAAGTCGCTCCAAGAGAGATAGGTGCTTTATTTGCTCAAAAATGCCTAAATTATTTTCATATTGATGCCAAATGGCATACGCCTATTCTTGCAAGCAGTGCGGCAGCTGGCTTAGCGGCTGTCTATCACGTTCCCTTTGCTGGGGCTATTTTTGCATTAGAAATATTATTAGGCAGTTTTAGTATTCCCTTTGCATTAATCGCCTTATCCATCTCATTAATCGCCACCCTCGTTGCTCGCATCACGGTTGATTCATCAGCGTTTTACCACACCATTCAAATCGACGGATCATTAAACACCATCTTGTTTTCCGCCTTAGTTGGATTGGTCGTCAGTCTGCCTGCTACTTGGTTTAAAAAACAAAGCAACTGGGCAGAAACCTCTCGATACAAGGGATACTCATTACTATGGTCCTTACCCACTGTCTTTCTTATTTCTGGTGTGATAGCGATTTTTCTTCCTGAGATTTTGGGCAATGGACGTTCTGCCGCACAAACCGCATTTAATCATCAAATCACTTTGCTAATCGCCATAGCTTTATTTTTTGCAAAATGGTTCGCGGTCATCATGACATTAAAAGGCGGAGCATTCGGCGGCACACTTACACCAGGATTGTCTTTGGGTGCCATCTTAGGCTTGATTGTGGGTTTATTATGTCAGTATATTTTCCCTGACGTACCGTTAGCGGCGATGACCTTATCAGGTGCTTGTGCGTTTCTAGCGGTTTCCATGCAAGCACCTCTAACGGCCTTTGCTTTAGTCATCAGCTTCACTGCCCAAGGTTATGACAGCTACTTACCTTTGATTACAGCTGTAACACTGGCCATGGGGCTTCATTATTTTGTAAAAAAAGCATCCGCTTAATAGCAAAAAAGCTCCCTTATCAAACGGGAGCTTCTTATTCAGATACCTAACATTCCAAAACCCACTACACCCTTTCAACCACCATCACAGGCTAAACACCGTAACGACGGCGGTAGGCTTCAACACTAGCCTCATAGGTTTGGAATCGATCATCTACACCAAAACCCACTACACCCTTTCAACCACCATCACAGGCTAAACACCGTAACGGCGGCGATAGGCTTCAACACTAGCTTCATAGGTTTGGAATCGATCGTCTTCTTTCAAAAACATCATGATATCATTTAATGAAGCAATACTAATGACTGGAAAATGATAGGTATTTTGGACTTCTTGAACGGCAGACAGGCTAGAAACGTCTGTTGCATTCCCTGCTTTTTCCATGCGATCTAAGGCAATCAACACACCTGCGACGGTTGCTTGTTGTCCTTGAATGATATCCACTGACTCTCTGACTGATGTACCTGCGGTGATCACATCATCAATAATAATCACCTTACCTTTTAAAGGCGATCCCACCAATACACCACCTTCTCCATGATCTTTCTTTTCTTTGCGATTAAACGCATACGGTATATCTCTACCTGTCTTTTCTGAAAGCACCATGGCCGTAGCCGCCGCCAAAGAAATGCCTTTATATGCAGGTCCAAAAATCATGTCAAACTCAACATTAGATTGCAATAATGTTTCTGCATAATACGTCGCCAAACGACCTAATGATCGACCCGTATTGAACAATCCTGCGTTAAAAAAGTACGGACTTAATCGACCTGATTTTGTTTCAAACTCACCGAATTTCAACACACCTTGTTCCAAAGCAAAACGCACAAAATCTAAACGCAATGCATTCATTTTCTTACCTCTCCCAAACTTAAAGCATCACTTCTTGAGCATATAAATCCGCCAAAGTTTCACGGCGACGAATCAAATGATACTGATCGTTGTCCACCAAAACCTCAGCCACTCTCGGTCGAGAATTATACTGACTAGACATGGTAAAACCATAAGCCCCTGCAGAAACAACCGCCAAATAATCTTTTTCCTCGATGGCTAAAGGTCTTTTCTTACCTAACCAATCGCCCGTTTCACATACAGGCCCTACCACATCATAGACTTTCGTTGCAATATGTTCTTTTTGTACCAATGGAATAATTTGATGGTACGCATCGTAAAGGGTAGGACGAATCAAATCATTCATCGCTGCATCTACAATCGCAAACTCATACTCACCTGTTTGCTTGATATATTGGACCTGAGTCAACAACACCCCTGCATTGCCCACCAAAGATCGCCCTGGCTCAAACACCATTTGCACATCATCCAATCCTTGTTGAGACAAAACCGAAAACGCCAATGACACATAATCATTTAAATTAATCACGGTTTCATCTTGATAGCGAATACCGACACCGCCCCCTAAATCAATATGAGAAATCGGATGACCTTTTGCTTTTAATTTTTTCACCAACACGCACAAACGTTCTAAAGCATGAATAAAAGGATCGATTTCCGTTATTTGCGAACCGATATGACAGTCCAATCCTTTTAACACGACAAATTCAGAGGCACTCGCTATCTGAGCCGCCTCTTCGATATAGGCCAAATCAATTCCAAACTTATTCTCTTTCAATCCTGTTGAGATATAAGGATGCGTTTTTGCATCCACATCTGGATTGACTCGAAACGAAATATAAGCTTTTTGACGCAATTCGGTCGCCACTTTAATAATATTTTTAAGTTCAGAGATCGACTCAACATTAAACGAAAAAATACCCGCTTCAATCCCTTTTTTGATTTCCCAATCCTGTTTTCCAACGCCTGAAAACACGATTTTCTTAGGATCGGCTCCTGCTTTTAAACAACGTTCTAATTCACCGCCTGACACAATATCAAACCCTGCACCTAAACGAGCGAACATTTGCAAAATTGCCAAATTAGAATTAGCTTTCATACCATAGCACACCATGGCACGATAAGGTTTCACCGCTTCTTCCCATTTTGACCAAGCCGATTGGAGTGCTGCACGAGAATACACATACAAGGGGCTACCGAATTCTTGGACCAACTGTAACAAAGCAACATTTTCAGCGTAAAGCTCCCCTTTCTCATAATGAAAAAAAGGGGCTGAGACAGGACTTAATTCACTCATTTATTTACCTATTAATTTTGTATTGATGCGGATGTTTGATGATTGGGCAAATATAAATCGCCTTTATAACCACAAGAAGAAACGATAAATGCCATGCCGAGAATCACAAAACATTTTATAATAAGCGTTTTCATAACTTTTATGCCCTTTTAAATGACTGAAACAGAATTTTTATCATTAGCCGAAACCATTTTCTCAAAAATTGAAACTCAAGTGGACCAATGGTTTGAACATCTTGATCTCGATATTGATGCATCCAGAAATGGAGCGGTACTCAGTTTAACATTTGCCAATAGACAACAAGCGATTATCAACACACAAGCACCTTTACAAGAAATCTGGTTAGCCGCACCGAGTGGGGCTTGGCATTACCAGTTTCATAACGGCCACTGGGAAGATACTCGAGGCGAACTCAATCTTGCCCAACGACTCTCCAAAGTCTGTTCTGAACTGAGTCAACATCCTTTAACCATAGAACTTTAAACGACAAAATAGGAGGGGAAACTCCCTCCTTATTTTTCACTGCTCAGCTCTTTCATCAATCATCGATGGCAGTGAAATCGTCTTCATCGAGTCACACTCAAGCTGAATTTCATATTCAGCGATCAGCAATGATTCTTAAAGCTCACCGTAAGAATGCAAGCCTGACAAGAAAATATTTACGCCCAAGAAAGCAAAGCTGGTCACCACCAAGCCCACTAAAGCCCAATAAGCAGCCACTGTGCCTCGCATTCCTTTCATCAAACGCAAATGCAACCATGCTGCGTAATTTAACCATACAATCGCCGCCCATGTTTCTTTAGGGTCCCACTGCCAATAAGTCCCCCAAGCATCAGCTGCCCAAAAAGCCCCTAGAATCGTCGCCACCGTAAAGAATGCAAACCCAATCGAGATGGCACGATACATAATATCGTCCAGCACTTCTAACGCAGGTAATTTGGCCGCGATTCTATGTCTAAATGACAAAATCAAAGCAACGAGCAACACGCTTATGCCAAAATACACCGCCCAAAATCCTACATTATCTTTGGCTCTAAAAATAAAAGGTTCAGACACTAAGGCGGCTCCCACCACCAAGACAGGAATAAGCGGTTTCCATGATTTTGTTTCGCCGTGCTGTTTGACCAAATAAGCGAATCCGACCATAGCGGCCAAAGCAAACGTACCGTAGCCGATAAAGTTAGCGGGAACATGCAATTTCATCCACCAACTTTGTAAAGCATTATTCAAAGGCGTTATCGTTGCTGCATTACGTTCCACGGTGTACCACAACAAAAAGACCGCCGCCGAAGTAATCACTAAGGAAACAAACGCCCCTAATGATTGAGTGCGATAACGTTTTTCGTAATATAAATAAAACAATGCCGTAATTAAGCAAAATAAGACAAATACTTCATACAGGTTAGAAACAGGAATATGCCCCATCTCTGCTGAAATAAGATGCCCTTCACGCCAACGCACTAACAAGCCAACAAAGCCCGCATATACCGCTCCCCAAGTCAATGCGGTTCCCAACCATAAAGCGGTGCGACTCACAAAACCGACCCAGTAAGACAATGTCGCCATAAAAAACATCACGCACATAAACAAAATAGCGGATTGCGAAGACAGTAAATACTTTAGAAAGAAGTTTGTCTGTGCATTGTTTAAATTTCCATCGTATAGAAAAATAGCCAACCCTGCTGTTAAACCGCATGCAATCATGAGTGTACGCAAGGGTTTCCAAAGCCATCCCAGCCATGCCATCACCCCAGCACTGAACACTAAAATACATTTTTCATAAATGTCCATATTGTGTCCGTACACATACAAGCTGATACCAGCTAGCACCAATAACAAACACAAAAAAGCATAATCGACCAAACTGACTTTACGTTTAGACTTTTCAGTCCAAATAATCTCATCGCGGTTATCGTTCAAAGTATTACTCATCTATACTGCCTAATTTTCTAAAATCTTGACGCAACTGATTAAACTCTTTTTCAAAGTCCATTGTGCGTTTTGGAGAAGTCATAGCCACCGTTATCTGATTAGGATGACCTGACTTAATATACACCCACACCCTACGTTCACGAATATAAAACATCGCGAATACGCCCAATGCCAGCATTATACAACCCAAATATACCCAAACCTCACCAGGTGAACGGGTCGCTTGTAAAACACTGCCTTGCACCCGTTTAAACGATTTAAGTTGAAAAATAATCGGAGAAGGGTAATGCGTAAAATCTGACAACGCATTCATGGCCAAATCCAACCAACGAGCTTCTTGGACCACTTTTGCTTCGTCATTCATCGCTACTGCTTCCCATCCCATTTCTTGGCGAACGATATTATTTAGCTCAATAATCGAGAACACCAAATAATTCTGCAACACCTCTCTCATGGTGCCACGTAATGTTTCTGGCACACGCTGAGATTCAGGGATGCCCACTCCATTAATGTAATCCTCGATGCCAGCAAATCCTGCATTAGCATAGATGGTTAGTGCTTGTGAAGCTAACTTGCGTAATCCCTCTTTTGGAATCTTTCCTGAATCTTGATTTTTTTCTACAAATGCGTTTACCGCTTTTTCACGCATATTCGGATCATTCAACACTTTTCTAAGTAATAAAAACTGCTGGATACTACCCTTTTCATCAGCAGGCACTCGAATATACATCATATTATTCGTTAATGCGTTTTGGACACCAAATAAGAAAACAGGTATCGGTTCAAGCCCCACCACTGGTAACATGTAATTCATAAATTGGACAGACTGATTGTTTTTGTCTGTCAGCGTGTATCGAATACTTGGCCCTAGGTTACGAATATTAGGATTACGTTCTCTTGCCGCACTTCCCGTTAAATCCTTTAGATCTGAGGTAAATGTTTTCGCATGTCCTGTCGCATCATTCGGTCCGCCCAAATTCTCAACATTTAACAAACGAAAATCATCGATATTCAAACGATATTGAAGTCTTCCCTCATCAACATCCACCTGATAATCTTGTCCCACTGTCCCTGAAACATCGACCACAGAAGTACCCTGACCAATCAACGGATATCCCTCTAGCCAGACTTTTGAGCCACCGTCTTGAAAACTATTCTGGTAAAGCGTGATGCCATGAAGCGTAAAAGGGTGATTGACCTCAATCGTCTCATCGTATTGTTTACCTGTCTTTGCATCAGTGATCGTCACTTCACTGGCAAAACGTTTCGGCATCCCGTTATATTCATAATATTCAACAATAAATCGATTTAACTTAACCGAAAACGGAAGCTGTTGGAGATATAAATTACCACCCACTCTTAGTAAGGCAAAGTCAGAGCCCTCTGCCCCCTCAGACAAAGACACATTCCCACGAAAACTAATATTATTCACCCCAAAAATAGCATCAGATGGCACTTCTGACACATAACGAGCCGACTGAGGAATCGGTGTTTTTTGTCCAAGTAAAATTTGTAATTTTAGAGGTAATTCACTATCTAATAAACCGCCCAAACACACCACTACAATCGCCAAATGAGCAAAGATATATCCCCATTTATTTGAGGATCCTTTTTTCGCTCCCACCATGATGGCCGTATCATCACGACGAATCTTGTAACGATACCCCTCGTTACCCAACCAAGCTAATACGTTCTTTTCAATTCCCTCAACCGAACGTTCACTCTGTATCTGAAAACGATGTGGAAATGCACGTAGATTTTGTTCCCTCACATATTCTCGAAAATTTCGCATTTCTTTGATCATTTTAGGAACATTGCGGATCAAGCAAATACTAGTTGACACGACTACAATGCCCATAACAAACAAAAACCAAGGTGCATTGTAAATCTCACCAATATCAAACTGAACAAATACCTGATACCAAAAAGTGCCAAACTTATCAATATAGCTTAGTTCTGGCTGATGCTGCTCAACGACCGTTCCAATCACACTAACGATACAAACCAAGGTCAGCAAGCTGATGGCAAACCGCATGGAACCAAGCAATTCAAAGGATGAAGACAAAAGAAAACGGGGTGAATATTGGCGTTTTAGATCTTTCATGTTATACCGATAAAAAAAGGGGGAATCCCCCCTTACTGATGAATCAAAAGAATTTAACGCAAGCCAGTCGCGTAGTCTGCAACAGCTTGAATCTCTTGACGACTCATACGATTCGCAATCGTACCCATCATATTTTCGTTCCCGCCTTTCTGACGATAGCCATCTGCAAACGCAATCAACTGACTATAAACATAATCAGGCTGTTGTCCAGATAAGCGAGGGAATTCTTCCGGCATTCCTTGACCAGCTGGTCCATGACAACTAGCACAGGCTGGCACGTTACGAGAAGGGATACCTGCACGCCAAATATCACGACCTAAAGCCACCATGTCTTTATTTGTCGTGTATTTAGAGGTAGCCAAAGATGTCAACTCTTGGGAACTAATATAAGCGGCTAAATCAGCCATATCCTGTTCTGTCATGTTCGCAACAGTAGCTGTCATCGTAGTAATCTTACCAGACGCATCCAAACGTGCAGGTTTCGCACCGTCTTTAGCTTGGAAGTGTTTTAACTGACTTACGATATAACCTGCTGGCTGACCTGCCAAACTAGGATACATAGCGATCACACTGTTACCGCCTGGTCCGTGACAAGCAATACAGGCGATAATGCCACGAGACACATCACCTTGTAAATAAAGTTTCTGACCGTTTTCCAAATTCGGGCTAATTTCATTTGCAAAAGCACCTGCACAGGTCATCAATCCTAGTGCAACGCCAACTGCTTTAAGTGTAGAGTTAAATTTTTTCATTTGCCGTAAATACCTATATGACAAAATACGCAAGCCAGTTTACGTTAAGTAAGCCGACGCTCTCAATAATAAATCAATATATCATTTTAACACAAAGCCCTATTGGCTTATGAACTTGAAAAATTATACAATGATAAAATTGTTTAACCTTTGATATAAATTAATTTCTTGTGTCTCTTTTACATCGTGCTTCATTTTTCATATCGGCTGCCAAACTCAACCAATTGCCGATACCGCATGCCCCTGAGGTATGTTTTGTAGGACGTTCGAATGTCGGGAAGTCATCTGCCATTAACGTTCTCACTAACCAAAAACGTCTTGCGTTTTCCAGTAAAACGCCTGGTCGCACTCGGCTGATCAATATGTTTGGCATTCCCGACCCTTTGAATCCCAAAAGTCCTCTTGGCTTTCTAGTCGATTTACCTGGATATGGCTTTGCTTCCGTTGCCAAAAACACCCATGAAGAATGGGCGGATGTGCTAGGAAGCTACTTAAAAGAACGCACCAGCTTAGCAGGGATTGTTTTGTTAATTGATATTCGTCGCGGCTTGACGGATCTCGACCAACGACTAGCCCAGTGGATCGCACCGACTGGCAAACCTGTACTCGTTCTACTAACTAAAGCCGATAAATTGCCTTATGGACAAAGAGTTCGAGCGGTTGCACAGGTGAACCAGCAACTCAGCAAACTTGGCGATCTCAAAACCATTCCTTTTTCAGCTTCTAATCGAATCGGTATTCAAGAAGCTAATGATGCAATTTTAAATTGGATTTCTCCACAGGTGGTACCATGATATTAACATCCAAATTTCCTTATATTCGTCCACGTCGCAATCGTCAATTTGACTTTTCCAGACGTTTGGTACAAGAAAATGTATTAACCCCTAACGATCTCATCTACCCTGTTTTTGTTCGTGAAGGCAAAGGGGTCATTGAACCTGTTCCTTCTATGCCAGGCGTGAATCGATATTCGCCAGATACTTTATTGCCTATCGCTCAAGAATGTGTTGATTTGGGTATTCCCGTGATAGCTCTTTTCCCCGTTATTGATGCGTCATTAAAAACGCCTGATGGGATTGAAGCAACGAATCCCGATGGGCTGATTCCAAAAGTCGTTCGTCTATTAAAATCAGAATTTCCTAATCTTGGTGTATTGACAGACGTTGCTTTAGACCCTTATACCAGCCATGGACAAGATGGTGTGATTAACGAAAACGGTTATATCTTAAATGACATTACCGTAGAAATTTTAATTAAACAGGCGTTAACTCATGCAGCAGCGGGAGCCGATTACGTTGCTCCTAGCGATATGATGGACGGACGGATTGGTTCGATTCGTCGTGCTTTAGAAGATAATGGATTTATTAACACCATGATTATGGCGTATTCTGCCAAATATGCCAGTGTATTCTATGGACCATTTCGCGATGCAGTCGCTTCAGCTGCGAATTTAGGCAAAGCCGATAAACGCACGTATCAAATTGACCCTGCTAACCGAAATGAAGCACTACATGAAGTGGCCTTAGATATTCAAGAAGGTGCTGATTTAGTCATGGTCAAACCTGGTTTACCTTATCTTGATATTTTGCGTGAGGTCAAAGATACGTTCAAAATGCCTACCTATGCGTATCAAGTCTCTGGCGAATATGCCATGATGGTCGCGGCTTTTGAGAAAGGTTGGCTAAATCGTGAAAAATCGATCTTAGAATCATTGTTATGTTTTAAACGTGCAGGTGCCGATGGCATTTTGACTTACTTTGCCATTGAAGCTGCCAAACTACTGAAAAACGCCTCATAAAACGAGAACGTTTTTGTATGGGAGTTCATGATGAAATTTTCTCACCTTGCGTTGACACTCGGTCTTAGTACATTAATCGCCGCTTTGCCCGCACAGGCAGGCACGCGTTTAGACAAGATTAAAGAGACTAAAACCATTTATCTTGGATACACCAATAACGCCATTCCTTTTTCATATGTTGACAGCGAAAACCTCGACAATCAAACACCTATGGGGTATTCAATCGATGTGTGCAAAGATGTGGTCGAGCAACTATCCAAGTCGTTGAATGAACCGCTAAAAGTCGCCTACTATCCTGTCACACACGCCAATCGTCTGCTTGCTTTGGCGGATAATCGTATTGATTTACTGTGTAGCGATATTAGCAATACTCAAGAACGCCAAAAAATGGTGAATTTTAGCCCCGCTATTTTTATCACCAGTATTCGTTTTGTCACCCTTGCCAAAAGCCCGATTGTCACGCTTGAGGATCTGAAAGGCAAAAACGTCACGTCAACCGCAGGAACCAGACCATTAGCATGGCTTTCTAAGACCAATCAAGACCTACATATGCACATGAATATTATCCCTGCCCAAACATTGGCCCAAGGGTTTAATCAGGTGACCTTAGGTAAGGCTGATGCTTATTTTATGGACGATGTATTGCTTTCTGGCTTTATCGCTAATTCACAGAACCCTCAAGATTATCGCATCAGTGGCGAGCTTTACAGCGATGAACCTTATGCATTGGCACTGCCCAAAGAGGATAGTGAGTTACAAGATTTGGTCAATCAAGCTATTGATCAAATTATTCGTTCAGGACGCTTGGAAAGCTACTATACAAAATGGTTTGAACAGCCCATTCCACCTAAAAATATTAATCTCAATCTCCCCGCATCCAAGGCATTTCAAGATCTGATCCAACACCCCGATCAGCCTCGCGTGGCAAAAGATTACGAATAAAGCGTTGGTATAGGGATAGTGATTTCTCAGGCATAGAGGTAGTTATTTTTTGACTATCCGATTGATTTGAGATATCCCATTAAGAAAGCCGCCCCAATGGGCGGCTTTTTATTCTCAACATTTCACCGTTAAGTTTACTGAGCCATCGATTGTAGGTAGTTTTGGATACCCATTTTTTCAATCAAGCCAAGCTGTTGTTCTAACCAGTGAGCATGATCAATTTCTGTATCGATTAATTGTTTTAACAGAATATCACGAGTGACATAGTCTTTCTTAGACTCGCATAATGCAATCGCATCTTGTAAGTTTGTACGAACTTCGTACTCTACTTCCAAGTCAGCTTCCAACATAGTTTTAGGGCAAGTACCTACTTTGATCGGAGCTGGAGTCATATTAGGTGTACCACCCAACATCAACATACGTTTGATAATATCGCTAGCATGAGAAGTTTCATCATCTACTTCATGACCGATACGTGCTGCTAACTTAGTGTAGTGCCATTCTTCATACATACGAGAATGAATGAAATACTGGTCACGAGCCGCTAATTCGCCTGCCAACAATTTATTTAGGCAATCTAATACTTCTTTATTACCTTGCATGTTTATACCTCATTAAAAAATACGTTGAAGATTAGTTTCAATCCAATCTATTTCAAATCACTTGGACACATTGTAAAGCTTAAAAACTAAGGACTCAAGTTTTTTTCCTTTCAATGTGTATCATAAGTCAATGAATTCAAATAAAAATAGTTTTCATTTGTAGTACATGATTTATCGTTTAAGCTATTTTGTTGGTTTTGAACAGATTGAACAATGCTCACGTTTAGGAATCATCAGCGTTTGCCAAGTTAACGTTTTCGCATCTAACATCAACATTCTATTGTTAAGATCTCGTCCTTGCGTCAAATAGTTAATGGCCACGATACTTTGCATACTGCCCATCACCCCCAATAAAGGCGACAACACCCCCATCGTCGCACATCGATCAGTTTGTACCTGTTCCATTTCATCAAACAAACAGGCATAACACGCACTTTCAGGCTTAAACGGGTTATACATAAAAATATTACCCATATAGCGTATGGCAGCCGCCGACACCAACGGTTTACGCAACTCAACACAAGCCTGATTAATCATCTGCCGCGTGGGGTAATTATCTGTACAATCCAAGACCAAATCCACCGATTGAATCAAAGATAACCAATCAGCCAAAGAATTAGGTTTTTGCGTGTGCAAATAACACCGTACTTCTGGATTCAGTGAAGCGATGGTATGAGCAGCAGATTGGACCTTTGACCAACCAATATATTCAGTTGTATGGATGATTTGTCTTTGTAAATTCGATAACTCAACCGTATCAAAGTCCACCAAATCTAACTGTCCGATACCACTTGCCGCCAAATACATCCCCACTGGCGACCCCAATCCACCCAGACCCGCGATCAATACACGGGCCTTGAGTAGTTTTTCCTGCCCATCTATACCGATATCATCTAAGTTAAGATGGCGAGCGTATCTTAATAATTGTTCATCAGTCATTGATAGCATGACGCATTACTTTTTAACACGACTTATTTTGCTTTGCCTTGGGCTTTTACCGCTTCTAACTCTCTGGCAATTTCCTCTGGATCGGCCAAATAATAATGGCGAATAGGCGTTAAATTCTCATCCAATTCATAAACCAATGGCTGTCCTGTTGGAATATTCAATGCCAAAATCGCTTCTTCACTCATCTTATCCAGATGCTGAATTAAAGCCCTTAGACTATTACCATGAGCGGTGATCAAAATAGTCTTACCTGCTTTAATATCGGGAGCAATCTGTTCATTCCATAACGGCAACACGCGTGCAACGGTATCTTTTAGGCATTCTGTTGAGGGTAAAGCATCTTGAGGTACGTGTGCATAACGTTCTTCCCACTTGGGATGTCTAGGATCATCCTCTGGCAAAGCAGGTGGGGCAATAGAATAAGAACGACGCCAAATCAAAACCTGTTCGTCTCCAAACTTCTGTGCCGTTTCCGCCTTATTCAATCCTTGCAAATTACCATAATGACGTTCATTTAGGCGCCAACTTTTTTCGACAGGAATATACATGCAATCCATGGTGTCCAATGTTATCCATAAGGTACGAATCGCACGTTTTAACATCGACACATAGGCCTTATCAAATCGAAACCCCGATAATAATTTACCTGCGTTGCGAGCCTGTTCTCGGCCCTTTTCAGTCAAATCGACATCGGCCCACCCAGTGAAACGGTTTTCCAAATTCCATTGGCTTTCGCCATGACGCATTAATACAAGTTTATACATCTCAATTTCCGTTATACTAAAGACTTTAAAATATTTTACCGTAAGCAAGAGGTGAAACGTGAGTTTTCTTACATTTAATTACACATGGGCGTGGGCCTTAATTTTAATCATTGCCTTAATCATGATTGCTGTGCAATCTAAAGGCAGTCCATTTATGTCAAAATTAGGCATTCTCCCTAATGATGCTATTAAACTATGTAATCAAGAAGGGGCCTTATTATTAGACATTCGTAAGGAAGAAGCCTTTAAATCTGTTGCAATTGCTACGTCTAAACACCTAGATGTTTCAAACTTAGAAACACAACTAAAGAAATTTAATGCAAAAAAGCCTATCATATTAGTAGATGCTTTTGATCGTGAGGCATTTAAAGTGGCTAAGACCATTGAAAAGCTCGATCCTAATCGTCCAGTTTACGTGTTACAAGGTGGTATTTCTGCATGGCAAAAAGCAAACTTACCCCTAAAAAGAGGTTAAAAATATGAAAAATGCTGTTACTATCTACTACAGACCCACTTGTCCTTATTGTCAAAAAGCATTTGCTTTACTAGAATCAAAAGGCGTGACCAATATAACTAAAATAGATATTAGCAGTCTTCCATCTGAAAGAGATGTTATGATTGAACGTTCGGGACGCACGACCGTTCCACAGATATTCATTGGCACCACACATGTGGGAGGCTGTGATGATCTTTATGCCCTTGATGCTCAAGGCAAATTAGATACACTTTTACATTAAGAGGAACCCAAAAATGGCTGAACAAAAGAAAGAACCAATTTTTGCACTTCAACGCATTTATCTAAAAGATGCGTCTTTGGAATTACCGAATGCACCGAAAGTATTCTTAGAACAAGAAGCACCTCATGTCGATATTTCTTTAGCCGTTGCTCACACAAAAGTTGAAGATACGATTTATGAAGCAACGGTTCGTGTAACGTTAACAACAAAAGTAAACGACAAAACACTTTATTTGATCGAAGCAGAGCAAGCCGCTATTTTCGCGATTGAGAACATTCCTGAAGATCAATTAGATCCATTATTAAACATTGTTTGTCCACAGATGATTTATCCATACCTACGTGCGAACGTAGCTGATTTAATCACACGTGCGTCATTGCCTCCATTACACCTAGCTGAAGTTAACTTCCAAGGTTTGTATGAGCAAAAACTTGCAGCCGATGCCGCTGAACAAGACAAAAAAACAGAAGATAAGAAATTATCCTAATCCTCCTCAGTAATCAACGACATTTCTCCTGATTATGTTTCCCCTTAGTCACCTTGATTAAGGGTTTTTTTAATGCACCTTATTAAAACATCCGTTTTTGAATGCTTTGCAGTGAAATTCCTACTTCCGATGGCCCTCTTTGAACCATATTGGCACGCCAAGCATGTCCGTAAACCACTTCCAAGTCCAAGTGCAAATAACCATCTGGCTTTCTCTGGGCTTCTAAAGCTTGACAAAGTTTTTGATAAAAACCTCGTCCTTTCAAGCCTGGCGACTGTCCTTTACTAGCATTACCACCGAGAGCATAAACATCTTTTAACAAAGTCTCTGGTTTTTTATATTGCAAGGTAATCACCTCTTGCTCCATGACAGGATCGCTAAATCCTGCATTGACCAACATATCACCCAGATCGTGCATATCCGTATAAGGCATTAAACGACTAGACAGCTGTGCATCGGCGACGGCTTGACGCAACTGAAGAAAATTTCCTGGCCCCAATGTAGTAAACAAACATAACCCCTCAGGACGCAAAATACGCCGCCATTCAGCAAACACTCGTTCAGGACTAGGGTGCCAAAACAAACTTAAATTCGACCAAATCATATCCACCGACTCAGGTGCAATGTCTGTCTTAGCCATATCATGCTCTAAAAACGTCACCGGTGTTTTCTTTAACCAGCGAGCGATGAGACTGGCAGGACGACAACGTTTTCTGGCCTTTTCCAATGCTCGCGAACTAATATCCACCCCTGTATAACGAGCTTGGGGAAACTTTTGTCTTAGTGTTTCATAACGCTGTCCCTCATGACACCCCATATCGACCAAATGCTGAACATTAATCACAATGGGATCTAACTTCTCCATTAAACGCTGTGCAATTTCATCGTAGAAAAAATCAGCATCTTGATTTCCTGAACGTCGTTCGGACTGCTGTTTAACCCATACGGGATGAATGGGCAACTCATGAGTATCTGACATATTTATCCTATCTTATCTTGATCACGCATCACTGCTTTTTTAAAATCATTTTAATCAAATACAAAAACTTTCGCAAAATGAATCTCTTTTCATTTTTGAACCTCATTCCATCCTCTTGTCCTATTTGCCAAGGCAAAAGTCATAAAGGTTTTTTCTGCTCTCATTGTACGCAAACACTGTTAGATCAACATATCCAGCACCCTCGCTGTTCATTTTGTCATGCTTATCTCATTCGTCAACGTTGCCCTAACTGTTCACAACGCCTCACCCAAATCAAACAACTCTACCATCTATTTGATTACATACCACCTTGGTCTTATCTGATTTGGCAATTTAAAAATCAACAAGCCACCCATCTTGCACAGGCGTTTGCACAGTTTGCTTGGGAAAAGCAAGAGGCTCATTTATTTACCCTACCCCAAGATGCCGTACTCATCCCCATTCCCACCAATCCACGTTCTCTTTATAAACGAGGATATAATCCAGCACAGGTATTTGCTCAAAACTTATCCAAGAAATTTCAGCTTCCTTTAGCCACGGGATATTTAAAACGTATTGGGAACCAAAAAAAGTCTTCTCTTAAAAAATCAGAACGTTTTACAAAGGATAAAAGTCAATACTATTGCGATGCTTGGGTACCGCATCCAACCGTTATCTTAGTTGATGATATTTACACAACTGGAAAAACATTACATTTAGCCTCAAGAGCGTTACAATCATCAGGTGTACAAACTATTTATGGCCTCGTTATCGCACGTAGCCAATTTTAACAATGTTTAATATTATTTTAGTTTCGCCAGAAATCCCCGCCAATACAGGCAATATCATTCGTTTAGCTGCCAATACGGGAGCTAATCTTCATCTTATTCGTCCTCTGGGTTTCCAACTGGATGATAAACGTCTTAAACGTGCAGGACTGGATTACCATGAATGGGCTGACATTAAAGTTCATGATGATCTGCGTTCAGCAATTCAGTTTATACAAGCCCCCAAAGACCGCCTATTTGCTATCTCAACAAAAGGCAAAACATTTTCACAATCCGTTCAGTTCCAAGAAAACGATTGTTTTATTTTTGGACGCGAAACATCGGGATTAAGACCTGAAGAATGGGAAATTATCGGACGAGAACAGGCTATTCGACTGCCAATGAAACCTAATTCAAGAAGTTTAAATCTTTCTAATGCTGTCGCCGTTGTCGTGTATGAAGCATGGCGACAAATTAATTATCAAGGCGGTGTTTAGCTACAGAGCTGTTCCACACAGTTTTAAAGGCGAACCTCACCACCCTTTTATCAGCTTATTCATCCGTCGCAAGTGGTGGCAGGGATATAAGCGTGTTTGTATTCTTGATAGGCTGTTTTAAGGATAAGGACATGCCTACCCCCCTTTTTATCAGCTTATTCATCCGTCGCAAGTGGTGGCAGGGGTGCAAGCATGTTTGTATTCTTGATAGGCTGGTTTAAGGGCGAATCCTCTTTAAGCGTTGAGGGTAGGCAAGGATTCAGCGACATTGTCTTACTGAAATAAAAAAGCCAGCAACCTTACTGCTGGCTTTCTCATCATCAAACATCCTTATTAGTCTTTTCGACTACGCTTGGTATCAATACCTAATTGACGTAACTTACGATATAAGTTTGTACGCTCCAAACCTGTACTCTTAGAGACGCGTGTCATACTAAAGTTTTCTTTTGCCAAATGATAATCAAAATACAAACGCTCAAACTGATCTCTAGCCAATCTTAACTCTTGTCCAAGATTAATAGAACCGACTGAGCTGACCAATACATCATCACTTAACGTCGATACATCTGACTCGATTAACGGTGCATTAGCGACTTCTGAAGTTGTTGTTTGTTCAATCGTATCGCCCAAGAACGCATTTTTGCCCATAACACCTTCAGTAATAGAGGTCACTGGCGAAACTTCCTTAATCGCAGCCGCTGATGGTATTTGATTCGCTCTTAATACCATGCCAGAACTTAATGCTTCTTTTACTGTTTTTAATAATTTCTGTAATGCAATAGGTTTTTCTAAAAAAGCCGTCGCACCAATTCTAACCGCTTCTACCGCCGTATCTATCGTACCATGACCACTCATCATAATCACTGGCATCGTTAACAATCCTTGAGCAGACCATTCTTTCAAAAGACTTACGCCGTCTGTATCAGGCATCCAAATATCCAACAAGACTAAGTCTGGGCTAAATTGCTGACGAGCCAATCTAGCCTGAGTCGCATTTTCTGCTAACTCAACGGTATGCCCCTCATCGTAAAGAATTTCAGAAAGTAATTCTCTAATACCAATTTCATCATCAACTACCAGAATTCTGGCCATATTACAACCTTCTAATTACAAACAATTATTCATTAAATGATTAGTCTCGAGTATAGATTATAACCATGCTCGAGCACATTATACTGACTTTATAAGCTTTAAGAACAAAATTGTGACCCTTGCACCCTTAACCTGACGGTTGCATAACTCCACTTTACCACCATGTTCTTCAATAATTTTTTTAACAATCGCCAAGCCCAATCCTGTTCCCGTTGGTTTACTCGTAACATAGGGTTCAAAAGCCGTGTCTAAAAATTCAGGATTAAATCCCTCGCCGACATCATCGATCACCAGTTTCACCACCGATCTTTGTTCATCTTGCAATAACTGAGTACGGATTACAATACCGGCTTCTTCTTGTGACAACACAACATTTTGCAAAGCATCTTTTGCATTACCCAATAGATTGTTCAACACCTGACGCAGTTGATTTTCGTTTCCCTCCACAAAAGGAATATGCGGATCCAAATCCAACATAATAGCGGAAGGATTGTCTGAACCCGCATGCCCTTTTGGATCCCATCCATACAAACTTGCCACATCCACAATTAAGGCATTTAAATCTACCGCTTGATAGGTCGTTTCGGGAGTTTTGGCATAGTCTCTAAAATCATTGACCATTTGTTTAAGCGAACTGACTTGGTTCACAATCGTACCTATCGAACGTTTTAAAAACTCACTATCTTTCTCATCCAGTTTACTTTCTAACTTCATGCTAATTCTTTCAGCAGACAGTTGAATGGGGGTCAAAGGATTTTTAATCTCATGAGCCAAACGTCTAGCCACCTCACCCCACGCGACCACGCGGTTGGCGGCGATCACGCTAGAAATATCATCAAATACCAAAACGTAACCGATTTCATCATGCGTAGTGACTAACTGCATTCCTCTCATCAGCAAGACAATCCCTTTATCCACGCCACTTGCATGTTGTTGCCCGTGAATTTCAATCTGTTCTTGCCAATAAGGTTGATGATTATCATTTTCTTTGTGAATACTAAACGCCAAAGACACCTCTTTTGCAAACTCAGAAATCGATTCAAGACTGGTCAAAGGCTTACCTGGCAACTGACTTAAATCTTCTTCTAAAATCACTTCTGCTGCCCGATTAATGATCGTCACACGCATTTGGCTATCAAATACAATAACCCCTGAAGACAAGCTTTCCAGAATACTTTCTAAATGCAGATTACTTTCTTCTAACTGAGTTTGCTTTGTTTGGACCTCTTGTCTGGCCTCATCTAACTGATTGACCATAAGGTTAAAATCTTCGGTTAACTGGGCAACTTCATCATTTGAGTGTGCTTTGGGCAATAGTTCATACTGTCCTTTAGCCACAGCATGCGTACCTTTTGCCAACTGTAATAAAGGCTCTACCAGTCTTTTAGCCATTCTGAGTGCAACCGAAACCGCCATAAAAATCGTTAACATCAACACCACCGTTAATGCAACGGAAAACAATTTTCGCATGCCATGTCGCGAGATAGATAATTCCTCATAATCGCGAAAACCATTTTGGACCTGCGTTAAGTTATCACTTAAATTTTGGGGAATCAAAATAGTCAGTTGTAACCAATAACTTTCGCTACTGGCACCGCCTAAACTTCCCTCAGATCCCAAACTACTGGACAAAACAGGCAACACCACTCGGATTTGCATAATAGGATGATTAGGATCAGAGCCGTCCACGACTTCAGCACGTGCATATTCTCTAGATACCCTTACCTGATTCAGTACCGATACAGGAGGCAAAGACGGCAATAAACGTCCAAAATTCCCACCCGTAAACGCTAAAATTCGGTTACCCGGAAACGAAAAAACCATCGCATCAGCAGAGGTCCCCATTGCATCTCTCGATTGCAATAAGGTCGATAACAGTTTCGATTCACTCACCCCAATCAAATCTGCATTAATCGCATTAGCCCTAGCTTTTAAATCTGCAATTTGTGTATCGAGTAGGTTTTGTCCCAGTTCAATACCCGATTCCAATGCCTTATCTACCTTGACATTAAACCAAGATTCAATCGAACGCGTCATGTACTGAACAGAAACCAAATAAATCAGCACACCTGGAATAATGGCAATCGCCGCGTAAGACAACGCGTATTTTGCTGTAATTCTGGAACCAAATTTGTTTGTTTTCAGACACCAATACATCCGTACTAACAAAAATACCACCCATGCAGCCAACACCACCGCCAAGAAGCCGATAATGCCTAATAACCATAAGAAATATTCACTAAAGTAGGTATCATTTCCTGTGGCCGTGACTAAGGCACCAATTAAGAAAACACTAAATGCGACAGCAAAAACTAATAAGCCCCTCAAGCACCAATTCACCATCAGTCTTAATCTTGGGGACTTTTGATCTCGAACGTTTTCCATGTTGTTTTTAACGATAAATTAGGGTTACTTAACACATCAAATTCAAAAGCTCTGGGTAATAAAGTAGGATCTAGATATAACCTTATTTTTGCCTCATACGTCTGACCGTCAGGTAAAGCGTCTAAGGTCCCAATTGCCCATCGTCTCAAAGAAGTTAAATGTTTGAGACAATCTTCTAACGATAATTCAATATCCACGACACGATCGGTTTGAATCGACCATTGTTTCAATAACACATGATGATAAATCGTCCACACTTTTTTCTGCGTGCGATATAACTGACTCAAACCCGCTTCTTTTCGATAAATTTCCAACTCATAAGTAAAAGACAAAGGCACGCCTCTTTGAACCGCTATCAACAACTCTTTTTGCAAGCTCAAATCAGCCTCTACCGATAGATAAAAATTTCGATGGTCTTGATTGACCGTTACGTGTTTAATATCAATCATGCTGTATATTTTTTCATTGCTTTCACCGCTAGGCCAAGCTAATACAACCGCCATCAGCACTATCGAACACAACAAAAAAACATAACGCTTAAAAGGAAAATGTTTAAGCTCTTTTTTGGAATTTGGCATAATAAAATCCGTCATGTACGCTAGGCAACAACTGCCGTTGTTCTATCAGTTCAATACCTGCCAACGTTTTAAAATATTCCAACTGTTCTGGCCCCTCTTCTTTAAAAATCGAGCAAGTCGCATAAAGTAGTGTACCGCCCGGTTTCAGCACCTGCCATAAACGGCTTATTATCTCTCTTTGTAAGGAAGCCGTTTGGGCAATATCACTTTCTTTTCTCAGCAAACGAATATCTGGATGTCGTCTCACAATGCCAGAAGCTGTACAAGGCACATCCGCCAAAATCATATCAAAACATTCACCATCCCACCAAGTCTCTAATTTTGCTGCATCGGCGACTTTAAGACAAACTCGATCGCCCATCAACCCTAAGCGTTCTAGATTTTGACGTACCTTTTCCATACGTTTAGCATCAATGTCCAAAGCAGTCAAAGAAATATCCTCACGTTCTAGTAAATGAGCCGTTTTACCCCCTGGTGCAGAACACGCATCCAGCACACGCATACCTTTTTGCAAAGGTAATAATGTCGCGGCCAATTGAGCACCCGAATCTTGAACCGAGCAAGCTCCCTTTTCAAAATCAGGGAGTTTATCAACAGGACAAGCCTGATCCAGAATAATCCCCGAATCGCCTACCAAACGGCCATTCATACCATTTTGTTGGAGTTTTTCAAGGTAACGCTCAGGTGTACAAACACGTTGATTCACCCTTAACACCATTGGACCTGGCGTATACAAACGCTCCATTATCTCAAAACGTTGTTCGCCATAGTCTTGTTCCAAACGTTTTTGCCACCAAATTGGAAATCCATATTTTGCTTCTAAACTTAACGATTCTGCTTGTTCAATCATCGATAATTTTGAACGTAAAAACGATCGTAAACACGCATTTAACAGACCTTTAAAAGGTTTTGTTTTGGGATGACGAGAACAGGCTTTAACCGCCTCATCCACTACTGTAAATTCAGCATAAACAGGTGCTTCAGGCGATTTTGAGGGTAACAACAAGGCTATCGATACCAATAGTAGGCTATCAAACTTGGGATTGGGAGATTTTTTGGTCAACAACTGTTCCTTAATCTTCTGACAAAGATAGTATTGTCTTAATACATAAAAAGCTAAGGACTGCGTAGCGGCTCGATGAGTGACTTTCGGTAGCACATCGTTTAAAGAAGCACCTGATTGAACCGAACGAATACAGTCAGATACCTCTAAAATCAATGAAGATAAGGGAACTAAAGTTGCCATAAATTCAATATAAATAAATTTTACTAAACTCTATCATACCCTATAACGCCTATTTTCACGCTAAAGTTTTACTGTCAAAGAGGATAAAACGTTATAATTCCCCCATCATCTTTAAATAATTAAAATCAATATGGCCAATCCAAAAGTTAGTTTTGTTAGTCTAGGCTGCCCCAAAGCCTTAGTTGATTCTGAGCGTATTTTGACCCAGTTACGCACAGAAGGATATGAAATTTCTTCCGATTATGACGACGCTGCCGTTGTCGTGGTGAATACCTGTGGTTTTATCGATAGTGCCAAAGCAGAATCACTTGATGCTATCGGCGAAGCGATTGCTGAAAACGGACGTGTGATCGTCACAGGCTGTATGGGTGGCGATGAACAGGCGATTCGTGATGTCCACCCAAGCGTTTTGGCGGTGACAGGTCCTCAGCAATACGAGGAAGTAGTACGTGCTGTCCATAAAGTCGCTCCACCCAGCAAAGAACATGATCCGTTTACCGATTTAGTCCCCCCTCAAGGCATTAAACTGACCCCTCGTCACTATGCTTATCTCAAAATTTCTGAGGGCTGCAATCATAGCTGTTCGTTTTGCATTATCCCCTCTATGCGAGGCAAACTCGTCAGTCGCCCAATTGGCGATGTTATGGGGGAAGCAGAAAGACTGGTCAATGCAGGGGTCAAAGAATTATTAGTGATTTCACAAGATACCAGTGCTTATGGTGTGGATCTAAAATATCGTAGTGGTTTCTGGAACGGTCGTCCGATGAAAACACGCTTAGATGAGCTATGCAAAGCTTTGGGAGAACTTGGCGTTTGGGTTCGTTTGCACTATGTGTACCCTTACCCCAGCGTAGATGATATTATTCCTTTAATGGCTGAAGGTAAGATTCTGCCTTACTTGGATATTCCTTTTCAGCATGCCAGTCCCAAAATCTTACGTTCAATGAAACGTCCTGCTTTTGAGGAGAAAACGTTAGAACGTATTAAACAATGGCGAAGCATTTGCCCAGATCTCACAATCCGTTCAACGTTCATCGTGGGTTATCCTGGCGAAACTGAGGAAGATTTCCAATATCTACTAGATTGGTTAGATGAAGCACAGTTAGACCGCATAGGCTGTTTCCAATACTCGAATGTCGAGGGTGCTCAAGCCAATCAGTTACCCGATCAAATTCCCGAAGAAGTAAAACAAGAACGTTGGGAACGCTTTATGGAGCATCAACAAGACATCTCTACCCAACGTTTACAACAAAAAGTTGGCAAACGTATGGAGATTTTAGTCGATGAAATCGCCGAAGATGGCTTAACCATTGGTCGTTCAATGGGTGATGCACCAGAAATTGATGGAAATGTTTTTATTGATACCGAATATGAGCTTTTCCCTGGCGATATTGTCACCTGTGATATTACCGACTCTGATGAATACGATTTATGGGCAACGCCTGTCGTAGAATAAAATTACCATCGTTTTTAAAAAAGCCCATCGCTTGACGCTTTGGGCTTTTTTTAATTATCAGATAGATTTAATGCCAGCCTCGCACAAAAACATCTACTGCCTGACGTTTTCCACCTGGTTTTTGTAATTCCAATAAACGTAACACACCTTGAGCCGTTTGTACATCAATCCCTTGCTCACTTACTTGGATAATTTCACCTATCGGATGTTGATTTGCTCGTTCGTCTAGTACTTGAGAGGCCCAGACTTTGATTCGTTCTCCTTTAAGTGACACACTGGCTCCAGGGACAGGATTAAACGCACGAATCTTACGTTCTAAAGTGCTTGCTGATTCATTCCAGTCTAGTTGAGCTTCTTGCTTAGTGAGTTTTTGGGCATAGGTGATACCTACTTCTGGCTGTGGTTGAGCGTTGATTTCATCGATAGACTTCATAACCTCAACAATCATCTCACCTCCCAATACTGCCAATTCATCATGTAACTGGGCAGCATTTTTATACTCAATCGGCAAGGTTCTTTGAAGCAATACATCGCCTGTATCCAAACCCTCATTCATTTGCATAATACACACACCTGTTTCAGCATCACCTGCCTCAATGGCACGTTGAATGGGTGCTGCTCCTCGCCATCTAGGCAGTAAACTCGCATGAATATTCAAACAGCCGTATTTTGGCAGACTCAACACCCATTTGGGTAGAATTAAACCATAAGCTGCCACCACCATCACATCTGGTTGCAAAGCCTCTAACATGGTCTTGGCTTGGGCCGCCTCATCTGGATATCGACCATCAAGACGTAAGCTTTGCACCTGAATAACGGGGGCGTGATGTTCTAATGCTAAAGATTTCACTGGACTAGGCGTTAATTTCATACCACGTCCAGCAGGGCGATCAGGCTGGGTCATCACCAAAGGCACTTCAAACCCTGCGTCTAAAATGGCTTGATAAGCGACTTTGGCAAATTCTGGTGTACCCGCAAATACGACTTTCATATTTTTATCCATCTTTCTATATCCATTATTTTCAGCTCATTTAATATTATAAAAGAGTTCTATAGTTATCCATATCCCGCTATCATGACATGCTCAGATAAGCCAACACCGCCATCCTCGTTCATCAAAAGATAAGCGTCATCTTACCCAACCATTCTCATCCGCTGTTTAAAAGCCCTTTCACACATCTTTCAAACAATGAGAGTTCGCGTTTATCGGCACTATCGAGACAACTGAATATAACGTCCATCTGGCAATCGTTTAACGCATCCCAACTGCTCCAAACGGAATAATCTTGCATTTAAGCCTGCCAAATCAATACCTGTGTGATAAATCAACTCTTCCAAACTTAATGCTTCAAACCCCATTTTTCTTAAAAACTTTTCTTCTTGATTCGTTAAAGCGGGCTGAACATTCAACGTCATCTCCTCTTGCATTAACAAACCATTCAAATCAAATTCTTGCAAAACATCATCACTAGATTCCACTAGTTTCGCACCGTTCTTAATCAAAGCATGACAACCTTTTGATTCGGGCGAATGAATCGATCCGGGGATGGCAAACACCTCTCTTCCCATATCTAGCGATAATTGTGCCGTAATTAAGGATCCACTTTTTTCGTTAGCTTCAATGACCAAAGTGCCATCGGATAAACCAGCAATAATGCGGTTTCGACGAGGAAAATGATAATTTTTGGCACGGGTATCGAGTGCATATTCACTCACAATCAAACCCTGTTCTGCAACACGATGAGCCAGATCCTTATTCTCAGACGGATAAATATAATTCATACCTGTAGCCATCACCGCAATCGTGGCTTGAGGACAGCCTGCTGCCAAGGCACCTTGATGAGCTGAAGCATCGATACCACGAGCTAATCCACTCACTATACAAAAATGAGGGGCCAAGTTTTTAGCAAATTGTTCAGCATTAGATAAGCCATAAAACGTTGCATTCCGAGAACCTACCATGGCTAACATGCGTCTTTTCAAGGTATCAATATGTCCATGAGCGTACAGCAATATCGGTGGATCGCTAATTTCAAGTAATTTTTTAGGGTATAAAGGATCGGCTAAGGTGAGGATGAAGTTTTGATCCTTACTGGCCCATTCCATGGTTTTTTCAAGTAATGCATCTTGTTCTTGAGTCAAAGGCTTCAAAACTATTTCAGCCTGCTCCATACTCGATAGCAACGCGATCTGAGAGGCTGTTTGTTCAAACACATCAAAACCAAAATGAGCCAACAATATTCTGCAAAAACTAGGTTTAATCTCATGATTTAAAGTCAATCTCAAACAGGTTCGTAATTCTTTTTCCGTGATCGCTGTGATGTTCATGACGTTGACTCCTTTAAGTATTTGTGAATTATATGCCTCAGGAGTATAATTAAACATCATTTAAAGATAATTTGAAATATGTTATTACCCATTTTGACCTACCCTGACGAAAGACTTCATAAAGTAGCGGCACCGGTTAAAGAGATCGATGATCGTGTCAGAGAGATTATAAAAAATATGGCTGAGACCATGTACGATGCTCCTGGCGTAGGTTTGGCGGCTACCCAAGTCGATATACACGAACGCATCGTCGTTATCGATGTTTCCGAAGAAGCTAATGATCTACTCGTATTGATTAATCCAGAAATCACTTGGATGAGCGAGGAGAAAATTCCTTGGGAAGAAGGCTGTTTGTCTGTTCCAGGCATTTATGAAAAAGTCGAACGTTCCGCACAGATTAAAGTCAAAGCTTTTGATGAACAAGGCGAAGCATTTGAATTTGATGCAGATGGACTTTTGGCTGTTTGCGTTCAACACGAGCTTGACCATTTAAATGGCAAAGTATTTGTCGAACGTTTATCGCCTTTAAAATTAAGTCGCATTAAAACAAAAATTAAAAAACAAAAGAAAAACGCCTAATTTCTGTCATCTAAAGAGTAACCTTATGGATGAACCTATTTTATTCACGAGAGATTTAAGTTTTGGGGATCTGCTATCACCCACCGATATCCGCTTATTTCCTCACACTAAGATAGGATTACAAGGTAACTCTGGCAGTGGTAAAAGTGTTTTTCTGAGAACGTTAGCACTATTAAACGAGCCTTCTAAAGGTGATATTTTCTGGAAACAAAAGCCTGTTTTACAGCAGTCTCCCGACGATATTTTGAAATATCGTACACAGATTGCTTATATTCGACAACAGGCTGTTCTCGTGCCAGGAACGGTCGCCGACAACCTTTCCTTGCCTTGGCGTTTAAACATCTATCGCCGTCGAGTATTGAACAAAGAAAACTGGGAAAGGATGTTAACAGAAATTGACCGACCTTTAAATTTTTTGGAAAAAGATAGTCATACTCTATCAGGTGGAGAAGCCCAATTAGTCTGCCTGATGAGAATATTACAGTTAAACCCACAGGTGCTATTACTCGATGAACCTACCGCTGCACTGGACCCTGCTTCTACCGATCATGCGGAACATTTAATCTCTCATTGGTTTGAACAAAGCAACGATCGTTCTTATATCATGGTTTCACATCTACCTGAACAGTTGGATAGAATGTCTGAACATATCTGGACCATGGATCACGGACATCTAAATACCGAGCCTTATCATGTACAACATTAATTGGATTGATTTAAGCATTGCGTCTAGTTTGGTGTGTATCAGCATTTTCATCTCTTTTATGATGAAGCTTGGCTTAGCCAAAAAAACATTGATTGCGGCCATCCGTACCATCGTTCAGTTAAGTGCCATTGGATTTATTCTGAAATATATTTTTTCCACTGATCATCCTTTGTGGGTCGTTATCATCATTTTGATCATGACCATGATAGCGGGTTTATCAGCCGCTGCTCGAAGCCAATACACTTATCGCGGTCAAAAGATCGATTCATTAATCAGCGTATGGATAACCGCTTGGATAGTGGCGATTATCGGGCTTTATATCGTTCTTCATATCCATCCATGGTACTCACCTCAATACATCATCCCTATCATAGGTATGATATTAGGTAATAGTTTAAATGCTGTTTCACTCACATTTCATCGCATCACCCAACTATTGGCTCAAGATAAACCTCAAATTGAAATGTTATTAGCCATGGGAGCTACGCCTTGGGAAGCGTTTCGTCAATGTGCCAAACAAGCGGTTACCGCAGGAATGCTCCCTTCTATTAATAATATGAGTGTTGTCGGTATTGTGAGTTTACCTGGGATGATGACAGGGCAAATCCTTGCAGGAGGCGATCCTGAACAAGCCGTTCGTTATCAAATCGTTATTTTATTTTTAATGTGTGCCGCTGCCAGCATGGGGAGCATATTGGCCGTGGTACTCGTTTACAGACGCTTTTTTACACCACAGGCCATTTTTAAATCAGACAAACTCATTCTCCAAAAAGATTAAATCGATACAAGCGATAAATTTTATCGTGAGACGAAATAGCTAAAACGTGGACACAGCCTTAGTGATGACGGCATGTCATTCTAGTTCTACACTCGAGTCGGGCTTATTTACTAATTAGTAAGTGTTTAATAATGTCTGATAAGTAATCGCGCTCTGATCTTTCTGAGATAGGACAGGGGCGGTTTTCAAGCTATCTAACGGCCAGCTGATATTTAAATCCCGATCATTCCAAGCCAAACACACTTCACTACTGGGATCGTAATAACGATTGGTTTTGTACATTACCAAAGCGGTTTCCGACACCACCAAATAACCATGTGCAAACCCCTCTGGAATATAAAGCTGCCACCCTTGTTCAGCATCTAAATACACCGAAAAGTATTGACCGAGTGTAGGCGAATCCAAGCGAATATCCACCACCACATCGTAAATTTCTCCTTGTAAAACCTGTACCAATTTGGCTTGAGGATGTCGTTTTTGAGCGTGCAATCCACGCAATACTGCATGTTTCGATGACACAAGATTATCTTGTACCCAATGATGTGTAATACCCAAAGCGTGAAAATTTTCTTCTTGATAGGACTCTTGAAAATACCCTCTTTGATCATGATAACGCATGGGTTTAATCAAAAACACTTCTGGAAAAATTGTTACTTTCTTATCCATACCACCCACCAAAACCGCTTATTTTCTTATCCTAAAGCCATTAGATTATTTTGAAGACCACCAACTTTACATCTATTTTGATACCGTTGACCATTACCCAATCACCAGTCAAACAAGCCATCAACACCTTAACATTGAACAGCCTCTTGTTTGCTATATTTAACAATTCGCCACCCAACACAGACTGACCATTACCCAATCACCCGTCAAACAGCCCATCAACGCCTTAACGTTACACAACCTCTTGTTTGCTATATTTAACCCGTGTGTTAACTTTTAAAAACAATAAACCGTGCGTATAAAAAACCCAACACTAAACTACTGAGGGAGAATACAAATAAGCTGACGATCAAAGGTAAGCCAAAATAATGATTCACAGCACCTTGACTATAAGCCAAACATCCCATAAACAAGGTAAATAAAATATAACGCTTAAAAGTAGGTGACATTTTAAAATTCCACGAGGCATTCGCAAAAAAACTAAACGTCGTTGCCACCGCAAACCCCAGTAAATTACTCATTGCCTGAGAACCATTCATACAATAATAAATCGCACCTGCTACGGACCAATGAATCAAGGTGTTAAGTATGCCGATACAAAAATAACGTTTAAAAAAATGACTCATTATTTAAGCGATCGCTTTGACAAAAATTCTTTCTATTCTTAAACGATTCATTAAAACGACTTCAAACTGGTAACCATTCCACTCAAAGCTTTCACCAGGTTTGGGAATATGTCCCAAATTATCCATAACAAAGCCCGCAATCGTATGATAGCTTTCTTCATTCTCATCTGGAAATTCTACATCCGTTTGAAAAATCTCACGGAACTGATCTAAAGTGACCGAACCATCAAGAATCCAGCCACCTGTAGCCACTTGTATTGCATCTTCTTTTTCGTTTTCATTACTCAGTAACTTATGGCCAACCAACACTTTTAAAATATCTCGTAACGTGACGACACCCTCTACTTCGCCGAATTCATTCAACACCACCGCCATCTCAGCACGGTTTTTCTGAAGAGTCTCCAACAAATCCATCACACTAATGACTTCAGGGACAAAGACCACTTCTTTCATAGACGAGCGAATATCTACTTTTTGGCCACGAATCATTTGTTCAAACAAAGAGCCTGCATCCACCACACCTAACACCGTATCTAAGCCATTCTCACAAACAGGAAAACGTGAATATGGACTTTCTGCAATACGTTCCAAAGACTCATCCAACGTATGTGATAAATCAATATAATGCACTTCATTTCTTGGGGTCATAATAGACTGTATCGCCACATCGTCTAATTGAGAGGCTCTTGCCATAATCTCATGTTCTGTTTTTTCAAAAACCCCTTCAGTAGCCCCTTGTTTAAGAATCCCACTAATATCTTCTTCCGTTAATTCCTGTCCTTCTTCTTTGCCAAACCCTAAGATCTTCAAAATAAAGTCAGTGGTTTTAGACAGAATCCACACAAACGGATAACTAATCGTTGCCAAAATAATCATGGGTTTGGCCATCCAATACGCCACGGCTTCGGGGTATCGCATCGCAATTCGTTTAGGTACCAATTCACCAAAAATCAAAGACCCAAAAGTAATACCAATCACCACTAAAGCCGTCGCAAACTGATCAGCATATACACCAATAACAGGCAAATCTTGTAACATGGGTTTTAATTTGGTGACTAAGGAGGCTTCACCCATTGCACCATTGAAAATACCGATTAAGGTAATGCCCACCTGCACGACTGATAAAAAACGACTCGGGTCTTCCGTCAGCTGTAAAGCATCTTTAGCACGTTTACTTCCCTTATCAATCTCATTCTGCAAACGAACCCGACGTGAGGAAACCACCGCGATTTCACTCATCGCAAACAAACCATTTAACAAAATCAAGCCAATAATTATCAAGATATCCATATACTATAAGTGCCTAATTAAACCTTCTTGAGCGGTTGATGCAATCAAATGTCCCTCTATATTATAAAACTGTCCGCGACTAAACCCTCTAGCTCCCGCCGCATTAGGGCTATCCATACAATACAACACCCAATCATTCATATTCACTTCGCGATGAAACCACATCGCATGGTCCAAACTAGCGACTCTTAAATCAGGGTTTAAAGCATTTAAGCCATGAGGTAATAAAGCCGTGAGCAATAAATAAAAATCCGACACATAAAGCAATAAAGCCTGATGTAAGGCTTGGTGGTTGGGGATCTGTCCATTCGCTTTAAACCAAATATGTCTTTTTGCCTGATGATAAGCAATCTCTTCTTTAAAATGCTCCACGGGCCTGATATCAAAAGGCTGTTCTTTTTGCCATCGTAAAGCCACCTGTTCAGGCATTCTATCTAGCATCGTTCTTTTGATCACCTCCAAAGACACCAGCTGTTCAGGTCTTGGAACATTAGGCATGAAATCTTGGTGTTCTACGCCTGTTTCAAGCTTTTGAAACGATCCTTGCATAGTGAAAATAGGACGATCGTGTTGGCACGCTAAAACGGAACGTGTACTAAAACCAGCTCCATCACGTAAGTTCTCCACTTGATAATACGTGGATGTTTGCGTATCGCCAGGTCGCATAAAATAAGCGTGCAAAGAATGTAAATGACGATCAGGACAGGTCAAAGACATCGCCATCAAAGACTGTGCCAACGTCAGTCCGCCAAACACTCTTCCCGTTCCTAATACATCTTGCGTGGCTCCGATAAAAACTGAGTCATTGTCCTTTTCGAGCTGCATTAAATCAATAATGTTTTGTAATGCTTTCATCACCACCCTCTTATATATTTTTAATCATTTCTTCAAGCCCCGTTTTCAGCGTTTTTGTCGGACACCACCCCAATGCATTCATCTTATCAGCAGTGATGGCGTAACGAACATCATGGCCTGGACGGTCATCTACATAATGAATTAAATCTTTATAAGCATAACGGGTCGGACGATACCGATCTAATAACTCACAAAGATAAGTCACCAGATCAATATTACGCCAATAATCTTGGGCACTAATATTATAGATTTCCCCAACCTGTCCTTTTTCCAACAACAACTTGAGTGCGGCAACGTGATCACCCACGTACAACCAATCTCTGACTTGCAAGCCTGAACCGTAAATAGGCAAAGGCAGTCCTTGCAAGGCACGATCGATCATCAAAGGGATTAACTTTTCTTTATATTGACGCGGTCCAAAATTATTGGCACACCTTGAGATAATGACGGGTAGTCCATAACTACGATGCCAAGCTCGTACATAATGCTCAGCGGCTGCTTTGCTGGCGGCATAAGGACTGTTAGGAAAAATGGGGGCCAACTCATCTGCCTGCCCCTCTAAAATCGCACCATATACTTCATCCGTAGAGATATGTAAAAAGCGAAAGGCATCTGGGCGACCTTTTTGTTCCCAATATGCTTGCACGGTCTCTAATAATCTCACCGTCCCGACGGTATTATGTTCAAGAAAGTCATCTGGCTGTTTTAAGGATCTGTCCACATGAGTTTGGGCCGCAAAATGCACCACCGCACCAATATCATAAGATGCCAACACCCTTGCCACCGTGTTTTGATCAGCAATATCGGCATGAACAAAGTGGCTGGAACGTTTGGCAAATTCAGGATCGGCCGCATAATTTAAAATGTCCAGATTGACAAGCGTGTCATCATCTGTGCAGGATGCTATAAAATGACTTCCGATAAACCCTGCACCACCTGTGACTAATATGTTCATTTAGAAGTCATTAAATCCATGATATTTACGACCTAATTCCAAATTCGCTTTTAGGAATCCAAATTTAGAACCACAGTCATATCGTGTTCCCTCATAAGCATAAGCATAGACGGCACGTTCTTTCATTAACGATGCAATCCCATCTGTTAACTGTATCTCACCGCCTACACCTTGTTTTACATGGCGAAGATGCTCAAAAATACGGGATTCAAATACATAACGACCAACCACGGCCATATCCGATGGGGCATCTTTAACATCTGGTTTTTCGACAATACCTGTTACCTGCAAAGTACGGTCATTCAATCGTTTACCTGCTACCACGCCGTATTTGGATATATCTTCTTTTGGTACGATTTGTGTACCTAGCACACTGCCATTAAATTCATGAGCGGCTTGGATAAGCTGTTGGGTAACGCTAACGGATGAATCGATCAAATCATCGGCTAACAATACCGCAAACGGCTCATTTCCCACCACGGGTTCAGCACATAACACGGCATGGCCCAAACCCAAAGGGGCTGGCTGGCGAATATAAATACAATTCACATGAGATGGCAATAAATCTTTTAACATCTCAAGCAAAGCTTGTTTTCCTTTGGCTTCCAACTCGGCTTCCAACTCTGGAATTTTGTCAAAGTGATCTTCGATAGCACGCTTATTTCGGCCTGTAATAAAAATCAAATCCGTAATACCGGCTTTCACCGCCTCTTCTACAGCATACTGGATGAGTGGCTTATCCACAATCGGGAGCATCTCTTTGGGCATGGCTTTTGTCGCGGGTAAGAAACGCGTTCCTAATCCAGCAACTGGAAAAACTGCTTTTCTGATTGGATTCATAGTAATATATCTAATTAAAACAATATGCTAATTTTACTATTTTTAATGTTATGAAACCATCAGAATTTCTATCTGAACCATTATTACAAGATTTACCAGCGTGGCAACACTATTCAGATGCGATTATTCAGGCTAGACCTACCTCATCTGAGCTTCGTGTCTTTTCAACTGCCGGTTTATATGTAGATATGACTGGACAACGTTATAACAGCACGATTTCCAAGGCAATTAAAGAATTACTAAAAGCAAGAAATTTTGATCAAAAACGCGACATCCTACTCAATGGAGGAATGGCCAATATCACCGAAAAACGTGCTGCTTGGCACACGGCTTTACGCAAACACATGCCACCCACTACTGAAATCGCTAAAGAACGCAGTCGAGCCATAGACTTTGTGTTTAGAGCAGATAGTGAACGAAAATGGAGAAGTATTCTACACATTGGCATTGGCGGTAGTGACTGGGGCGTGCGACTATTAACCTCTGCTTTTGGTTATACAGGAAAATGGCGTGACATTCGTATTGCCTCAAACATCGATGGACACTCGATTGAAGGGGCATTATCGGGTTTAAATCCTCACGAGACGCTTATCGTCATTGCCACCAAATCATTTAAAACAAGTGAAACCTTAGAAAATGCACAAAGAGCTTTAGAATGGCTTAAACAGGCGGGTATTGAGAATCCTTACAACCAAATTATCGGCATCACCGCCAATCCCCAAGCCGCTGAACAATGGGGGCTTTCACCCAGTAATATTTTTCACTTTTGGGAATGGGTAGGCGGTCGTTTTTCTATTTGGTCTTCTTTAGGCATTTCAGCCGCTTTATCCGTTGGCAATGAAATTATTGGAGGCATACAAAATGGTGCAGCCGTAATGGACCAACATTTTGCTACTGCTGACATCGATGAGAATATTCCTATTCAAATGGCGATGGCAGGCATTGCCAACCGAAGTTTATTAGGATTCAGCAGTTTAAATCTATCTGTATATGATGCTCGTTTAAACAACCTCATTCCTTATATTCAACAGCTTGAAATGGAATCATTAGGAAAATCAACGGCCATCAATGGACAAAAAGTGACGATTCCGACGGGTCCAACTGTTTGGGGAATGACAGGCACTGATGGTCAACACACATTCTACCAATGGTTACACCAAAGTATTGATGGGGCGGCCGTTGACTTTATCGCGTGTTTACAAGCCGATCACCGCTGGCCCAAACATCACGAACAATTACTCGCCAATTGCCTTGCCCAAAGAGAAGCCTTAATGCAAGGAAAGTCTTTTGAGCAATCTTACCAAGAATGTTTAGAAGCAGGAATGCCTCAAGAAGAAGCACAGTATCTAGCCAAACACCGCACCTATACTGGCGGTCGTCCAAGCAACCTTATTCTACTGGAAACGCTTAATCCTTTTACACTTGGTGCATTACTTGCTTTATATGAACACAAGGTTTTTGTACAAAGTGTGATCTGGGGCATCAATCCTTTTGATCAATGGGGAGTCGAGTTTGGCAAAGTATTAGCTAGCCATATTATGGATGAGATTCACCACCCTGACACACACCATCCACACGATATTTCTACTCAACACTGGATTGATTACCTCAAAAAGCAATGAACATAACAGAAATCGCTTGACAAAATCACGTCCAATGATTAGGATATATCTGTTATCAATTTTTTCATAGGAGTTACAGCATGATTCGTCATTTTAAAATGCACGCTGTTACTTCTATGCACTTCATGATGCGCTAAGGCGCATACACTCTCTTATCCTTCCTCATTTATTCGTTTATTTTCCACCTTGATTGTTTTATAAGGGAACTCAAAATGCCTGTCATTATTCCAAAGGATATACCCGCCTATGCGTATTTAAAAGACCGCTCATTTGTGATGGATACAGAGCGTGCGAATACCCAAGATATTCGTCCATTAGAGATTTTAATTGTCAATCTCATGCCCACCAAAATCGATACTGAAAATCAGATTCTATCGTTATTATCAAACTCACCTTTACAAACGAATATTACCCTACTTTCTACCCAAACCTATATCGGTCAAAATACACCTATTGAGCATTTAAATCAGTTTTATATCGGTATCGAAGAAGCGAAGAAAAGACGTTTTGATGGTGCCATTGTGACAGGGGCACCCGTTGAAACATTGGCTTACACTGATGTACATTATTGGCATGAATTACAAGGGATTTTTAACTTCCTGAAAGAACATGTCACCAGCACTCTATACCTGTGTTGGGGAGCCATGGCTGGACTTTATCACTTCCATGGCATCGATAAAGTCGCGTTAGATGAGAAGAAATTTGGTATCTTTGATCATGAAAAACAAGCGGATGATTTACTACTGACCAATCTCAATGATTTTGTCGCCATTCCTCATTCTCGTCACAGTGCTTTAAACGAAACCCAAGTCAAAAACGCTTCAGGCGTAGAGGTGCTTTTGTACAGTGAAGAAGCGGGCTCAACCGTCCTACGCAATGACCAAGATATTTTCATTATGGGACACCCTGAATATACGCGTGAAACCTTACACAAAGAATTTATTCGCGATAAAGATCTTGGAAAAGCCATCAAACCACCCGTCAATTACTATCGCACACGTATTGGCGATTTAAACGATATTAATTACAAATGGCGTTCTGATTCCAATACCTTGTTTAGTAACTGGATAAACTATCGTATCTATCAGACCACGCCGTTTGTGTTGTGATAGTCGGGAACATGCAGGTGGCTTAATATGGATTATCAAGTACGATGATTAAAGTTTCAGTTTTCTCATACTAAGTGGTTGTTGCAAAATTTGCAACAACCACTCTCTCAGATAATGCACCTGATTTAATGTTTTTTAGGATAAATCCAGGTCTTTGTATCTAAAAACCCACGGTGAACTGGTAATATTGCTTTGCGATTTTTTAATACTGATGCTGGGAAACGTTTACGCAATTCAGCATACGTTCCGAGTCTCAAAAAGCAATCGGAACAGGATGTTTAAAAATAGGATATTTAATACTTTGGAGATAAATTGAGTGGTTGTTCGGAATTTCCGAACAACCACTCCCTCAGATAATGGATTTGACTTAATGCTTTTTAGGATAAATCCAGGTTTTTGTATTTTGAATCATATCGATTTTTAAATACCCAAGATCGCCTGTAATCATCCTATTTACCGCAGCAGACGTGCAATCCGCAATCGGCATGTCATATCCCATAATTTGAATGATAAAGGTAGCTAATTGCTGATGTGTACTACGTTGGCAATGATCAAAGGTTTTAGCGATTTTTTCTTTCAACGCCTCATTGCGAGTATAAATCACCAAAGGCACCAGATAACTATCCTCGTGATCGGTTCCTTGATTGGCCACCGCTTTTGTTACATACTGGCCATGATCGGAGGTATAAATCAGCAACCAATCATTATCAGGGCGTTTGCTTAAATGTTCATAAACCTTTTGCAAGAACCTATCCGTATTGTAAATAGTATTGTCGTATTGGTCGAATACATCATCGCCAAACACTCTTTCTTCTGGTGTTAAGTACTTTCCATAAGGTGCATGTGAGCCTCTTTGATGCAATACCACAAAATGCTTACCATTATCCAAATCCATTTGATAGAAAATAGGCAATAATTGATTATCAGGCATATTCTCCTTAATTGGATAACCATAATTAGTGGGATACGTGATCTCATCCATCCAATGCAAGCCAATGAGATTAATAATCGCCATTTCGTATTCTGCTTGAGCGGTATGAAATATTGTTTTGTAATGTTGCTGTTGTGCAAGATTAAAAATATTTGTTCGACCACTATAAATCTGCATCAAGCCATTAGGATGAGGTATCGCGTTGAAAAATGAAGGCAATGCCACCGATGTCAAGAAACCCGATGCATAGGCACTTCTTACTAGGGCATTAGGATCGTCTTTTAGTTGACTAATAAAAGGGCTGGTTTTTCTATCGTAACCAAAAGTATCTAAATGAATGGCTGACTCACTCTCTCCCATCACCAAAATAATATTTTTTATATTTAAATCATGCAATTGCGAATGGGGGGGGGTATTTGAGGTATAAACAGGCATATCGCTTAAATTAAGCCATTGATAAGGCAATATCTTACCCAACATATATCCAACGCTAAAATAAGCTGATTTGATTTTGCCGTAACTGTATTTAGGCGAAATTGCGTGATCTTGATAAGTAGAAAACGAACGGATAATAATGTAAAGCATCATTGCAACAAACAATACATCATTGAACCAATAAGTCTTTTGTCGGCGATAACGTGCCATTAAGAAAATCACCAGATCGCCTAGTCCCCAAAGAATACAAGGCAACAAAGTGCCTAACATCGGCAATCCGGCGTTTTTGACTTCGCTAAATTCTTTGAAGAACAAATAAAGATTCATGCCTGTCAACCAACTTTCATAAATGGCGTAATGCACATTATTGGCGACATGAGCGATAAAAAAGAACAAAATAATCAGATAACGACTGAAACGGTATTTAGTGAATCGAAAGATACTCACAAAAACCAAGAAAATGGCACCAGTCTCCATCAACTTTGAAAAAGTTAACAAAGGGATACCAAAGCAAAAACGATATAACTGTTCACTCAGCAATAAAACGAGCGAAACGAGTAATATGACCACTACATCAATTTTTTTCATAAATAACCTGCATGATTACAAAGCATGCACATACTAACATGATAAGTACTTATATAACAAGGGATTTACGCAAATAAATACATATTTATGCTTTGCAGGAAGTATATTTTGTTCAATAGGACAGATGGTGTCATGTCTTGTTAAGCTTCTTAATGAATTAATTCAATCCACCAATAAAGCCATTTTTACGCAATGAATCAATAACACCTAGCATTAAGTGTGAAAAATTTAATGGCGTTATAAAAACAAAAAAACCCCCGTTGCTGTGAGCAACGAGGGTTTGGGTATAGAGAGCCTGACGATGACCTACTTTCACAGATGTCCATCCACTATCATCGGCGCTAAGGTGTTTCACGGTCCTGTTCGGGATGGGAAGGCGTGGGACCACCTTGCTATGGTCGTCAGGCAAAAGCCTGTGAGTGTCTTTAACACTTAGGAAGAAGCACGAACCTGTATGAGTCATTGATGAAGGGAATTGGGATATATGAGCTTAATTCATTGTTACGGCACGTTGAACATATAACCATGTAAGAACAACATTAAGTTATAGGATCAAGCCGCACGGGCAATTAGTACTGGTTAGCTGCATGCATTACTGCACTTCCACACCCAGCCTATCAACGTTGTGGTCTACAACGACCCTTTAGGGAGTTCAAGACTCCGGGATACCTTATCTTCAGACGAGTTTCCCGCTTAGATGCCTTCAGCGGTTATCTCTTCCGCACATAGCTACCCGGCGATGCCACTGGCGTGACAACCGGTACACCAGAGGTGCGTCCACTCCGGTCCTCTCGTACTAGGAGCAGCCTCCGTCAAGTATCCAACGCCCACGGCAGATAGGGACCAAACTGTCTCACGACGTTTTAAACCCAGCTCACGTACCTCTTTAAATGGCGAACAGCCATACCCTTGGGACCGGCTACAGCCCCAGGATGAGATGAGCCGACATCGAGGTGCCAAACACCGCCGTCGATATGAACTCTTGGGCGGTATCAGCCTGTTATCCCCAGAGTACCTTTTATCCGTTGAGCGATGGCCCTTCCATTCAGAACCACCGGATCACTATGTCCTGCTTTCGCACCTGCTCGACTTGTCAGTCTCGCAGTCAAGCACGCTTTTGCCATTGCACTATCAGCACGATTTCCGACCGTACCTAGCGTACCTTCGAACTCCTCCGTTACACTTTGGGAGGAGACCGCCCCAGTCAAACTGCCCACCATACACTGTCCCCATACCGGATCACGGTACCAGGTTAGAACCGCAAACAAACCAGGGTGGTATTTCAACAACGGCTCCAGGTGAACTAGCATCCACCTTTCTTCGCCTCCCACCTATCCTACACAGGCCGGTTCACAATCCAATGTAAAGCTACAGTAAAGGTTCATGGGGTCTTTCCGTCTAGCCGCGGGGAGATTGCATCATCACAAACATTTCAACTTCGCTGAGTCTCAGGAGGAGACAGTGTGGCCATCGTTACGCCATTCGTGCAGGTCGGAACTTACCCGACAAGGAATTTCGCTACCTTAGGACCGTTATAGTTACGGCCGCCGTTTACCGGGGCTTCGATCAAGAGCTTGCACCCCATCACTTAACCTTCCGGCACCGGGCAGGCGTCACACCGTATACGTCCACTTTCGTGTTGGCACAGTGCTGTGTTTTTAATAAACAGTCGCAGCCACCGATTCTCTGCGGCCCTATCACGCTTTAACACGCTACCAGGGCATACCTTCTCCCGAAGTTACGGTATCAATTTGCCGAGTTCCTTCTCCTGAGTTCTCTCAAGCGCCTTAGAATATTCATCCCGTCCACCTGTGTCGGTTTGCGGTACGGTCAACATAGAACTGAAGCTTAGAGGCTTTTCTTGGGACCACTTCCTGTGACTTCGGTAAGCAAGCTTACCTTCGACTCAATACCTTGATTGTCGTAGCCGGATTTGCCTAACTACCCTCTCAGTACCAACAACGGGGACTTCCATCACCCCGATCACATTTCGCAATCCGTCCCCCCATCGCATCCTATGCCGGTGTAGGAATATTAACCTACTTCCCATCAGCTACGCATCTCTGCCTCACCTTAGGGGCCGACTCACCCTGCGCCGATGAACGTTGCGCAGGAAACCTTGGACTTACGGCGAGCAGGCTTTTCACCTGCTTTATCGCTACTCATGTCAGCATTCGCACTTCTGATACCTCCAGCATGCTTCTCAACACACCTTCTCAGGCCTACAGAACGCTCTCCTACCGCTTGTAGTTGCCTACAAACCCGCAGCTTCGGTAACTGGCTTGAGCCCCGTTACATCTTCCGCGCAGGACGACTCGATCAGTGAGCTATTACGCTTTCTTTAAAGGGTGGCTGCTTCTAAGCCAACCTCCTGACTGTCTATGCCTTCCCACTTCGTTTCCCACTTAGCCAATTTTAGGGACCTTAGCTGGCGGTCTGGGTTGTTTCCCTCTTGAGTCTGGACGTTAGCACCCAGTGCTCTGTCTCCCGTAGTCAATCTTGTCGGTATTCGGAGTTTGCCATGGTTTGGTAAGTCGCCATGACCCCCTAGCCATAACAGTGCTCTACCCCCGACAGATACCCTACGAGGCACTACCTAAATAGTTTTCGGAGAGAACCAGCTATTTCCAGATTTGTTTAGCCTTTCACCCCTATCCACAGCTCATCCCCTAATTTTTCAACATTAGTGGGTTCGGTCCTCCAGCAAGTGTTACCTTGCCTTCAACCTGGCCATGGATAGATCATCTGGTTTCGGGTCTACACCCAGCGACTAGACGCCCTATTCGGACTCGCTTTCGCTACGCCTTCCTTATTCGTTAAGCTTGCCACTGAATGTAAGTCGCTGACCCATTATACAAAAGGTACGCCGTCACAGTTCCTGACTGCTCCGACTGTTTGTATGCACACGGTTTCAGGTTCTATTTCACTCCCCTCCCGGGGTTCTTTTCGCCTTTCCCTCACGGTACTGGTTCACTATCGGTCGATCACGAGTATTTAGCCTTGGAGGATGGTCCCCCCATCTTCAAACAGGATTCCACGTGTCCCGCTCTACTTGTTCAGCGCTTAGTACCACCGATTGCATTTCGTCTACGGGGCTATCACCCTCTATAGCAGAGCTTTCCATCTCTTTTGACTATACAATCGGCTATCTCGCTCAGGCTGCTCCGGGTTCGCTCGCCACTACTGCCGGAATCTCGGTTGATGTCTTTTCCTCTGGTTACTTAGATGTTTCAGTTCACCAGGTTCGCCTCATTTAGCCTATATATTCAGCTAATGATACAGCTTATTGCTGTGGGTTTCCCCATTCGGATATCTGCGGATCAATGCTTATTTGCCAGCTCCCCGCAGCTTTTCGCAGGCTATCACGTCCTTCTTCGCCTGTGATCGCCAAGGCATCCACCATGTGCACTTGGTCACTTGATCCTATAACTTAATCTTGTTATAGAAAACTTCTTCGGTAAATAATTTCTTATCTACCACACAATAGCGCCTTTTTATCCACTATTGTGCTCTTACATGTTTCGCGTTTGTGCCGTTTTCTTCATCTTCTGTAGTATCGCTACTACCTAAGACGTCGAGAACTTCATTTTGCAATCACAACCCGTCTTCATTTAACGCGTCTCTAGCGTTCATTCAAACACTAGAAACCCTTGAATACTTTAGTTGTGCTTCTTCCTAATTATTAAAGAACAGTTGTTCCTACCAACAACAACCGATAAGTGTAGGCACGATAATCGATAAGAAGCCTCGCTTTATGCTATCTTAAAGGAGGTGATCCAGCCGCACCTTCCGGTACGGCTACCTTGTTACGACTTCACCCCAGTCACGAATCCTACCGTGGTCATCGCCCTCCTTTCGGTTAGGCTAACGACTTCTGGTAAAACCCGCTCCCATGGTGTGACGGGCGGTGTGTACAAGACCCGGGAACGTATTCACCGCGACATGCTGATCCGCGATTACTAGCGATTCCGACTTCATGCACTCGAGTTGCAGAGTGCAATCCGGACTACGATCGGGTTTGTGAGATTAGCTCCACCTCGCGGCTTGGCAACCCTCTGTCCCGACCATTGTATGACGTGTGAAGCCCTACCCATAAGGGCCATGAGGACTTGACGTCATCCCCACCTTCCTCCGGTTTGTCACCGGCAGTCTCATTAGAGTGCCCAACTTAATGATGGCAACTAATGACAAGGGTTGCGCTCGTTGCGGGACTTAACCCAACATCTCACGACACGAGCTGACGACAGCCATGCAGCACCTGTGTTCCAGTTCTCTTGCGAGCACTGCTCTATCTCTAAAGCATTCCAGACATGTCAAGGGTAGGTAAGGTTTTTCGCGTTGCATCGAATTAATCCACATCATCCACCGCTTGTGCGGGTCCCCGTCAATTCCTTTGAGTTTTAATCTTGCGACCGTACTCCCCAGGCGGTCAACTTCTCGCGTTAGCTTCGCTACTAAGTCAGTCTTGACCCAACAGCTAGTTGACATCGTTTAGGGCGTGGACTACCAGGGTATCTAATCCTGTTTGCTCCCCACGCTTTCGTGCATGAGCGTCAGTGTTATCCCAGGAGGCTGCCTTCGCCATCGGTGTTCCTCCACATCTCTACGCATTTCACTGCTACACGTGGAATTCCACCTCCCTCTGACACACTCTAGCAAGACAGTTAAAAATGCCATTCCCAAGTTAAGCTCGGGGATTTCACATCTTTCTTTTCCTGCCGCCTGCGCACGCTTTACGCCCAGTAATTCCGATTAACGCTTGCACCCTACGTATTACCGCGGCTGCTGGCACGTAGTTAGCCGGTGCTTATTCTTCAGGTACCGTCATCACTCAATGGTATTATCACTAAGCTTTTCTTCCCTGACAAAAGTGCTTTACAACCCGAAGGCCTTCTTCGCACACGCGGGATGGCTGGATCAGGGTTGCCCCCATTGTCCAAAATTCCCCACTGCTGCCTCCCGTAGGAGTCTGGGCCGTGTCTCAGTCCCAGTGTGGCTGGTCGTCCTCTCAAACCAGCTACGGATCGTCGCCTTGGTAGGCCTTTACCCCACCAACTAGCTAATCCGATATCGGCCACTCCATTAGCGCAAGGCCTTGCGGTCCCCTGCTTTCATCCTTAGATAATATGCGGTATTAGCTACGCTTTCGCGTAGTTATCCCCCACTGATGGGTACGTTCCGATACTTTACTCACCCGTTCGCCACTCGCCGACAAGAAAGCAAGCTTCCTCTCGCTGCCGTTCGACTTGCATGTGTAAGGCATCCCGCTAGCGTTCAATCTGAGCCAGGATCAAACTCTTGAGTTTAATCTCTGTATTTCTTGGTCGTGGCGCTTACCGCACCACTACTTCTAGCGTCTACTCAAAAAAATTAACTAATGTGTTCATCACTATCTCTAGCAATAAACCTCACTCGTTTATTTCTGTCATTCGCGTAGCACACTAGCTTATTTGAAGCTCGCACTCCCTACCACTAGCATGCCTACGCTTATCGGTTGTTTCGTTGTTAAAGAACAGATTCGCTTAATCGCGAAAGATTAGAATTATAGACCCCTTTTATTTTTACTGTCAACACCTTTTTTAAAAAATCTTACTCAACACTGTATCAAAATACCACCACAAAAATCTATCCAGATGATTTATAAAAATAATTTACACAAACCCTCCTTTTTTTAAAAAATTAACTCACCTCCTGTTTTTATTGTTGCTTTTTTACACAGCTGAATATTTTCTACGACTTCCTCATCATGACATCTAAATAATGCCTCTAACAAGCCATCTCCACCACCCCATTCATCCCACTTACTCATTCTATCCACCACCACACCCACTGCATCCCCCTACCACCTATCTTTATCACCCACCATTATCTTTGACATTTACTCCCCATTTTTTTCTAAATATTTCAAAAACAGATTATCTTTACCCTTCTCTATTTTCTTTGTCCATGAGAAAAGTATAATAAGCACTTTTATCAAAGACACTGAAGACAAGCCTATGAAAAACTCTTTTTCCGCAGCCTTTCTTGATTCGGTCAAAACCCTATTTACGCCAAAAATGATCTTTACGTCTCTTTGGCCCTTTATTTTTTGTTTGGTATGTTTTTTAGCATTACTTATTTTTCTTCCCACAGGCTTTATTGAAGAGGGGATTTATGAGGGAGCCAGCACCGTCGCCACTTTTGAGAAAACCAACGGTATTTATTTAGTAGTGCTGAAGTTATTCATTCTTGCTTTTATCGCTTTTGTCAGCATCATTATTGGATTTGCCATTGCATCCATCTTCATGACCCCCATGATTGTTCGCACGATCAAAAATAGCTATTACCCTGATCTGGCCGAACTTGGCAAATTCGCCAACACCACCAGCGTACTAAACACCATCAAAGTACTAACGATTTTTATATTAGGTTGGATCATCACTTTCCCCCTACATTTTACTGGGATAGGAATATTTCTTCCAATTATTTGGAATGCTTATTTATTTACGCATATGACCAAAGTCGATGCTTTGGTTGATTACGCGACAAAAGATGAATTAAAAGTGATCAAAAAAAATAGCAACGGGACTTTTTGGAAAATCGGTTTTATTTGCTCATTATTATTTCTCATTCCGTTTGTGAACTTTTTGGTCCCCATCTTTTCTATTATCTTTTGTAGTCGCTATGCATTGGGCGAACTCTACGATTTACGTCAACCACACAAAGATGACTCCAATGGACCAGATGAGAGTGCTTCTACCAACTCACCCAATAAGCCGAGACAAATTAGCAGCACGGTTACACCCGCATAACCATTACACATCAAAAAGCCTGTATGATTGTTAAAAAGCAAAGTACAGGCTTATTTTAAAACCCCGCTTCTTTCAACGTTGAGATCATCAACACATTCGTCAGGCGGATAAACCCTGCCATTCCTGCGTATCAACATCCAAGCCCAGATATCCCAACATACGTTCTACATTGTGCTCAACCATATCTTCAATCGTTTCGGGATGATGGTAAAAGGCGGGCAAAGGCGGATAAATAATGCCACCCATCTCGGCAACCGCTGTCATATTGCGTAAATGGGCCAAATTAAATGGCGTTTCTCTGACCGCTAACACAAGCGGACGTTTTTCTTTTAGATGAACATCTGCCGCACGAGCGATTAAATTATCTGAAAACCCATGGGCCACAGAAGCCAATGTTTTCATAGAACAAGGCACAATCAGCATTCCCGCCGTTTTGAAACTACCACTAGAAATGCTAGCCCCAACATCTTGATAGTGATGAATGACATCAGCCAAGTCATTCAAATAAGCACGAGACTGATTCATCTCGTGCTTCAAGGTCAACAAAGCCGTTGGCGACACCACCAAATGCGTCTCTACTTCTGGCAGTGTTCGCAGTTTTTTTAATAGCGTAACCGCATAAACGATACCAGTCGCCCCTGTTACGGCTACGACCACCCGTTTTTTAGGCATCCATCGCACCTGCTTCTTCAAGCAAAGGCTTTAACTCACCACTTTCAGCCATTTCATTCATAATATCCACACCACCGATAAACTCACCTTTCACATAAAGCTGTGGATACGTTGGCCAATTAGAATATTCTTTCACGGCCGCACGCAATTCTTGATCTTCTAAAATATTGACCGTCACTAATTTAGTCACGCCCAAATCACGCAAAATTTCTACGGCACGCTTTGAAAATCCGCACTGAGGCATTGATGCCGCGCCTTTCATGAACAGCACCACATTATGGCCAGTAACAATCTCTTTGATCCAATCTTGTACATTTTGCGTATCACTCATTTTTATCCTCTTTTAAGTCAATCATTACCACACGGCAAACCACTTATTTCAGCTCACCGTTCCTTAGCAAAAACGTTTTCATTATACTTGAAGTTACAGCAATCTAGTCAAGCATAACACCACCAGTAATACGGTCTCTTCCCGCCAAATCCCGCAAAGTGCCTATATTCGGTGCCAAGAAACCATATTGCTCAAATAATTTTCTGATGGATTCTGCTTGCTCCCAACCATGTTCAAACAGCACCGCAGCGTGAGGAACAAACAGATGTTGCCTTACTCGTTCAAGTATGTGACGATAAGGTTGCAGCCCATCAACAAAGTCAGTCAGTGCCTGTTGAGGCTCAAACCTTAAATCTCCTTGCATCAAATGCTCATCTTGAGGGGCCAAATAAGGCGGATTACTCACGATCAAATCAAATTTTTGATCACCTATTTCATCTAACCAATTACTTTGAACAAACGAAATATCACAATGATGTCGTGTCGCATTCTCTTTTGCCACCTGCAAAGCACGATCACTGATATCCACCGCGGTCACTTGTGCAGAGGGAAAATGCTTTTTGATACAAACCGCCAAAACACCCGATCCTGTTCCCAAATCCAATACTCGCGGTGCTGTTAATGAACGCCCCTGTAATGCTTGGGGGATCAAAGGAAAATGAAAAGTCTGCGAACCTGCAATACCTTGTAAATACTGTAAACTCAACGCTACCAACTCTTCTGTTTCTGGGCGAGGAATCAACACAGACTCATTAACTTTAAACGACAAAGAATAAAACTCTCTCTCACCCAGCAAATACGCCATTGGACAACCATTGAGGCGTTTTTGTGCAAGCGTTTGAAATGCATCAATCTGTTCAGTTGCCAATACATCCTTATCATGCGTAATCAGCCAAATTCGGGGCACTTGAAGCACATATTGCAACAACATTTGCTTTTCTAAATTTGGCAAAGCACATGAATTTAACAGATCGGCAACCGTTACACTCATTCGTCACCTAAAGCCGCTAACAACTCCGCCTGACGCTCAGCGATCAACGCACCCGTCAACTCGTCTAAATCGCCGTCCATAATCTGTCCTAACTTATACAAAGTCAAATTAATACGGTGATCAGTCACACGACCTTGAGGATAGTTATACGTGCGAATTCGCTCCGAACGGTCACCGGTTCCCACTAAACTTTTACGTTCAGCCGCTTCTTTTGCCTGTTGTTCTTGGCGTTGAATATCATTAATACGAGCTGCCAACACACTCATCGCACGTGCTTTGTTCTTATGTTGAGAACGGTCATCTTGACACTCCGCCACAATGCCCGTTGGAATATGCGTAATACGTACCGCTGAATCGGTTTTGTTAATATGCTGTCCACCTGCACCACTTGCACGGAAGGTATCAATACGCAAATCTGCAGGATTCAACACCACCTCTGCCACCTCATCTGCTTCAGGCAAAATCGCTACGGTGCATGCTGACGTATGAACACGTCCTTGAGATTCTGTATCAGGCACGCGTTGCACACGATGAGCACCCGACTCATATTTCAAGCGACCATAAACGCCCTCGCCATCCACACGTGCGATCACTTCACGATACCCGCCCAGTTCTGATACGTTTTCAGACATAATCTCAACTCGCCAGCATTTTGATTCTGCATAACGCGAATACATACGGAATAGATCGCCTGAAAACAAAGCACTCTCATCACCACCTGTTCCTGCACGAATTTCCAAAAACACGCTTCGTGTATCATCAGGATCTTTAGGCAATAACTCAATCTGCAACTGTGCTTCTAAGGCTTCAATACGTTCTTTGCCAGCTTTGATTTCTTCTTCTGCCATCTCTTTCATTTCTGGATCAGACAGCATTTCTTGAGCGGTTTGCATATCAGCCTCAATCCCTTGGTACTCTTGAAACAAAGTAATCAACGGTTCGATGGCCGCACGTTCCACGGACAGTTTGCGAAAACGATCCATATCTGAAGCCGTATCAGGCTCAGCCAAAAGTGCGTCAATTTCAATTAAACGTTGAGACATCTGCTCTAAACGAGCTCTCATAGAATCTTTCATAATTTATCTTAAATAATTAATGATTGGTTTTATCCTGTTGTGACGGAAATAGCTTGGGCACCCAAGCAAGCAACTGCTCACGTTCACTGGTATTACTTTTGTTAAGCAAAGACATCGGTGCATGAAGATATTTCTGCGTTAATGATTTGCTTAATCGATCCAGCACCATCTCAACGCTTTCTCCAGCGGCAATTTGCTTCATCGCTTTTTCCATCTCGATTTGGCGTAATGCCTCAGCATTCATATTTAAATCTTTGATCAAAGGAACTATCGATCTCGATTGCATCCAATGCATAAAATTTTGTACACGCGAGTCAATAATCTGCTCCGCCTCTACCACAGCAGCTTTTCTAGAATACTCGCCTTGCTGAACCAATACACCCAAATCATCGACCGTGTATAAATAAATATCGGAGATACTAGCCACCTCAGGCTCAATATCGCGTGGTACAGCCAAATCCACCATCACAATAGGCTGATGACGGCGTTCTTTAATAACTTTTTGCATCAAACCCAAACCTAAAATAGGCAAGGAACTCGCCGTACAGGAAACGATAATATCAAATTTATGCAATTCATCAGGCAAATCAGCGAGCTTCAACGTATCGCCATTATACTGAGATGCTAGCACCTGAGCTCGTTCTTGCGTTCGATTCGCGACCGTAATCGATTTCGGTTGATGTCCAGAAAAATGAGCTGCACACAACTCAATCATCTCACCCGCCCCGATAAACAATACACGACAGTCATGTATATCGCCAAACACGCGTTCACAGAGTCTTACTGCGGCAGCGGCCATAGAGATAGATTCTGAGCCAATAGCCGTTTGTGAACGTACTTCTTTAGCCACAGAGAACGTCTTTTGAAAAAGCTGATGAAGCACCGATCCCAAAGAACCCGCCTCATCTGCCGCTGCAACGGCCTTTTTCATCTGCCCCAAAATCTGCGTCTCGCCTAACACCATGGAGTCCAAACCACTGGCCACACGGAACGTATGTCGGACGGCTTGATCTTGTTTTAACTGGAACAAATGAGGTTTCAACACCTCTGGCGATAAAGCATGATAATCCGCCATCCAATTCAGCAAATCATCCGACATAACCGAATTCACAGAACAGTAAAACTCCGTGCGATTACAGGTTGACAAAATCGCCGTTTCTTCCAAACCTTTGCCAAACGTGGAACGTATTGCATCAATCGCTGGACGAACGCTTTCAGGCCCTAACGATACCTTTTCGCGTATCGCCACGGGCGCAGAATGATGATTAAGTCCAAACGTAAAAACGCAACTGTTCATATGCCAATATAGTTTCTTATTAAACCAATAGAGATTGTACAACTTTTTTTCAACAAAAATCCTTGTTTTTTATCAAAAGGGGCTTGCATTATCTTTTAAACAGTGTATAATTTTATCTTCTGGCCAGGTAGCTCAGTCGGTAGAGCAGAGGATTGAAAATCCTTGTGTCGGCGGTTCGATTCCGCCCCAGGCCACCACCTAATACTTAAACCCTGTATATATAAACAGTTGATTTTTAATCAACTAGTTGAAAATACAGGGTTTTTTATTTTGTCCAAAATCCTTGTTTTACTGTACATTTATACAGTAAAATTAACCTAAATTAAAAAAAGTTGACATTTTTTCACCAAACTCATCCCCCATACTTCATAAAACCTGCCACATTAATGGCGATTCAATGTTAGTAGCCGATTTTTTCAAGCTCTCACGCTTCATGAAACAATATCCAATATTAACCAATACATATTTCTTATCACTTTTTTGACAGGATGTATCTTAAACGATCCGATGACGCCCTTTCTTTACAAGGCACACCAATCAAACACAAACTGATTTATCGATAACCCCTTGTTTACCACCTCCCTCGACTTCACTTCAATGTTGAATCCCAACAACAGTTTTTCATATCTTCATCATCAATTTCATCACCTCCGTTCAACACACCACTCATCACCTACACACTATTGATCACTTTTGCACCACCTCACTTATCCTCATTACACCAACTTCCCGCTCATCTACTTCATTTCTTTGATCAGTCTTTAAGCATCGTTCACCACAGCACACCACTCACCTCCCACTTTCTTTCCAAAAAAAATCCCCCACATCGCTGCGGAGGATTTATTGCTTATCATCAACTCAGTGCTTCGCTTATAACTGAAGCTCCACTTCGTCGGACGTTTCATTTAAACGCTTTACATTATCTTCATCTGTAGGCACTTGCGGTGCTGATTCCTGAATCGCTTTAGGTGTATAAGTCAATCCTAATACCCCACTAGTATAAGTACGAACTTGATCGAGCAACGCTGGATCTCTAGACAAATCCTTACCATAAGACGGAATAATTTCATGCAATTTAGCATTCCATGGACCTTTAACTTGTTCTGGGAAAGCTTTTTCTAACAAGTTCAACAAAATATGTGGCGAGGTAGATGCACCTGGCGAAGCTCCTAACAATGCAGCCACCGAGCCATCAGAAGACGTAAAAATTTCCGTACCAAACTGCAATTTCGCAGGCTGGTCAGGCAATTTCTTAATCACCTGCACACGCTGACCACCTTGCGAAGGTGTCCAATCTTCCAATTTTGCTTCTGGATAATATTTTTTCAACTCTGCCAAACGATCTTCATCACTTAACATCACTTGGCTCATTAAATATTTAATCAAAGCCGTATTTTCTAAACCCACCGACAACATTGATAATACGTTATCTTTGGTCACCGAGTTAATCAAATCCAGCTGTGATCCATTTTTCAAGAATTTATTAGAATATGTCGCAAATGGGCCAAATAAGACATATTTTTTACCATTAATATAACGTGTATCAATATGCGGTACAGACATAGGAGGTGCACCCAACTCAGCCTTACCATATACTTTTACCGTATGTTTATTCACAATTTCAGGTTTATCGGTAATCAAAAATAAACCGCCCACTGGAAAACCGCCATAATACTTGCTTTCAGGCAACCCTGTGTATTGTAACAACTTGATAGCCGCCCCACCTGCACCAATGAAAACAAAGTGCGTTTTGGTATAAGTCACTTCATTTGTTTTTAAATTCTTAACCGTTACCGTCCATGTTTTGTCCTCATTACGGCTAATACCTGTCACTTCAGCATTTGTCGATAGCTTGAAATTCGGGCTTTTCTTGAGTCCATCAATCAACTGGGTTGTAATCGCACCATAGTTCACGTCAGAACCAATATCCATGCGAGTTGCCGCTATCGGTTGATTAACATCGCGTCCTTCAACAATCAAAGGAGCCCATTTGCCAATCTCTGCCTTATCCTCTGAGAATACCATATCACTAAACAACGGTGATTTGACCATCGCAGCATAACGACGCTTTAAGAAATCCACATCATTACCCATTACAAAAGCAATATGAGGAACAGGATTGATAAAACCTTTAGGATTACCTAAATGACCATGTTTTACTTGATAAGCCCAAAACTGCTTAGACACCTCAAACTGGCTCGCAATATTTTCTGCACGTTTAATATCGATATGACCATCTTTATCTTCTGCGGTATAGTTCATTTCCATAAAACCAGAATGCCCTGTACCTGCATTATGCAAACCATATGAACTTTCTTGAGCCACATTGTCCAAACGTTCATACATTTGAATCGTCCAATTTGGTTCAAGCTCATTTAAATAAGTGCCTAATGTCGCACTCATAATACCGCCACCAATCAACACCACATCCACAACAGGTTCATCCTTAACCGAAACGGGCTTAGTCGCAACAGGACGGAATAAAAATGCGATAAACGCAATCAATAAAACAAGCAGCAAAATCACTGCAATACGTATAATTTTTTTCATATTTATATTCAAAAAAAGTGAGGGGACACCAGACAAAACAAAACAGATGTCAACTACCTGTTATGTTGTCCACGAAAACTGACCATAAAATCAGCAAGCCAGTGATTATAATCAATTTACGCCTAAAGTGTCATCCCATCCACGCTCACTCCTCACAACTACCTCACTCTACCTTGCTCCCACTGCAAACCTGAACCAAAACTTCCTCACACCCCCGCACACTCAGAAACCCTTATCATGACTGACTTTCAACTCACATAACCATCACACCCTGCTCCCATTTCAAACCTCAACACACTCCCCCGCATGCTCAGAAACCCTTATCAAGACTAGCTTTCAACTCGCTCAACCATCACACCTTGCTCCCATTCCAAACCTCAACACACACTTCCACACACCCCCGCACGCTCAGAAACCCTTATCATGACTAGCTTTCAACTTGCATAACCATCACACCCTGCTCCCACTCCAAACCTTAACCAACACTTCCACACCCCCACTCACACTCAGAAACCCTTATCATGACTGGCTTTCAACTTACACAACCATCACACCTTGCTCCTGCTCCAAGCTTTGACCTAATAAAAAAGGGGCCAAAAAGCCCCTTACTTTTAAACTTATGATTAGAAAATCTCAACGTTCACTTTTTATCAAATCAAACCCATGATGATTTTCAGCTTCATTCCATCGGTTCATTATTCGATAAACGCAAAATGCCTTGGGCACATCGCACGCCTGAATACAACAACATCAAAAACATCGCTAATATCATCATGGAAAACGAGTTAGAACTTACCAAAGACTCAACCGAAGCATCATTTGGCACAAAAGACGACATTAAAAACTGGGCAAGAAACGTAAACGCAAGAACCTGCCATACGGTAGTGATAAACCAATTAATATGCGATTCCAAGATTGTTTCTTTCATCTTACGACGCATAAAATACGCCACAATCAAAAAAATAAAACTTCCCATTGTCAATACGCCAATATAAGCGATATAAAGAATCAACATCTGACGTTTCAACGATTTATCCGCTTCACTTAGCACAACACACCTCCAAAATTATTCATTTAAAACTTTTTCTCATTGCACCTACACCCATTGAAATCGGCATAAGAGAACTAGATCGCGACTACTTAACATCATTCGCACAAGCCGAACTTTGCATATTCGCACCTTGATTGATACCTCTCAAAGAACATTACCGATAGTCTTATAAAAACTGGCTTGGGCGTGATACCTTATTTATACCCCTATTCAAGGCACATTACAAATTCTATGACATACAGGATATAAAAAACAGTCCCTCACCCAAATAACCCAACACTACGACGCATTATCAGAATGCCACAAGCATACTCGCATTTCTACCCTCATTCAAAAGGCATTAGCAGTCATTCAATGTAATAACATACAACATTGAAAAATAAAAAACTCAATAAAATTAAGGGATTTATGAAATGGTAGATGTGTAGGGAAATGTATAGAAAATGTGGGATGGTGCCGGCTACAAGAATTGAACTCGTGACCTTCTGATTACAAATCAGCTGCTCTACCTGCTGAGCTAAGCCGGCCCGTAAGAATTGTTATTATGAATGAGTTTATCTAAAAAGTCTAGCACTTCCCTTACTTTTATTCACTTTTCATCCAAACAAGGCAAAAAGTGTAGATAAAAAACAACAATTCATCTATCTTTAATCCACCCACTGCAAGCCAGTATCTTTTGAAGATGAGTCATTATCCTTGCCTTTTCCATCCTCATCATCACTCAACTCAAACTCGCTATCCGCTGCAGGCTCATAATCGCTTGTGTCAAAATACAATCCCTCCTGACTTTCTTTTGAAAATAAACCTGCCACCGCACTAATCGGCACCATAACTTGTTGAGCGACCCCACCAAATCTTGCGGTAAACTCCACCCATTCATTGTCCATTTTTAAATGTTTGGTGGCTTGGTGAGAAATATTTAAAGTAATAAATCCCTCTTTCACATAGGCACGAGGCACTTGGCAATAATCATCGACCTTTACTAGCAAATAAGGCGTAAACCCCTGATCAACGCACCATTCGTAAATACCACGCAATACATAAGGTTTCATACTCGGTAACATATTCGTCTCCAAATAAAAACAAAGGGTAACATTTAATCGCTACCCTTTCGTATCATTCACATCATTTTCTTAACGACGCATAATTTTCTCTGAGGGGGTCAACGCCTCAATAAATGCAGGTCTTGAGAAAATTCGTTCTGCATACTTCATCAAAGGTGCAGCAGATTTTGGCAAATCAATTTTGTAATAGCCCAAACGCCACAACAATGGAGCAATCGCCACATCCAACATAGAAAACTCTTCACCTAACATGAAGCGGCTTTTAGCAAGAATCGGTGCCAATTGGGTCAAGCGATCACGAATCACCTTACGATGTTTTTCAAGCACTTTTTCATCGTCTTTTAGCGAACGGTCTTCCAACACAGCAACATGAGAAAAAATTTCACGCTCAAAATTATGCAAAAACAAACGCGTTCTTGCTCTTAATACGGGATCAGTTGGCATCAACTCTGGATGAGGGAATCGCTCATCAATATACTCATTGATAATATTAGATTCATAAAGAATTAAATCACGTTCTTCCAAAATCGGTACTCGACCATAAGGGTTCATCATACTAATTTCTTCTGGCTTATCGTACAAATCTACATCACGAATCTCAAAGTCCATGCCTTTCTCATATAAAGCAAAACGACAACGATGAGAAAATGGACATGAAGTACCCGAATACAACACCATCATAATGAAATTATCCTTTTAAAGTGATCTAATCTTGAAAAAATAAAGGTGTCAATGCCACGGCACTAACACCTTTGTGGTATATATTTATATTATACCTTACTCGTCAAGTCCTACTTAACGTGTTTCCAGTAGGCCTTGTTCAATCTCCAGCATACAAACAGGAATACGAACAAGAATGCCATCACGACATACCCGATTCGATGACGTAACACCTGATCAGGTTCAGCCATCCAACCCATAAAGGCGGTCAAATCAGCAACATTTTTGTCAAATTCCTCTTGTTTACCTGGGTTCAAATACTCAACTTCATGATGTTCAGAAGGGCCACCTGCATAATCGGCTGGCAACTTCTCATTGCTCAAAACATGTTTGTAGCCTTTTTCATCATACTGAGTCACAGTTTTGAACCAAGCTGGTTTACCGTTCTCGTCAGCATCTAAGTGAACTTTTGTGAATGTCACGATAGATGGACTTTGTAGTTCCCAGAATGGGTTAGGCATCCCTACGTTCGGGAATACTAAGTTATTCCAGCCTGTAGGACGACTATTGTCACGATAGAAACTGCGTAGATACGTATAAATATAATCAGTACCTGGTGCACCCAAGTTTTCAGCTTTAGCACGAGCCATCACTGACAAATCTGGAGGTGCTGTACCGAACCATACACGTGCATCATCAGCATGCATCGCCACTGTCATCAAATCGCCTACTTTCTTACCCGTAAACAACAAATTATCGTGAATCTGTGTATCGGTTAACCCAATCTTTTCTAGATTGTTATAACGCAAAGCTTTTGCACTGTGACAGTTTAAGCAATAATTCACAAATAATTTTGCACCGTTTTGCAAGGCCGCTTTATCATGGATAAGGTTAGGAGCCTCATCCCACTTAACGCCATGCCCTGCTGCCTGAGCTAATGGGGCAGCAAAAGATACACATAAAGCTAATATAGCAAGTAACTTTTTCATTCTTAACCCCTTACGCATGTGGATGGAAAGTAACACGTTCTGGCACAGGTTTGCATTTGCCCCAACGACTCCACAATGGCATGCAGAAGAAGAACAATAAGTAAATCAACGTACAAGTCTGTGAAATCAAGTTCAATGTTGGGTTCGGTGCTTTCGTACCAATCACGCCTAAAATCACGAAGTTCACCATAAAGATGGCGTACATGATTTTGTGCCAACTTGGACGATAACGAATCGACTTCACGGCACATTGATCCAACCATGGTAAGAACCCTAGAATGACCACTGTACCGCCCATAACGACTACACCCCAGAATTTCGCATCAAACACGCGAAGTCCGATTGCAACCGCAACCAATACTAGAGGCCAAACAATTTTCCAAACACCTTTTGTTTTCTTAGAGAACAACAATCCGATAGCAAACACAATCGCCATTGCCGCCAATACCCATGTAAACTCATCTGTCGTTGCACGAAGCATAGAGTAAAATGGCGTAAAGTACCAAACTGGAGCAATATGCTCAGGTGTTGAGAGTGGGTTAGCAGGTAAGAAGTTATTCGCTTCTAAGAAATAGCCACCCATCGTAGGATAGAAGAATACGATAGCAAAGAATACAATCAAGAACCCTGCCACACCTAACAAATCATGAATGGTGTAGTAAGGATGGAAAGGAATACCATCTAAAGGAATACCTTCCGCATTTTTCTTTTCTTTGATCTCAACGCCATCAGGGTTATTTGAACCGACTTCATGCAAAGCAATAATGTGAGCAACCACCAAACCTAGCAACACTAAAGGAATAGCGATAACGTGGAAAGAGAAGAAGCGGTTTAATGTAGCGTCTGATACAACAAAGTCACCACGAATCCAAACGGATAACTCTTCACCCACAAATGGAATAGCAGAGAACAAGTTCACAATTACTTGTGCACCCCAATATGACATCTGACCCCATGGTAACAAATAACCAAAGAACGCTTCTGCCATCAAGCACAAGAAAATCGCCACACCAAAAATCCATACCAATTCACGAGGCTGACGATAAGAACCGTAAAGCATACCTCTTAGCATGTGCAGGTACACCACGACGAAGAACATCGAAGCACCTGTAGAGTGCATATAGCGAATTAACCAGCCCAGAGGCACTTCACGCATAATATACTCAACTGAGTAAAACGCAAGTTCTGAGTCAGGCTTATAGTGCATGACCAAAAAGATACCTGTGACGATCTGCAACACTAGCACTAACAATGCTAATGAACCAAACCAATACCAAAAATTAAAGTTCTTAGGTGCGTAGTATTCAGAAAGGTGATCTCTCCAAATCGACATTAATGGGAAACGTCTATCAATCCACCCGAGGAACCCTGTTGCGGTAACAACTTTTTCCTTAGCCATTTATGGCTCCTTTCAAACTTTTGATTAAAAACAATTTAGCCCTCAGCTTTATCCAAGCCAACAACGATATTCTCATCGTCAACAAAATAATAAGGAGGAACTAGGAGGTTATCAGGTGCGGGCTGATTTTTAAATACACGTCCTGCCAAGTCATACTCCGAACCATGGCATGGGCATAAGAAGCCACCTTGCCAATCAGGAGACATACCCTCTGCAGCACCCACGACAAACTTAGGCGTTGGTGTACAGCCTAAGTGTGTACAGATACCAATACACACCATCCATTCTGGTTTTAGCGAACGATAATAATTCTTAACCGCTGGTGGCGTAAATCCTGGACGATCAGAATTAGGATCAGCCAACAAATGATCAAGCTTAGGAAGCTCGTCAATTTGTGCTTGCGTACGGTGAATAATCCACACAGGTTTACCTTGCCACTGAACAGCGACCATCGTACCTGGTGCAATAGTTGAAAGATTGACAGAAACAGGTGCACCTGCTGCACGTGCTCGATCAGATGGGGTCATCGATGCGACAAATGGGACAGCTGTTGCTACAGCGGCCACCCCGCCCATCGCACAGGCTGAACCCAGCCAGAAACGACGATCCGGATCAGCAGGTAGCTGTTCTGGAAACGATCTGTCTTTAGTATTTGATTCTTGACTCATTCTGCAATATCCTTTACGAATTAGATGAGTTAAATTGATTTAACAATCGAGTCATTTTAAAAAAACGGCTCAAACTTAAACCAATATTATAACCTGTCCAGACTTAATCTGGATAACATAAGGATAATAACATGAGTAAAGCTTCTAATTTCTTGACCGAGTTCAAAAAATTTGCTGTTAAAGGCAATATGATGGATTTAGCAGTCGGTGTCATCATCGGTGCTGCGTTCGGTAAAATCATCGACTCTTTGGTAAAAGATATTTTTATGCCAGTTATCAGTTTCTTGGTAGGCGGAAAAGTAGATTTTAGCAATATGTTTGTCGTGCTTAGTGCGCCAGAAGGATTAAATTTAGACCAACCACGCGATGCCTTAGTTGCCGCAGGTGCAAATATCCTAGGTTACGGTAACTTTATTACCATCCTAATTAACTTTATTCTTTTGGCTTTCGTGGTGTTCATTCTTGTTAAAGTCGTTGCTAAAGCAAGAGCTAACTTTGAAGAGCCACCTGCTCCACCTGCACCTGCAGCGGATCCAGCAGATATCGCTCTTCTTAAAGAAATCCGCGATTTGTTGAAAAACAAATAAATCAATCTCCCTATTTAACTCATCTAATCTTTAAATAGGGTTATCAAGCTCAAAGTAAGTTACATCAAGCCCAAACCTTGCTTTGATCGCATTACCGAGAGCTTGAATCCCATATCGTTCAGTCGCGTGATGTCCCGCAGAAATAAAGCCCACGCCTTGTTCTAAAGCATCATGATAATTCCTCTCTGACGCTTCTCCCGTAATGAACACATCCGCTCCAGAATGCACCGCATCCATGTAAAAACTTTGGGCCCCACCTGTGCATAAGGCGATACGATGAATGATTTTTGACCCATCACCAATGACTACTGGCCTTCTCCCTAAACGTTGTTCTATTACAACGGCCAAATCAGAAAGTGTTTCAATTTGTTTCACTTCACCCGCTTTTTTCGGGGTCGCCAAAAGAACCAATTCGCTTTCCCCTACCATTAAAGGATCTTGTTGTTCATTTTTCAGCACATCCAATCCCAATTGTTCGGCTAACTGAACATTATTCCCCCAAACTGGATGGGCATCCAAAGGCAGATGATAGCCCACCACATTCAAATCATGTTTAATCGCCAAGGCAATACGATCATAACGCTGGCCCACGATTCGATAGTCCTCTCCTTTCCAAAACCAACCATGATGAACCAATACCATATCCGCCTGAATATCGATCGCCTTTTGTAAACACGCCAAAGAAGCGGTCACACTCACTAATACTTTTTTCACGTCCGCCTTACCCTGCACCTGCAAACCATTCGGAGCATAGTCTTTCCACGCACCAATATTCAAAGCTTGATTCATCCAGTTCACCAGTTCATCACGTTGCATGATTTTTAATCCTCATTTAATCCATCTACGCATTAGCGTATCACAAGCGATTCATTTATTCATCCTAAAAAAACATTCATCTCATCACCTCCACCCACCTTACTGGCCCCGTCCTCTTTATACAATACTTCGCCTGCCCTAAAAGCAAGCCACTCACCGTCATCCCCTTATACGATACGATAGCTCACTTGGTATCGATGGTAACCAAGCTGCGTCAACATGGCCCACCTTATACAAGGCGAGAACGCATGGTGCCCATACCACTGATCAAAGCACTCTTTCACCTGAATTGAGCGATATTCTTGATAAAATAAAATGTCCCATCCAATTTACAGGAGACTTCTTTGTTAAGAATTACCAGTGTCAATGTCAATGGCATTCGTTCTGCCGTGAAAAAAGATTTTTTCGATTGGTTAGCCGAACATCAAGCCGATGTCGTCTGTTTACAAGAAATCAAAATCAGCGACCCCGACTTAACTGAGTCATTACGCCATCCATTAGATTACCAAGGTGCTTTTTGCCATGCCGAAAAGAAAGGGTATAGTGGCGTGGGCCTATACACCAAACAAGCTCCTGACACCTTATCTATCGGGATGGGGAGCAAAGAATTCGATCCTGAGGGCCGTCTCATTAAAGCCACTTGGCCGAATCTCACCATTATCAGTGCCTATCTGCCTTCTGGCTCCAGTAGTGAAGAACGTCAAGCCGCCAAATTCCGATTTTTAGCAGAATTTGATCCTTGGATCGATGCCATGATGGAAGATTATCAAAAAACCGGCCACAACTATTTAATTTGCGGTGATTGGAATATCGCCCATAAAGAAATTGATATCAAAAATTGGAAAGGCAACCTTAAAAACTCTGGTTTTACGCCAGAAGAACGTGCTTGGATAGACGATTTATTGACGCGTCGCGGATTCGTGGATATTTTTCGTCAACTCAACCCAAACCCTGATGAATACACGTGGTGGAGTAATCGCGGACAAGCTTGGGCAAAAAATGTAGGATGGCGAATTGACTATCAAATCGGCACGCCTGGCATTGCCAAAGCGGCTCGCCAAACCTCGATATACAGAGATAAGCGTTTTTCTGACCACGCCCCTTTAACAATTGACTATGATTGGTCTTTGACCTAAAGGCGACTCGGCATGTCTTATCTGCTATCTTGGTTAAAACCTTATCTAAGCCCTCGTGTCCTGCCTTTATTATTTTTAGGCGTATCCAGTGGCTTACCGCTTGCTTTAACGGCAGGTTCTTTGCAAGCTTGGACCACCAGCAGTGGCACCGATATTAAATCCATTGGCCTACTCACCTTAGTCGGTTCTGCCTATACCTTTAAATTTTTATGGGCCCCTTTAGTTGACCATTACCATATCCGCTTTTTGGATCACCGACGTTCTTGGATAATCGCTTCCCAACTACTCTTAGCTGTTTCCATTTTTTACATGGGGATGTTAAATCCGCATGAACATCTTTTACAAATGGCGATTGTTGCCGTGATTATCGGCTTTTTATCGGCCACACAAGACATTGCGTTCGATGCCTATAGTCGCGAAGTATTACTTGACCATGAAATGGCACCAGGAGCCGCCATTCGAGTATTAGGATATCGATTAGGAATGATTCTTTCGGGTGGATACGCTTTTATCATGGCAGACACCCAAGATGGTTTGGGATTAGGATGGAACAACACCTACAAAATCATGGCATTGGCTATGTTGGTATTGATGTTGATCACCCTTATCGCCCCCAAACTCAAACCCATTCTTTCACCCAGAACCTTACAAGATTCTTTTTTACTGCCCTTAAAAGAATTTTTCAGTCGCAAAGGGGCCATCATCCTATTGCTGACCATTATTCTTTACAAACTAGGCGATGCGTTTGCAGGCTCCATCTCCATTGCGTTTTTAGTCCGATATATGGAATTTTCACAAGCAGAAGTTGGCTTGGTTAATAAGATTTTTGGGGTGATTGCATCCATTTTAGGGGCATTCATCGGTGGGGCCTTAACGAGCAAATGGGGGATTTACCGTTCACTCATTATCTTTGGCATCTTGCAAGCGGTTTCAAACCTCGTTTACTGGGTTTTATCGCTTTATCCTAACGATCCCCTCACATGGATGTTAACGCAAATTGGCCTTGATCATTGGCCAAAATCCTACTACCTCATTGGTGCCATTGGAATTGAAAATATTTGCGGAGGCATGGGGACGGCTGCATTCGTTGCATTTATCATGTTGCTATGTCACCAAACCTACACCGCCACGCAGTTCGCCCTTTTATCTGCTTTGGCCTCCATCGGCCGAGTGTACCTATCATCCATTTCAGGTTTTATCGTTCAAGACTGGGGCTGGCCCTTATTCTTTGTTTTTACCATTATGATGGCCATTCCTGGCATCTTGTTATTAATATCTCAAAAACAACAGATTACGCAACTCGATCAGCACCACCCTCCCTCTACTACCGCTTAGGCCTTGCATATGAGTTCACAAAAAAGTTCCTTAACACCCATCTTAAAGTTTGCCCACCAATTAGCAAAAGAACGTTTGCAAGCGGGTGATGTCGCTGTTGACGCGACTATGGGCAATGGACACGACACCCTCATGCTCGCTCAAGCGGTCGGTCATACTGGCAAAGTCTATGCGTTTGACGTACAAGAGCAGGCCTTAATTCGTACACAGGAACGTCTCCATCAACATCAAGCATTGACTCCCGTCACCCTTATTCAAGCCTCTCACGAGTTTTTGGATCGATATATTCAAAACGAAACGCCCAAAATCATCATGTTTAATTTTGGGTATTTACCGGGTGCGGACAAACAATACACCACTCAAACACAAACGAGTTTAACCGCACTCGATAAAGCCATCTCTTTGTTATCTGAAAAGGGATTGTTGATACTTTGCATCTACCCTGGCCATGAAGAGGGAGCCAAAGAATCCGTCGCTATTGAACAATGGGCCCGTGCTTTGCCCCAATCTCACTATCAAGTTCTTCAATACGGCTTTATCAATCTCATCAATCGCCCGCCTTATCTATTAGCCATTGAGAAGCTCCCGAGCTAGCATCGCCACTTGCTGGTTCCATATCTCCTCTCTTATCTTAGATCTTGGACATATTTCTATGAATAAAAAAAGCCCCCAACCTCATCATTGGGAGCTTTTGTCCGATTCACTTACAAACTAATCTCTACTCATCGAGATCATCGTCATTGGAATCGATACGTTGATTGCTAAATGGGTTATTACCCGGTTTTACCGTTATCACCGAAGATGATAGACCCGTTTTATTCTTGCGTCTCAAGTAGTCTTGACGTGCTTTTTCATCACGCAATTCTTGAGGCGGAATACTATCACCTGCTTGAATCATCGCAATATACTTACCAGGTGGAAATTCTCGATACCAGAAATTTTCGCCATCCTTAGTCAAACCGATAGGTGGCGATTTAACCGTATCTTCTGGAACCCCAGCCAACGCTCCTTTCATAAAGGTAATGAAAATCGGCATGGCACTACCACCACCCGTTTCACGTTCACCCAAAGGCTTAGGATTATCATAGCCTAACCAAGCTGCACCGACTAACTTTGAATTAAAGCCAACAAACCAAGCATCCAAAGAATTATTTGTCGTACCCGTTTTTCCAGCTATATCGCTACGTTTTAACTCTCCTCTGACTCGAGCAGCCGTACCATGCGTAGCCACCCCTCTTAGCAAATCTTGCATGACATAAGCCGTTCTTGCGTCAATAACACGGTTATTTTCATCGCCTGCACGATCAGGATTCGCCTGCATCATCAACACATTATTCGTACTATCCACCACACGATTGATCAAATAAGGTTGAATACGATACCCTCCGTTTGCGAAAACAGAAAACCCTGTCGCCATCTGCAAAGGTGTCACGCTTCCCGAACCCAATGCCATCGTTAAATAAGCACCTTTAGGCGGTTGTTTATTCGGATCAAAGCCAAAACGGGAAATAAAATCGGTCGCAAAATCTGGCCCCACCACCTGTAAGGTTCGAATCGACACCATGTTTTTAGACATATACAAACCTCGACGCAAGGTCAGCTGTCCATCATATTTGTTCCCATAATTTTTAGGCATCCAAATCGTGTGTTGTGGGGTGACCATGTAAAATGGCTCATCCGACACAATCGTTTGTGGTGTCACACCTCTTTCTAAAGCCGCCGCATATAAGAAAGGCTTAAAGGTTGAACCAGGTTGTCGCCATGCTTGAGTGACGCGGTTAAACGATCCCTCATAATCAAAACCACCCACCATGGCACGAATCGCACCATTTGAAGGATCCAATGCAACAAAAGCCGCTTCTACCGTTGGTTTATTGATAATTTTCAACTGACCATCTGCCAATTTCTGTACATAAATCACCGAACCACGATCGATTTTAAGTTTTTTGTTTGCCCCAGCGACCAAGGCTCTTTTCACATAATCCAGAGATTTCCCTGTCAATGTAACAGACTGTCCTAACGATCGCGTTGCCACCACCTGTTTTGCATCAGCCGACAACACGATATAAGCGAGCAAATCGTCATCATCGGGATACTCTGTTTTCATCTTAGACAAAATCGAAGAAAATGCTTGCGTATTCTTTTCGATACCTACTGGCAAATCCCATTGGGCTTCAGGTCCAGGATAAGGACGGCGTGCCGTATATGCCAACACGGCATCTCTTACCGCTTGATAAGCAAGATCCTGATCTTTAGAATCAACGGTCAGATAAACACTCAATCCTCTCGAATAAACATCTTCTTTATAGATTTCATACATCAAGCGACGAGCCAATTCAGCCACATAACGCCCTTGTTTTGAGGCATTTATCGAACCATCCTCATTTTCTTTTTCACGATCTTTAGATAATACAATCGGTTCTGCTCTGGCCTGATCATACTGAGCTTGCGTAATCTTGCCTAACTTCAACATACGCCCTAACACGTAAGCTTGACGTTCTTTAGCTTCTTTTAAATTGCTAATAGGATTAATGCGAGAAGGTGCTTTAGGAATACCAGCCAGAATCGCAGCCTGAGCCAACGTTACTTTTTCCAAAGGCACACCAAAATAAATTTGGGAAGCTGCACCAAAGCCATAAGCTCGATGTCCCAAATAAATCTGGTTCATATACAACTCAAGAATTTGATCTTTGCTTAACTCGCTTTCGATCTTATACGTCATCAACACTTCATACAATTTTCGTGTATAAGTTTTTTTGGAAGACAGATAAAAGTTACGTGCTACCTGCATCGTGATGGTGCTGGCACCTTGCATTTTGGCACCTGAAATCAAATTAGCCAATACCGCACGACCGACACCAATCCAATCAACACCACCATGCTCATAAAAGCCGCCATCTTCAGCCGCTAATAACGCATCTTTCATCACTTGAGGAATTTCATTAAAACTTAAATACTCTCGTCTTTCCTCACCGTATTCCGCCAACAAAATACCGTCATTTGAATAAATACGAAGCGGAATCGCTGGACGATAATTCGTCATCGCCTGCAATTCAGGGAGTTTTTTCCAAGTGGTATAAAGCGTGACAGCAGCGAGCAGTCCTGCACACACCATTAAACCAATGAAAAAATATACTAACTTCCAAAATCCACGCCAAAAACTAAATTTTTTCTTAGGGGTTGTCATCTTTATTTCATCTGATTTTCTGAAAAATAAATTTTAATTTGTTTTTATAAAAAAATCTTGTGATTGTCCATATATATGCCTACTTTATCAGCAAAGAGCGTGATATTATCATAAATATTTACGTATTAATCAGACAGCATGACCATACATTCCCAAATTCCAAATAAAAATATCATTCTTATCGGCATGATGGGGGCAGGAAAAACCACGATTGGCAAGGCTTTGGCTAATCACCTAAAAAGAGATTTTTATGACCTTGACCAAGAAATCATCAAACGATGCGGTGTCAGTATCCCCACGATTTTTGATATTGAGGGCGAAGATGGTTTTAGAAAGCGTGAATCTGCCACGCTTGAAGAGATGATGTCTTTAGAAAATATTATTCTTGCTACTGGCGGTGGTGCGATATTACGCCCTGAAAACCGCGCACTTCTGAAGCAAGGATTTATCATTTATTTACACGCCAATGCCAAGCAACTCTATCATCGAATTGCTTTTGACAAAAACCGCCCTCTCATGGCAACCGACAATCCGCTAAAAAAAATCAAAGAACTCATGGAAACACGCCATGGGCTGTATGAGTCATTAGCGAATATGAAGATCAATACTGGTTATGGAACAGTCAATCACACTGTCAACCATATTCACACACTTTTAAAACAACAACCGTTATGAGCACCTTATTTGTCCACACATCTGATACTCACTATCCGATCAAAATTGGTCGCAACAACTTTGAAGATATTTCATCATTCATTCCCGCCAACACAAGCAGTATCTTTGTGTTAAGCAACACAACTGTTTATAACTTATATGGCAACCGTTTAAACACCTGTCTTAACCAGCTAAACAAGCCAATTCACACGTATTGCATGCCAGATGGCGAACAGTATAAAAACATCGACATCCTGAACGAGGCCTTTACCCATATGCTTAAAGCGGGACTGGACAGACGCAGTGTACTGGTGGCATTAGGAGGAGGCGTTGTAGGCGATTTAGCAGGTTTTGCCTCCGCTTGTTATATGAGAGGTATTCGTTTCATTCAAGTTCCCACCACCATCTTATCCCAAGTTGACTCATCAGTCGGGGGAAAAACAGCCATTAACCACCCTCTTGGTAAAAATATGATCGGTGCCTTTTATCAGCCGATTGCCGTCAATATCGATGTGGATGTGATCCAAACATTACCTGATCGTGAGGTCAGTGCAGGTTTAGCAGAAGTCGTCAAATACGGCTTAATTATGGATGCAGAGTTTTTTGATTGGTGTGAGGAAAATGTTCAAGCATTACGCCAACGTCAGCCTCAAGCACTGATTTACGCCATCCAAAAATCGTGCGAATGTAAAGCCAAAATCGTATCAGAAGATGAAAAAGAACAAGGTCGCCGAGCCTTATTAAATCTAGGACACACGTTTGGACACGCTATTGAAGCAGGTTTAGGATTTGGCACATGGCTACATGGCGAAGCCGTCGCGTGTGGCATCATACAAGCAGCCGAACTATCTCATGAAGTCTATGGCTTGCCCAAAGCAGATATCCTACGCATTAGACAGTTATTTGAACGCATGAATTGTCCAACCATGGCACCAAATCTTGGAACGGATAAGTGGTTAGATTACATGCGACATGATAAAAAATCCATTGGCAAAGAAATTCACTATATTTTACTTAAACGTATCGGTGAAGCTGTCATGACACCCGTTAAGGATGAATTAGTCAGCCAAGTGATTGAACGCACCGTGGAGGCATAAAATGATACTAGCACCTTGGGCCACACATCCCGAAAAATCAAAAGGTCGCCGTTTTTCTGAACCTGAAGATCCTCAACGCACCTATTACCAACGCGATCGAGACAGAATTATTCATTGCACAGCCTTTCGACGACTAGAATATAAAACACAGGTCTTCGTAAATCATGAGGGCGACTTATTTAGAAATCGATTAACCCATAGCCTAGAAGTGGCCCAAATCGCCCGTTCTCTAGCAAGGATCTTAAAACTGAATCAAGATTTAGCGGAAACCATCGCCTTGGCACATGATCTAGGGCATACCCCCTTTGGTCACGCAGGGCAAGATGCTTTGAACGCCATCGTCAAAGAAAAAACACCTGAAATTGGTGGGTTTGAACACAATCTACAGTCATTAAGAGTCGTGGATGAATTAGAAGAACGTTACGCTTTATTTAATGGACTCAACCTGAGTTTTGAAACGCGTGCAGGCATTTTAAAACATTGCTCAAAGAAAAATGCCTTGTTGTTAGGCGATGTGGCACAACGATTCCTTAAAAATGAACAACCCAGCTTAGAAGCCCAATTAGTCAATCTTTCCGATGAAGTGGCCTATAATAATCACGATATTGATGACGGCTTACGTTCTGGATTAATTCACCTTGAACAGCTTGAAAACATCACGCTTTGGAACACTCATTACCAAAACATCCGCAAAACTTTTCCTGACCTCAAGGGACGACGCGTGATTGCTGAAACCATTCGGCAGATTATTAATACATTAATCAAAGATATCGCCGAACATACCGAAAGAAACATTCACCAGTATCGTATTGAAACAGCAGAAGATGTCCCTTTTGCACCACTTATCGTTAGTTTCTCGCCTGAAATAAAAGAACAGGCCCAAATCTTAAAGAAATTCTTGATGGATAATCTTTATCGACATTATCAAGTCATGAGGATGTCTTTAAAAGCTGAACACATCGTCAAGTCTTTATATACCACCTTTTTGGATAATACCAAACTCTTACCGACGGATTATCAAAAGACCGACAAAACAGAACAAGCCATCGCTATTCGAGATTATATTGCGGGGATGACCGACCGTTATGCGATGAAAGAATATAGAAATTTGTTTGACATTTAACAGATACCGATGATACCGTCTCATATCATCGGTATGCCATAATCATCATTGGCAAGATGCATCCGATTAAAACGGGATATCATCTTCCATATCATCAAGACTCTTAGACTTATCCAAAGATGGTTCAGCCGATGGTGCTGTTTGTCCATAAGAAGTTGCCACGGGTGTAGCAGGTGACACTGAAGCCGCGACAGAGGTGGCAGCAGCATGTTCGTTTCTTTGAGAAGACGAGGTCGCTTCATCATAAGCATCCGCCCCATAACCACTCGATGCATGTGAGGCATCAGCGGGACGACCACCTAAAAACTGCATCACATCACCAAGAATCTCATAAGACGTGCGTTCCGCACCTGTGTTTTTATCTTGCCATTTTCGAGTACGAATGCGACCTTCAATATAAACAGAACTCCCTTTTTTTAGATAAGTTTTTGCATTCTCTGCATTACGACCGAATAAAACAATATTATGCCATTCTGTTTCATCACGCCAATTACCATCCTGTCCTCTCATACGATACGATGTAGCGATTGAAAAATTCGTGACACCCCCTTCACCATTCGGGAACACACGATATTCAGGGTCTCTTCCCAAGTTACCCACTAAAATCACTTTATTTACTGATGCCATAATATTTCCTTAAAAAATTTAAACGTGTTGTTATTATGATTCATGAACTCTTTTTTCATGCTTCTCATCATAACAAATATCCAAGCGTATTTTTACCGACTTAAACGAAAGCCTCTCAAAAAAAACATCCAAATCACACTCATCACGATTCCCATCACAAAGACCGAGTGCAACCCGTAATGGCTAATCACCCAGCCACCCATAGCACTTCCCGAAGCCACGCCTAACGCTTGCGACATATTAAAAAAGCCTAAGGCCATACCTTTATGTTCAGGCGTAGCGACTTGTGACACACTAGACGGTAAAATGGCTTCCAATAAATTAAACATTATAAAAAATAACGTAAACACGATCGCAAAGCCATACACATGGTGGGAAGTCAATATAAACAACAACATGATAACGCACAATCCCCACACACTTCCCCACAAACCCAAGCGATGACAACGTTTTACCTCAATCACAATAACCAAAGGTACCATAGCCACTAAGGCGATAAACAAAGTGGGTAAGTAAAATTTCCACAAATCAGATGCCGTCATCCCTGCCATCTGGAACAAAATCGTTGGTACGGCCATAAACAAAGCCATCATGCAAAAATGCAAAACAAACACACTGATATTGAGTCTTAGTAAATTTGGATGAGTCAAAACATCTTTTGCTCGGGACTTTTCTGAAATCGCCCGATCATGAATAGGTACCACTGGCACCATCCATACCGCCAGTAAGAGGCACAAAAAACCTAGCAAAGAAATCGTCCAAAACAAGCCTGACAAGCCCGCTATCTTTAATAACAAAGGCGATAACACTAAAGACAAAGCAAAAGAAAACCCTATCGAACCGCCTGCCATCGCCATCGCTCGTGTTCTAATTTCTGGCCGAGTCGCATCAGCAATCCAAGCCATAATCGCAGCCGACACTGCACCTAACCCTTGAACAAAACGCCCTATCATCACGCCCAAGACATGATCACTCAAGGCACAAATCACGCCTCCCAGCACAAACAATATCATGCCGATAATAATGATGCGACGTCGCCCCCAACGATCAGAAGCCATCCCAAAAGGAATCTGCATCAATGCTTGCGTGACACCATAAGCCCCTAACGCCATCCCCACCCACAGGACATTTTGACCACCTTGTAATACTTGGGCAACCTCAGCAAAAACGGGGGTTAATAAAAACAGCCCCATCATTCGGATGGCAAATAATATCGCTAATGAATAACTGGCTTTTTTCTCAATAGGCGTAAAAGCAAGTGCAGATTTAGACATAAACTTCGTTTTTGATTTTTTGAAACAAGTTACTTATTATAATAGATTGATCAAATGATTCATGCCGTTTATGGACTGACCAAACGAGCATGATGTTTAAACCAATCACTCAATCATCACTTACCATCATGATTTTTTCACTAATTCCCCTTATCATGGGACTTTACCTATGTATTCGTTTTATTCTGCCTTGGATAAAACAAAAGTGGCTTAGACTCCCTATTTGCTTGCTGTTGCTATTCCTTGCCGAACTCAATAGCATCGTTCGTCTTTCATCGGACAATTTCTTTAACCCCGAAATTCAACGATGGCAACTATTACTTGCCACCAGCAGTTTTGGTTGGATTTTGTTTTTATTTGTACTGACTGTGATCAAAGACATTCTCCTATTGATCCGCAAAGTGCTTCCCTTTCCTTTTTTACGAAAAGAACGTTTGTACCCACTACTGCTTATCTTATCGATGGGATTAACCTTATTCAGCGTATATGAAGGCACACGCGTACCAGACGTAAAATACGTAACCATCAAAATCGACCAACTACCGCCTAGTTTCCATCATTACCGTATCGTCCAACTCACCGACACGCACATTAGCCCTATATTTCCTAAACAGTGGGCCGCCTCTGTCGTCAACAAAACTAACGAACTACAAGCTGATTTAATTCTTATCACTGGCGATTTAATTGATGGCTTAACCGCTCAACGATCAAACGACATCGCACCTTTAGCGACCTTAAAAGCCAAAGATGGGGTTATCACGTCATTAGGCAATCATGAATATTATTTCGATGCCAATGCGTGGTCATCATATTTTGCCAAGCAGTTAGGAATGCGAATGTTAAATAATGACCACCACATTATTACCAAAGGCACCGATCAACTCATGATTGCAGGGGTCACAGATCCTACCGCATTGAACCTAGGTTTAGAAGCTCCCGATACGCAGAAAGCCATCGGCACCAAAGAAAAAACCATGCCTATTATTCTTATGAGCCATCAACCCAAAGGGGCTCACCAGAATGCTTTGCTAGGCGTGGATCTACAGCTATCTGGACACACCCACGGAGGCTTATTAATCGGACTGAACTACCTCGTTGCCAAATTTAACGAGGGGTTTGTTTCAGGTTTATACCATGTTGACCAGATGCAGTTGTATGTCAGCAATGGCACAGGTCTTTGGAATGGCTTTCCATTTAGACTGGGCGTTCCCTCTGAAATCACCGTATTTACTTTAGAGCCACGATAAACGATACTGGTGTGATGACTATTTGACGTTATGGTAGGCGATACTGAGAGGGCGGGTATTCAGGCTGAGCCCCGTCCATCCTCAGTCTCGTAGAGTTAACTATTTTATACCTGCTGTGAAAAGCCTATCATCACCGCCTTTTTACACCTCGTTTAATGTTTGACGTGCAACTCGTGCTGCCGCCAAATCCCAAGCCGCCGATCCCACGGTTTTATACATAATCGGACGATCAAAAGACACAGGGCGATCTAAGGCTTCTGATAAAGGTTTAATACTCGCCCAGTCTCGACCCGCTTGTATATAATCCCCTGCCTCATGTTGCCCACCATGCCAATCATCGATATAACAATCACTACCATTCACGACATCAGTAGCAATCTCACACATACTCGGTTGAAAGGCACCTACCGCAATCACGAGTCTAGTTGGCATTGCTTCTAAGTTATAAAACGCTTCTTTAGCATTTGTTAACGTGACGACAACATCCACATCCTTGGGCATTTTGGACAAAATGGTTCCTTCAAAATGAGTGTCTTGCACATACTTTGCAAACTCACCTAGTGCTGATTCTCGTCCATCCCGCACCACTACAACGATATCACTGTCTGGGTAGATTTCACGAATCGCTTGATAATGGCCTTGTGCCTGCGTTCCCACACCAATCAGCATTATTTTTTTCGGTGCTTGAGGTAAAAACAACGACATTCCTAATAAAGACAAAGCTGCCGTACGTTTTGCTGTAACCGTCACTGCATCCAAACAAAATTCTGGCACCCCCGTTTCCGCATTCATAACCGACACATTTCCTTGAATGACAGGACGACCTTTAGTCGCATTATCTGGCAAATAAGTCAAAAACTTATGAATCGCTATGTCATTTGCCGCGGCAGGCATCGATAGCACACATCCACCCTCTGAAAACAAAGGCACTACCTGCCTTTCTGGACAATGAATCCGATCGCTATCATAATCTTTAACCACCGTTTTCAATTTCATAACCAATTCTCGAATACCGATTAACTCAGCGGTTTCACTTGCAGAAAAATACCTCATTCCATCCTCCTTATCCGTACAATCTCGTGGTCTCGTAATCCAAATATCACTCGACCTTTATACACGCATCAAGCCCTAACACATACGCTATTCATCGCATCATTACTATGTTTATGCGAACGATAGCAAACAAGCCTCATCCTCAATACTAGATTTCACATCCCTAATCAACACGCCTGCTTACTCCGCTCTAACCTCTCATCCCATCTCAATCGCTCGTGTTTCCTCATGATCGTTAATCCTCGCGCTTCTCTAAAAACACGTATTCATTTTATTATCCACAAAAAACAGGAATAAAACGATTCGTAAATACCCTTTGTTCACACGTCAATTTCCCACATGTTTTTTTGTCCACGTTGCAATATTTCTACAAAATCAGCAAATTACCTCCCCTCCCCCGAAAATATTTTTTATTTCAATCAACTGGAAAATACAGTATGATGAAAGTAACGTTTAATCATCCAAAAAGGGGGAAAAGTATGAAACGTAAATTACTAGCAGCATTATTAGGCTTGGACTTAGCAACATGTGTTTCTGCAGAACCGATCGTTTTTGTTGAAACAGGTTATTCTAAGTTAAATGTTAAGGTTGCGGACGTAAAACTTAACGACAATAATCTTGCATTTACTATTGGTGGGGGCTATCGTTTTGAAGACATCAATCTTCGCTTATTAGCAGACTATTCTTATTATGGTCAGGCTAAAGGCTCATATAAGGATGATGCCAATACTTTCGGTACTATAAAAACGAAAGTAAGTGGGTTAGGGGTATCAGCAATTCTTGATATTCCTGCCGATCAAGATTTAACCACTTATCTTGGCGTTCGTTTTTCTGCAAACCATATTGATTATTCGGAAAACGGTAAAGATGAAGGTGATGCGTTTACAGAAAAATCAAACCATCGCAAATTTGGTTATGGTCTTTTACTAGGTGCTCGCTATACATATAGCCGTAACTGGGATGCTCACCTAGGCGTAGAATTCAATAACATTCCTAAATTTGATAATGTTCGAATTCGTCAGTTTGGTATTAAACTAGGAACATCTTATCGTTTCTAATATCCAAACGAACAAATCTCCATCTAGCCCTGTAGTTTTTACAGGGCTATTTTTTACTTCATCAACATACTAATTTCAGCATCTCATACCCATTCATTACATACTCAACATCCACCGCTGCAACCTTCACAAAACATTAATCCCTCTCGTCTCCCCATACATCAACACACCCATCACCTAAAAAACATACTTTTATCCTCATCTCATCCCCCAACTCAAAACTACATACCACCACCATTCCACTCCTCATATACAACTCACCTCCCAATTCAACATCCACTTAAATATCTGTTCGCACGTTTCACAGCATCCACCTCTCTCACACTCCTCTCTGCATCACCAGTCATTCAGGTCTCGATCCCCTGCCCCATTCCAAACCAAGCATTTAAGCAACAAGACAAGTCAGCACAAATTGCGTTATCATAATAGGTTACTCAAAAATTGATGATCATTATGAAATCTAAAAAATTACCTGTTCAGAATGTTTCTCATATCGCCATTCGTGGGGCAAAAACACATAATTTAAAAGATATTTCTTTGAACATCCCGAGACTTAAATTGGTCGTATTAACGGGTTTATCAGGCTCGGGGAAATCATCTTTAGCCTTTGATACCCTCTATGCCGAGGGCCAGAGACGTTATGTAGAAAGTCTGTCTACTTATGCTCGTCAATTTTTACCTTTGATGCAACGACCTGATGTGGACTTGATTGAAGGTTTGTCACCTGCCATCGCGATTGAACAAAAAACAATTAGCCATAATCCTCGCTCAACCGTTGGCACCATGACCGAGATTCACGACTATTTACGTCTTTTATTTGCTCGAGCTGGTACACCCTACTGTCCACACCACCACTTACCGCTTGAAATCACATCCGTAGCTGAAATCACAGACACACTTTTATCTTGGCCAGAAGAGACTAAAATAGCCATTCTTGCACCTTATACCTTGAAAACAAATGATCTACACAGTTTAAAAGATGCTTGTTACGATCTACAAACTCAAGGTTTTGTGCGAGCAAGACTGAACAAAGAAACGTATGAACTAACTGAAATCCCTCGTTTACCTATCATTGAGAAATTAGCAGCTGGCGAATTTCAATTAGATGTTGTCATCGATCGTCTAAAAATTAAAAAAGAAAATCGTACCCGAATGGCGGAAAGTATTGAAACCGCGTTATCTATCGGTAAAGAAAAAGTGACGATTCTCAACTTAGACACCGATACGCAAACACGATTTTCAAGCAATTACAGCTGTCCTGAATGTGATTTCAGCATTGGGAAACTGGACCCCAAACTCTTTAGTTTCAATAATCACAGCGGTGCTTGTCCGCATTGCGAGGGAATGGGAACCTTATATCTTTTTGATCCAGAAAAAATCGTGCCTGCCCCTGACCTCAGCTTAAAATCTGGTGCCATCTATGGTTGGGATTACCGAAACTCTGTGGCGGCTAGCACGATTCATAGCCTTGCTAAACACTATCATTTTGATCCCGACACCCCTTTTAACCAGCTTCCTGAATCGGTGCAAAACGCACTTTTATACGGTAGCGATGAACCCATTAACATGACACACATTGATAGTGCTGGCAAACCGCATACTCACACTGAAAAATTTGAGGGAATCATTCCTAATTTGGAAAGACGATACCAAGAAACGCAATTTCAGGGGCTAAAAGATGAAATGGACAAAATGCGAACCCTCAGCAAATGCCCATTCTGCCATGGTGCAAGACTGTGTTCAGATGCGTTGAACGTGTATATTGGCGAGGATAAAAAACGCATTGATGAAATCAGCCATATGTCCTTAAAAGACTGTTTATCATGGTTTAATCAGGCTCATTTTCCCTCTCAAAAAGCGGAAATTGCCCAACGACTCATCCAAGAAATTAAAAACCGTCTTTACTTTTTGAATGAAGTCGGTCTGTCCTATCTTTCATTGGACCGTGCAACCACCACGATTTCAGGCGGAGAGGCCCAACGCATCCGTCTAGCCAGTCAAATCGGTTCCCACCTCTCTGGTGTCATGTATGTATTGGACGAACCTTCCATTGGCTTGCACCAACACGACAATCTACGTCTAATCGACACACTTAAACATCTTCGTGATCTCGGCAATACCGTCATTGTTGTGGAACATGATGAGGACATGATTCGACAAGCCGATTACCTCATTGATTTAGGGCCTGGTGCGGGTGAACACGGTGGATACATTATTGCTCAAGGCACACCTGATGACATTATTCAAAACAAAAACTCTATCACGGGTCAATGGCTCAGTCATCAGCGTAATATGCCCAAACCCAAACGCAGAAAAATCACTAAAAACCAAGACTGGCTGGTCTTAGAAGGATGCACAGGACATAATCTTAAAAACCTAACCTTGCGAATTCCTGTGGGTAAATTCGTGGGGATTGCAGGGATTTCTGGGTCAGGAAAATCCACTTTGATCAACCATACCCTTGCCCCGATTTGTGCCAACGTTTTGAATCATGCTAAAAACGAACCTTTGCCTTACAAACAAATTTATGGTCTAGAGCATTTTGACAAAGTCATTCGCGTGGATCAAAGCCCCATTGGTCGCACTCCTCGCAGTAATCCAGCCACCTACACAGGATTATTTACGCCTATTCGTGAACTATTTGCCAGCACCCCCGAAGCCAAAAGCCGTGGTTATGATTCAGGTCGTTTTTCATTTAACGTCAAAGGCGGACGTTGTGAAAGCTGTCAAGGCGATGGGGTTATCAAAGTTGAAATGCACTTCATGCCAGATATGTACGTACTGTGCGAGGCTTGCGAGGGAAAACGTTACAACCGCGAAACTTTGGAAATTCGTTATCGTGGCAAAACCATCTCCGAGGTCTTGGATATGACGATTAGCCAAGCGATGACGTATTTCAGTGCCGTACCTGCTATTGTCCGTAAACTACAAACTTTGGTCGATGTAGGCTTGTCCTATTTGCGTCTGGGACAAAGTGCAACCACGTTATCGGGTGGTGAAGCTCAACGCATTAAACTGGCTTTTGAACTTTCCAAAAAAGAAACTGGCAAAACCTTGTATATACTGGATGAGCCCACAACTGGACTACATTTTGAAGATATTGCCATCCTTTCTGATGTGCTTCAAAAGCTTGTCGATACAGGCAATACCGTTGTGGTGATTGAGCATAATATTGATTTATTGTCTCAAATGGATTGGTTAATTGATATGGGGCCCGAGGGCGGAGAAGCTGGTGGCTACATCCTCGCAGAAGGTACCCCTGATGACATCAAAAAACATCCTGATAGCGTAACAGGGCCGTTTTTATAAACATTTCATCGTACAAAACGATTACGAGTTAAATGTGAGATGCCGTAGAGGGGCTAAGCACACCTGCAAACGGGCGATGTTTGGACAATTACATGCCAAAACGCCCGTACAAGGCCAATCCCCACAACACGATTAACAATACGATACTTAAAAACTGCAAGGCTGAACCAATATCTTTCGCACGTTTGGCAAAGGGGCGTTTTTCTAATGAGGTATTATCGACCGCCGCCTCAATCGCTGAATTCACCAATTCTGCTAACAAACTGATAAACGATCCCATCACCAACATCATGACGACTGGCAAAGAAAATGACAAACAAAAAGTGGCTATCAACAAAACCAGATTTAATAACACGATTTGACGAAATGCAGGCTCATCCCAAGCAAAACGAAACCCTGAAAGCGAGTAAAAAAACGCTTTAAATATTCGGCTCACACCCGATTTACCTTTCATTTGACTCGCATAATCTGATTTTTCTGGCATATGAGTTCCTATCACCATGTTTTGACCTCATTATTTTATACCAAATCAAAACATCTCAAAAATCCGTTTCATTAAATAACGATATTGTCTGTTCCCAAAAAGATAGGTTCTAAAAATAAAGAAAGCCCCTCAAAAGAGGGGCTTTCTCAGCAATAATATCGCTTTCGTATTAGATGACGCGAACTGCTTCAACTAAACGAGTCACACGCCATGCTTTATGACGAGAGATTGGACGACATTCAGCGATCTCAACCGTATCACCTTCGTTATACTGGTTGTTCTCATCGTGAGCTTTGTATTTAGCAGATTTAACCACAATCTTGCCATACAAAGGATGTTTTACACGACGTTCAACAAGCACAACGACTGTCTTGTCCATCTTGTTACTCACCACTTTACCAATCAAGGTACGGGTACGTTTTTCTTTAGTTTCGCTCATATTACTTTCCTGCCTTTTCAGTTAACACAGTACGAACACGAGCGATGTCACGACGTACCTTGCCTAGCTGACTTGAATTAGTAAGCTGTTGAGTAGCTTTTTGCATACGCAAGTTAAACTGCTCTTTTAGCAAGCTTTCAAGTTCAGTTTGTAATGCTGCAGTGTCTTTTGAACGTAATTCGATAGCTTTCATACATTTCTCCTTATGCACCCAACTGGCGAGTGACAAAAGTTGTAGAAATTGGCAACTTAGCTGCAGCTAAGCGGAAAGCCTCACGTGCTAATTCCTCAGGTACACCGTCCATTTCATACAAAACTTTACCTGGTTGGATTTCAGCTACCCAGTATTCTGGGTTACCTTTACCGTTACCCATACGAACTTCTGCAGGTTTCTGAGAAATTGGTTTGTCTGGGAAAATACGGATCCAAATACGGCCACCACGTTTAATATGACGAGTCATTGCACGACGAGCCGCTTCAATCTGACGAGCTGTCAAACGACCACGGCCTGTAGCTTTTAGACCAAAATCACCAAAGTTAACATGTGTACCACGTGTCGCTAAACCCGTGTTACGACCTTTTTGCTCTTTACGGTATTTTCTACGCGCTGGTGATAACATAATTATTCTCCTTCTGCAGCGTTGGTAGCTGCTTTACGACGAGAACGACCACGCTTCGCTTCTGGACGATCGCCACGAGGACGACGACGCTGACGCTCTTCACCATTACGATTTGGAGCTTCTGCAGGAACTTCGCCATTTGGCAATAATTCACCTTTGTAAACCCAAACCTTGATACCAATAATACCGTAAGTTGTGTGAGCTTCTGAAGTTGCGTAATCGATAATTGCACGCAATGTATGTAGAGGTACACGACCTTCACGATACCATTCTGTACGAGCAATCTCAATACCATTTAAACGACCTGATGATGCAATCTTGATACCTTGTGCACCCATACGCATTGCGTTTTGCATCGCACGTTTCATCGCACGACGGAACATAATACGTTTTTCTAATTGCTGAGCAATTGAGTCGGCGATCAATTGTGCATCAATTTCAGGTTTGCGAATTTCTTCAATGTTTACGTGAACAGGCACGCCTACTAGACGTTGCAAATCGTTCTTCAACACATCAATATCTTCACCACGTTTACCGATCACTACACCTGGACGTGCAGAGAAGATAGTAATACGAGCGGTTTTAGCAGGACGTTCGATAAGGATACGACCTACTGATGCGTGTTTCAATTTACGTTTTAAGTATTCACGAACACGTACGTCTTCAGCTAACATAGCACCGAAGTCTTTGTCGCTAGCATACCAGCGAGAACTCCAGTTGCGGTTTACAGCGAGACGGAACCCCGTTGGGTTAATCTTCTGACCCATAATGACTCCTTACACGCCAACCCTAACCACGATGTGGCAGGTTTGCTTCTCGATACGGTTACCGCGGCCTTTAGCGCGTGCGGAAAAACGCTTCATAGACTGAGCTTTGTCAACATAGATCGTTGTTACTTTAAGCTCGTCAATATCAGCCCCATCATTATGCTCAGCGTTTGCAATAGCAGACTCCAAGGCTTTTTTAAGAATGACGGCAGCTTTTTTAGGGGTGAACGTTAGAATATTCAACGCTTGAGCAACTGATTTACCACGGATAAGATCCGCTACCAAACGAGTTTTTTGCGCTGAAATATGAACACCACGAACAATAGCAGTAGTTTCCATCGCTTACCTCTTAGCCTTTTTGTCGGCAGCATGACCCTTAAATGTACGGGTATGAGCAAATTCGCCCAATTTGTGACCGACCATGTTTTCGTTGATGTACACAGGCACGTGTTGACGACCATTGTGTACAGCAATTGTTAACCCGATAAAATCAGGCAACACTGTTGAACGACGTGACCAAGTTTTAATTGGTCTCTTATCTTTGCCCTCGATCGCAGCTTCAACCTTTTTCACAAGGTGTGCATCTACAAATGGGCCTTTTTTGATTGAACGTGACATCTCAATGCCCCTTATTTACGTTTACGACGAGAGACAATCATATTGTCTGTACGCTTGTTACGACGAGTTTTGTAACCCTTAGTAGGAGTACCCCATGGGCTAACTGGCTCGCGTGCTTCACCTGTACGACCTTCACCACCACCATGTGGGTGATCGATCGGGTTCATTGCCACACCACGAACGGTTGGACGAATACCACGCCAACGCATCGCACCAGCTTTACCGTACTGACGCAAGCTATGGTTTTCGTTACTCACTTCACCGATAGTAGCACGACAATCAATATGTACTAAACGAACTTCACCAGAACGTAAACGGATTTGGGCGTAGATACCTTCACGAGCAAGCAACACAGCAGAAGCACCCGCAGCACGAGCTAACTGAGCACCTTTACCTGGCAACATTTCAATACAATGAATCGTTGCACCTACTGGGATATTGCGGATAGGCATTGTGTTACCTACACGGATAGGCACTTCTTTACCACTTAACAAAGTAGCACCCACTTCCAAACCACGTGGAGCGATGATATAACGACGTTCACCGTCAGCATAGCACAACAAAGCAATGTGAGCTGTACGGTTTGGATCGTATTCCAAACGTTCTACTTTCGCTGGAATACCGTCTTTATTACGACGGAAATCAATCACACGGTAGTGAGCTTTATGACCGCCCCCACGGTGACGAACGGTAATGTGACCGTTATTGTTACGACCAGAACCACGTTTTTGAGGTTCTAGCAAAGCAGCATAAGGAGCACCTTTATGTAGCTCAGGTGTTACCACCTTAACCATACCACGGCGACCTGCTGACGTTGGTTTCATTTTAACTAAAGCCATTATTTAACCTCCGCCAAGTCTAATTCCTGACCTTCTTTGAGGCTAACGTAAGCAATACGAACATCCTTACGACGACCTACGAAACGGCCCGCACGTTTAGCTTTACCTTTACGCACTAATACAGAAACAGATTCAACTTCAACTTTAAAAAGCATTTCAACAGCTGCTTTAATTTCTGGTTTAGTGGCATCCGATGCAACACGTAATGCAAACTGGGGCTTAGCACCAGATTCAGCGATAAATGTTGCTTTCTCTGTGATCACGGGAGCCAGAATCACTTGCAATAAACGTTCTGCTTTCATCCTAGCATCTCCTCTAATTCAGCAACTGCTGCCTTCGTAACGATCACGTTCTTGAAGTAAACCAATACGTAAGGATCAACATAACGAGACTCAATTACCGCAACTTTTGGTAAGTTACGAGTAGCCAAGAATGTATTCTCATCAACTTGGTCTGTAATAACAAGAGCAGACTCTAAGCCTAATGCTTTCAAACGAGCAGCCGCTTGTTTTGTTTTTGGGCTATCAAAAGTGAACGAATCCACCACAGCCAAACGATCTTCACGAACTAATTGTGACAAGATAGACTTCATACCACCACGGTACATCTTCTTGTTTACTTTGTGAGTGAAGTTTTCATCTGGAGAGTTAGGGAATGTGCGACCACCTCCACGCCATAATGGTGAAGAAGTCATACCAGCACGAGCACGGCCAGTACCCTTTTGCTTCCATGGTTTCTTAGTGCTATGTTTTACAGTCGCACGATCTTTCTGAGCACGGTTACCACCACGAGCGTTAGCTTGGAATGCCACTACGATCTGATGTACCAATGCTTCATTATACTCACGTGCAAATACGTCGTCAGAAGCACTTACTGTAGAAGTTGCCTGACCTTGTTCATTTAGGAGCTTAAGATCCATTATTTGGCTCCTTTAAGTGTCATTTTAATAGCAGGAAGAACCACAACATTCGAGTTCTTATGACCAGGAACAGAACCTTTTACCAACAACAAACCACGTTCTGCATCCACGCGAACGATTGATAGGTTTTGTGTTGTAACAGTTTCATCACCCATATGGCCTGCCATACGTTTACCAGGGAAAATACGACCAGGATCTTGTGCTTGACCAATAGAACCTGGAACACGGTGAGAACGAGAGTTACCGTGAGAAGCACGCTGTGCACCAAAGTTATGGCGTTTAATCGTACCTGCAAAGCCTTTACCAATAGAAGTACCTTGTACATCTACTTTTTGGCCTTCACTGAACACGCTCTCAACAGCGATCACTGAGCCTGCAGTAAATTCTGCAGCCTTAGCAGGATCAAGACGGAATTCCTTTAGGATAGAACCAGCTTCTACGCCGGCTTTTGCATAATGACCTGCTAATGCTTTTGTAACACGGCTAGCACGGCGAGTACCATAAGCAACTTGTACTGCAGCGTAACCATCTACTTCAATAGACTTAACTTGAGACACACGGTTGTTAGATACGTCTAACACAGTAACAGGAACAGATTCACCGTCTTCTGTGAAAATACGTGTCATACCGACCTTGCGACCCACTAAGCCTAGCCTAAAAGCGGCAGGTGTAGTCTGAGTTAAAGACATTATTTTTACTCCAAAATCTAGCTACGATTGGCTAGAAAGGTTAACGAAAACATTCACTTAGATTAAGTGACTAATCTAATGAATAGCCCTATACTATAACATTAAATATAGGTAAAATCAAGAAGTTATTTAAACTTTGTCGATAAAAATCAAAAAAATTGAATATAAAAAACCACACCTTCTGCCACTTCACCTATTCAACGTTACAATACAAGCATTATTTTTAACCTCATCATTGACACCTTTGCACCCGTTTTAGCAAGTAAGATGACGAGGCAAACGATTTTTTAATACCGCTAATCATCTAAAACATCATGATTAGCGTCAGATTCACAAAAGGAATATTATGAGAAAACTATTGGCATCGGTTCTGATTAGCACATCCTTATTTTCACCACTTGCCCATGCAGCGATTCCAGCGACCATTCACACGAACATGGGCGACATTCACATTTCCCTTTTTGACAAAAAAGCACCTGTGACCGTTGAAAACTTTATCCGATACGCCAAAGAGGGTTTTTATGACAACACCTTGTTTCATCGCGTGATTCCTGACTTTGTGATTCAAGGTGGTGGCATGACTCAAAGTGACGCTAATGAGGAACTGCAACCTAAAAACCCTACACACCCACCTATTATCAATGAATCAAAAGACGGCACCCCTAATTTAAAATACACCATTGCGATGGCCCGTTTTGAAGATCCTGATTCTGCTAGAGCCCAATTCTTCATCAATGTGGCCAATAACGATATGCTGAACTATAAAAACAACAATCGAGACTTTGGTTACACGGTCTTTGCAAAAGTCCAAGAAGATTCTCACGATGTCGTTGATAAAATTGAAAAAGTCAAAACCAGAACATTAGGGCCTTTTTCAAATGTCCCTGTCACCCCCGTTGTCATTACTGGTGTAACGATTGGTAACTAGGGTAAATAACCATATACTTTAACGATATATTATGATAGTCTTTGGCTCATCCGCATTGGATGGGCTTTTTAGACACTCATGATAGGAGACAATCTTGAATACACCCAATACATTAACAAGTATCGAAAAAAAACAACTGGACAAAAAACTGATTTGGCGCGTACTGGTCGTTTTATTTCTTTCATACATCATGTGTACGATCGACCGTATGAATCTGAGCTTTGCGAAAATTCAGATGGCAGAAAGCATTCCCAGCTTAACTGACAAAGTTTTTGGACTGGCCGCTGGCATCTTTTTTATCAGCTATGTTTTATTTGAAATTCCCAGCAATTTACTCTTTCCCAAAATAGGGGCAAGACGTACCTTTAGTCGCATCATGGTACTATGGGGGCTGACTACCGTTGCCATGATGTTTGTACAAGGCCCCACTAGCTTTTACGTACTAAGAATTTTATTAGGTATCTTTGAAGCTGGCTTTGCACCTGGCATGGTGTTTTATCTCACCTATTGGTACAGTAACCAAGACCTAGGCAAAGCTACCGCCGCGACGATGTCGGCAGGAGCCATTTCTGGCGTGATTGGCGGACCAATTGCGGGTTGGATTATTGCTCACTTTGATACACATGCTTCATTGATGGGTTGGCAATGGATGTTTTTAATCGAAGGAGGCATCACCGTTATTTTGGGCGTTTGCGTATATTTTTTACTTGCCGATCATCCTGAACAAGCAAAATGGCTCACCCAAAAAGAAAAAGCTTACCTAGCCTCATACAGTGCCTTTGCCACAGAAAAAAACAAAGTGAAAGGACAGTTCCTATCAGTGCTTAAAGATTTTCGCGTCTATTTGATGTCCTATTCCTATTTCTGCGTGATTGCATGTTTGTATATCATCAATTTTTGGTTACCCACGATGCTCAAAGAAGCTGGCATTCAGGATATCCAAACTATCGGAAAACTCACTTCCATTCCTTGGCTAATTGCCATCGTTTGCATGTTTTTGGCCGCCAAAAGTTCCGATTACTTCAAAGAAAGAAGATTTCACAGTGGCTTACTCATGTTACTAGGCACGCTAGTGTTGATTAGCTCTTGCTTCCTGCCTCACAGCATTCATACCATCATGATCACCATGAGTATTGCAACGGCCCTTATGATGGCCTCATACACAGTATTTTGGACCATTCCTAGCGAATACTTTGCAGGCAATACCGCCGCAGGAGCCATTGCCCTAATAAACAGTATCGGCTTGATGGGCGGATTTGCTAGCCCCACCATAATGGGTTGGCTAAAAGAAGCGACGGGATCCACACAATCTGGGATCATCATTTTTTCAGTCCTAATGGGCATTGGTAGTATCGTGATTTTGTGCAACAACTACCGTGCAGCCTTACAAAAACGAGCATAAAAAAAGGGAGTATCACACACTCCCTTTCATATTTGCATCCGCATGTCAGACATTGCTCAACATCACAAGCCTCGCATCATCACTGTGCAGGACAATCTTCAACCTCACCCCACGCGTGATTCGCACCACAATACAACTGTCTAACCTCTCTAATGCAGGCGGGTCTTTCATTAAACCCTTTTGCTCGACATTCGCTCATTGCACGTTTAAATGAGGACACCCACAGCGGTGCTTGACTATCCATTACATCCACTTTGAAACGATTATGATCGATCGTTTCCACATCCTCGGTATGAGCAATATTCGTTGCTGTGCTGCCTTGAACAAAATTAAACTGAATCGACGAACTAGACAAAGCCGCGGTATCCGCCTGTGTTCGATTATCTGGATCAATTCGCCAATCCACAATAGGCAATGTTTTAGGCACGCCCATGGTACCATCCATCAAAGGCTGTGGAGGTTGGTGCATAATCGGCAACCCATTTGCCGACACTGCAGGATTTAAGTCATTCGCTGTCGTATCAGCAAGATTCGATTTTGTCGGCACATTACGTCCTAATTTTTCACCTAATGGCACCCCTGCCATCACCGCCAATATGGCCAACACGATTAATATAAAAGTTATTGAACGCCAAGACATGATATTCCTTATTGATTTTCCACGAAGATTTTACCACCATGTTCTCGCATCGTATGAAAAGTAACATCAGGATTTAATTCCTGAGCCACTCTTAATTGGGCGGGAGAAGAAACTAAAAACGCTATTGCATCTGCTACATCATATGCAATATGTTGAGCATTACTATCCATGAACTTTTTCAATGCACTAGGATTATCGCTCGTTACCCATCTTGCCATCGTATAACGAGAAGGGATCAAACGCGCATCAACATTATACTCAGACTTCAATCGTTGGGCGACCACCTCAAACTGCAACTGACCCACAGCACCTAACAGCATGGTACTACCTAACTCTTGGCGGAACACCTGAATCGCCCCCTCTTCGCCCAACTGCGTTAAACCTGTTCGCAACTGTTTCGTACGAAGCGGATCTTTAACTTCAACTCCCATAAATAATTCAGGCGCAAAAAACGGTAAACCCATAAATTGTAGATTTTCGCCCTCGGTCAAGACATCACCTAAATGCAATAAACCGTGATTGGGAATACCGATGATATCGCCTGCATAAGCATCTTCCACCAAATCTCTTCGCTGAGATAAAAAAGACACCACATTATTAGGACGAATTTCTTTGCCTGTACGACAAATTTTCAAACGCATGCCTCTTTGAAAATGTCCTGAAGAGACGCGAATAAAGGCCACTCTATCACGATGAGCGGGATCCATATTAGCCTGTACTTTAAACACCACCCCCGTAAACTTAGGTTCTTCGGGCTTGACCAAACGTTGAACCGTTTCGCGAGGGCCTGGGGTCGGTGCAAAATCAACCAATGCATCCAATACCTCTTGAACCCCGAAATTATTAATGGCTGAACCAAAAAACACAGGCGTTTGCTTGCCCTCTAAAAAGGCTTGACGATCAAAGGCTGGAACCGCCTCTTGAATCAACTCTAACTCTTCTTTTGCCTTTTCATAATGCGACCCAAAGCGTCTAGCAATCTCGGGATTATCAAGCCCATTAATAAACTCATCAGCCTCATTACGTCTTTCCTGTCCCGCTTGAAACAGACGCATACGATCAAAACGACGATCAAAGACACCACCAAAAGACTTACCCATCCCAATTGGCCAAGACATCGGCACCGCATCCATGCCCAAATGATCTTCAATCTCAGCCAACAAATCTAGCGGCTGCTGCACTTCCCTATCCATCTTATTCACAAATGTGATGATAGGCGTATTTCTCGCACGACAAACTTGCAACAATCGAATCGTCTGCGGTTCCACACCATTAGCCGCATCAATCACCATCAAAGCCGCATCCACCGCCGTTAAAACTCGATACGTATCCTCAGAAAAGTCTTGGTGTCCTGGCGTATCCAACAAATTAATCACACAATCACGATATTCCATCTGCATCACCGAAGAAGCAACTGAAATACCTCTTTGTTTTTCAATCTCCATCCAATCCGAAGAAGCGTGACGACTTGCTTTTCTCGCCTTAACACTACCTGCAATTTGAATCGCCCCTGCAAATAACAATAACTTTTCAGTCAGCGTTGTTTTACCTGCATCAGGGTGCGAGATAATCGCAAACGTCCGTCTTTTCTGTATCTCGTGAAGAAAATTTTCCGCCATAATCGTATTTAAAAACAAAAAGTAAAACCATTTATTTTACTTCATCCCACGATACTTTTTTCCCTCGCCCACAAAATCTTCATAATCGTTGTGTGTACTTGGTGAATGCCTGATGCTCAAGCGTTATGGTTTGTAGATATGACAAGTCGTTCGTAAATCTGTGTTAATGAACGAATCAAGCCGTATTATTACAGCTCACACCCACCATCGTATTTTTAAACCGATCCTTTGTAGCGGTTTATTCTGAATATTTAAGATGCGATGATAAACACTGATGACGCGTAGATCCGCATATCGTTTTGAACATGTGCCTATATTCTATCTATCACTTTGAACAGATACATCCAAAAGCTGGTACTTCAAACGACGTTTAGCACGATTAGGCCATCCCATGGATTCACGGTACTTTGAGACGGTGCGGCGAGCGATAAAAATCCCTTTTTTAGACAACAATAATTGAATCTGCATATCAGACAAAGGACGTTCTTTATTCTCTTGAGCCATCATTTTCTGAATATGTTGTTTCACCACTTTGGCGGAGATGACCTTAGATTCATCAGCGTTTTGATCACGGCAAGCAACGCCCGAACCAAAAAAGAATTTCAACTCGAACACACCCCAAGGCGTATCAATGTATTTTTGATGAATCGTCCTAGACACCGTAGAGACGTGACAAGGCACCAAAGAAGCAATGTCTTTGAGGGTCAAAGGCAGCAACCCCTCCACCCCTTTTTCCAAAAAACCTTGCTGTGCTTTCATCACCAATATCGCCACTTTTGAAATCGTTTCCAAACGTGAGGCCAACTGGCCAATCGCTTGTTTGGCTTGTTCCAGCGGTTTAGCCATCTCTTTTTTATGCGTTTGAATCAATGTGGCATATTCCTGATTAATCTGCAATGTAGGACATACCTGAGGGTTCAAAGACACCGTAAAGGCCTCATTTTCCTTTTTTACCAGCACGTCTGGCACTATGTAAGACACATCTTGAGGCGACCACTGACTGCCAGGTGACGTATTTAAGTGCGTTAATAACTGATAGGCTTGTTGCACCTCACCCAAAGAAACACGAAAAGCTTTTTGCATCGCCTTTAAATCAATCTTTGACCAAGAGGAGGCTATTTGTTTCAACATTTTTTGGGCCAATACAACTGTGGCAACAGGAGCCATTCTCGCCAATTGCAAGGACAAACACTCATTAAGATTTCTTGCCCCAATCCCCGCGGGTTCTAAACTTTGTAAATGCGATAAAGCTTGCTGCAACATTGGCATCGACACATCGACATCATCATATTGCTCCAATTCCTCAAACAAATCAGGCAATTCATCGATTAAATACCCTCGCTCATCCAAATGAAACGCCAGAAACTTCACCAATAAATGCATATCATCATCCAGCATTAAACTGGATATTTGCTGATCCAGATAATCAAGCAAAGATTCTTTTGCATCGATATCCAGATTCATATCCTCATCGCTGGAAGAATAAGCAACTGCAGGCTCATAACTCAGCAAAGGATTGCTCAATGCCATTTCCTGCAATATTTCGTGTAAAGTTAAACTTGAACATTGCAACATTTGCAAAGACTGTCGCATCGACTGCGTCAAGTGTAATTGCTGTTGCTGTTTAATGCCCAGTTGTGTATTCAGATTGACCATGCCATTATTGTAACCCCTCAAAACATCACTTTTTACGGCATTCATCCATCTTGTTTTATTTGCCTATCATCGCAAGCATCCATCACACTTTCGACTGATACCCGTTCATACGTCATTGCGTGTTTTTATCGCACCTCAAAACATCACTTTTTACGGCATTCACGCTATAGCCATTATTTCTTTACCCGCTTAAACGTTCAAAATCTTAATGAATCGGCTTGACAAACTAATATTTTAAGTAGGATAATGGGTTGCTATGAATACGCAATCTTCTATATCTTTCGTATTATCTCGTTTTGCAGTTGCTTTGACAGCTGCGGTATCTCTTTGCGTATTATCTCTCCTCCTTACGATCGGTTACCGAGCCTAGCGCCCGCTCGTGGTAGTTCGGTAGCCCATCTATGCCACGAAAACATTTTCCCTATCATACTCAAACACTTTTGTGTTCTTAACTTTGGATAAGAATCATGATGCATACTAATCCTGAAAGAAAATATCAACCTTTCAAACCATTTGATAAAGACTTTTCTAGCCGAACTTGGCCCAGTAAAACCATCACCAAAGCACCGATTTGGCTAAGCACAGACTTACGTGATGGCAACCAATCTTTGATCGAACCCATGAACGCAGAACGTAAAATGCGTTTTTTCAAAATGCTTTTGGATATTGGGTTCAAAGAAATTGAAGTAGGCTTCCCATCCGCTTCTCAGACTGACTATGATTTTGTTAGAAAAATCATTGAAGAAAATCTTGTTCCAGATGATGTCACCATCGTCGTACTAACTCAAGCCAGACAAGACCTTATTCAGCGTACAGTGGAAAGTTTAAAAGGTGCTAAAAAAGCCATGATCCACTATTACAACGCAACAGCACCACAATTCCGTAAAATTGTTTTTAATAAATCTAAAGAAGACATTAAAGCCATTGCTATCCAAGGTATCCGCTGGATCAAAGAAGAAATGGCAAAATATCCTGAAACACAATGGTCGCTGAACTACAGTCCCGAAGTCTTTAGCACAACAGAACTTGATTTTGCAGTAGATATTTGCAATACGGTAGGTAAAGAATGGGGCTTATCTGCAGAAAAACCTATCATTTACAACCTACCTGCTACCGTAGAAACCAATATGCCGAATGTTTATGCGGACCAAATCGAATGGTTTTGTCGTCATATCGATCAAAGAGAACACTGCATCATCAGTATTCACCCACATAACGACAGAGGTAGTGCCATCGCGGATGCGGAGCTTGCTATGTTAGCTGGAGCTGATCGCGTAGAGGGCTGTTTATTTGGTAGTGGCGAACGTACGGGTAACGTTGACCTAGCTACCTTGGCATTAAACCTATACACACAAGGTATTCACCCAGGTCTTGACTTCTCCGACATCGACCAAATCCGCCGCACCGTAGAATATTGCAACCAATTACCCGTTCATCCTCGACATCCCTATGTTGGCGATCTTGTTTACACAGCTTTCTCAGGTTCACATCAAGATGCGATCAAAAAAGGATTTGCTCAACAAAAACCCGATGCAGTTTGGGAAGTCCCCTATTTGCCTATTGACCCAGCGGATGTTGGCCGAAATTACGATGCTGTTATTCGCGTCAACAGCCAGTCTGGTAAAGGTGGTATCGCCTACCTACTTGAACATGAGAAAGGACTAAATTTACCACGTCGATTACAAATTGAATTCAGTCGAATCATCCAACAGCTTTCTGATGCCAGTGGCGTAGAAATCAGTGCTGATAAGATTTACGATTCATTCAAAACAGAATACCTTGATCGCAAAGCTCCATGGAAACTGGTTAAACACCAAATCATTTCTAACCACGATGATTCAGACACCGTCACCATTCATGCGGTTCTAGACAATGATGGCAAAACCGTAGAAGTACAAGGGTCTGGTTCAGGTGCCTTAGAAGCCTTTGTTCGCGGATTAAACCTACCGATCAAATTCATGGATTACCACGAACACGGCATGAGTGCAGGCGAAGATACCCAAGCTGTGTGCTACGTTGAACTACGATTAGGTGATTCACCCAGTGGTTTTGGTGTCGGTATCCACAAAGATATTGGTGCTGCTTCATTCATGGCCGTACTAAGTGCGATCAATCGACATATTGCCTACGCAAAAAACCCACCCGATCTTAAAGATTAAATCACCTATCTTTATCTGGCACAGTCGCTATCCCCAGCTTCTGTGCTAGATTCCTCACCTATTCACACCCTTTCCAATCACGTCAGTTTTACAACATTCCCTCTCACGCATAAACGATTGGCCATACAACTTAAATAAATCCAATTGGATCGACCGATTGCTTACGCCACCCGATCTTAAATCCCGACACTGTTATTACGCCCAACTTCTGTGTTTGATGCCTTACCGATTCACTGACACCCTTTCCAACCACATCGGTTTTACAATATTCCCCTTTCAGGTATAAACGATTGGCCATACAACTTAACTAAATCCAGTCGAATTGAGCGATTGCTTACGCTACATTAATTACCAAGGATTTACTTTTTCCCAAGTAATATGTTCTTGATGTTTTAACGCTTCTTTCATCATGTTTAGAATAGGCCAAAGTCTTCGCTTCAAACTAACACCTTGTTCAAAGACATCGATTTTTTCCCCCTCTTCTTTGGCCTCATCCAACTCTTGATACTGTTTTTGATTATCAGCATCCTCATCTTGTGCAATCGCCCGTTCAATTCGTTCAATATATTCCGCCATGTACTCGTTGGGGAAAGCACCTTGATCAGGAATAGATTCAACGGGTTTGTTCAATGCCTTAAACAAAAGCTGAACATGTTTACCTAACATCGTTATTTCTGCAACATTCGGCGTTCTAAAACAATACAACATAATAATCTCCTCGAATAAAAAAGATTATAAAGCGTATTTTCACATCATGACTCAATCCCCCATTTCATTTCTCATCAACATTTCTGCACATTACACCCTCCGATCAAAACACCTATCCTTCGCTCGCATACACCACTTCTTTATCAACACCTCAATTTACCAACATCTTTCTTATCGCATCCCAATTACCCACATCTTTCTCATCGCACCACCACCTTACCAACAAACATTTATACAACCGCACCTATCTCGCAACGTTTACCAACCACCTCATTCCTTATCGCATCCCAATTACTTACATCTTTCTCATCGCACCACCACCTTACCAACAAACGTTCATACAACCGCATCTATCTCGCAACGTTTACCAACCACCTCATTCCTTATCGCATCCCATTAAAAATCAAACCCATCATATTCCTTTTTCAACCACTCACGATATTTCTCCATATCCACTTTTCCCATAATTGCTCCATTTCCTTGGTCCTTATCAATATATTCAATAAAGGCACTCACTTCTTTTCTTTTTGCTTCACCAATACTCTCTACTTCGCCTTGCTTGATCTTTTTATCGCCAAATTCAACATCCCTGTCTTCATCATCATCTGCAATTGACAGAAACGCTGATAAATTGCTGCGATGGGCAATAGGATTTTTAACTTGGCGACTTTCTTCGCTCGGTTCTTTAAACGGTACACCTGCTTGCCTTGCTTGCCAATGTATCCAACTTTTAGCAACAACCGCCAAATCAGAATATTCATTATTCGTAAACTTACGATTTTTATGTTTCTTATCGTTCTCGTTATATCCACCACCAATATCACCATGTGCACCAATGAAACCTGCTTGATTTCTGACGTTTCCGTTTGTTGAAGAACTGGCCAAAGGAGTCAAAGGCAAATGATTATTTCGTTCATTCAAAGCCACTGCATGAGCCACCCATTTCCATGATTGGGGAATTTCTTTATGCAATATTATTTCTTTATCTTTCATTTTTGAGGTTTCTGGATCCATTCTAGAAAGCCTGTATTTAGTCTCAGGCATTTGAGCAACCGCATCAAACATACCTACAAATCTCAAATCCAAACACATCTCGATATCAAAATTGGTATCTTTATACTTAAAAAGCCCATTGTTCGTAACATATGAAAGCAAATAAGCAAGTAGCATAGATTGAACCCCACCCCTTGAAAATCCAACAATATCTATCGGAACAATAATATTTTCAAACAGGCGATGAGTATGATGATCTTGCATTTCCTTACGCTTTTTCTGAATATCAGAAAGGTATCTTCTTAAATTAAAGAAAGCTGATGCAACTTTGTTTACAGCATTTAACCCGAGTGCTGCATTGACTACGCGAAGAATTCCTGAAACAGGGTTGGTTCCCGCCCCCGTCAAGTACGTTTTATCATGATCATATTCATCATATAACTGTCTAACATTTGAGTTATATTTTTCTGTAACACTGGTCCCATCAAAAGCAATTAAGTACATGCCTAATGGATCAACATACTTGCCTTGATAATAATCAGCAAAGCCATATGTACTACCTAAAGGCAAGCCTTTGACTGGATCAGGTTCTAAAAAATGCCCTGCATAACTGTCATAATAACGATAATGATTGAAATGCAAACCAGATTCTTCATCGTAGTATTGGCCAGGTAAACGTAAATGCAAGGATATATCGCTTTTCAAAATATCCGCATTGGCTAAAGCATCGTATTGGGCAAGCCACACGACTTCTGCTTTTTCATTGGTGACCGCAATAGGTGCCATCAAATGATTCACATGAATATAAAAAACTTTTGGCTCATCATATGAAAAATCAATCAAAGCAATCGGTGCCTTTCCTTGCCAAATATATTGACGTGTGATGGCGAATTCTTCCTTAGGATCGACTTCTTTATCCCATTCATATAATATTTTCCCATCATCAAAATATAACTTTTGAATTAGCTCATATCGATCATCATCAAGAATATACTTATATCGAACATAGCTTTTTAACTTTTCATCAAAACCATACTCGTATTTGACCAACACCTCCTGTCCATCTGATATACCTGACAATCGTTTATCGGTCGTATATCGATAATGTTTATCCTCATCTTTTTCCACGAGACCTTGGGCATTTAAAGAAACTGAAAACTCTTTATTTAAGCCATTCTCACGCCATTCATAAGTTTTTATCTCACCATTAAAATTAGAAGCCATCAGTTGCGATTTAGGGTTATACGCTAATACCAGTGAGGAAACTAAAGATACAGGCTGAAAATACTGCACTACCTGATCGACTCTTTCTTGTGCGTCTTGTAACACGAGAGAATGCCATAGCAAACGATCATTAGCGTCATACAAAAAATGTTCATTATTTCTGACAAACTGTTTCACCCCATTTTTAAAGACTAGTATTCCTTCTTCAATGCGAGCATACGGGTACGCTCCTACTGAATAATTCGGCACTTGAACGTCCTTAGCTTTACTCAAATCGTTCTTAGTAATGCGGTAATGATCTTTTGTCCGCTCATAAGCCACCTCATAAGATCGACCAAAACGATCAACCATTCGGGTAAGCTGATTTTCGTAGGAAAAACTAAACCGTTCCATCAAACCGTCATAAAACGTCACTCTACCTTTATCATCGTAGAACCAAGTTCCTAACAAATGAATCCGATCTTTTTTCTCTAAATCTTGGATGTAACGTTGGTGTAAATACCCATCTTTATAGACATAGACCAACTTAAACCTATCATTCAGATTAGCAGATTGGAGCAATGACCCCTCATAAACATAGTTCACAAAAAATCCATCATCTCTAACAATACGACTTAAAAAACCATCTCTCTGATAGTGAAAACTCAGCGATTGTTCGGGTTGAGATAAAGAACGTATAGCCGTAATAAATCCTAATGAATTTCTTTCTATCACCAATTGTTTAAATGACGAAAAAACCGATTCCTTTACATCAAGTTTCGTTTCTGTATTTTCTTTCTTTAACACAAGATATTTATTTTCTCGATCCGCTACTTCCGTGTACTCATGCACTTCTGCAGATGAATCTACGCCAGTTTTATTTCTATGTTCACCCACACTACTGCGTTTAACCACTTCTGACGAATCGATTCCTTTACTATTTTCTCGATCCGCCACTTCCCTGTACTCATGCACTTCTGCAGATGAATCCGCGTCAGTTTTATTTCTATGTTCACCCACACTACTGTGTTTAAACACTTCTGACGAATCGATTCCTTTACTATTTTCTCGTTCCGCCACTTCCGTGTACTCATGCACTTCTGCAGATGAATCTACGCCAGTTTTATTTCTATGTTCACCCACACTACTGCGTTTAACCACTTCTGACGAATCGATTCCTTTACTAGTTTTTCGTTCATCCATTTCCATGTACTCATGCACTTCTGCAGATGAATGCAATGTTTTATGTTCATCAAACTTGGCAAGTATTTTTTCTGTTTTCGCATCAGCAAGATAAGCCAATATCTGTGGCAAGGTTAAACTTCCATCAGGCACGGCAATTAATCGTATCAAATCCCCTCTTTGGTCAAATTCATGGATTAAAAATTCATAAGCGTATTCAACAAAATAATCTTTATCTCGTGTCAGTAGCAACACACCTTTAGAGGAAAAAGCTCGATCATCGATGACCGCACCAAACGTCACTCGCTGTCCATCCCCCAAAACCAGCTGTATCATTGACCCTGAATTTTTATAAAGATGTTCATCAAAAGATAAACTCCACCCCTGCCCTAGCACATGGACTCTAGGATTTCGAGAATTATAGTAACGAACAATTTCTAAACCCGATGACTGTGGAAATAAATCAATCTCTTCCTGATATTTATTTCCAGTAATAAAATTAACAGGATTACCCACCGAATATAATCGATTCAATTCATCTGCTCGATGGACTATCCGACCAGACTGACACGGAGAACCTGTTATCACGGAACAAGTGAATCTAGCTTTCTCTGAGGTACTTTCCGCCGCCCAAGAAGTTAAAGAAAAAAACAGACATAAACACGCCAAGAATCGCATAGCATGACCTTTTACCTAACCGATAAAACCATACTACCTGAAATAGCTATTTAAGAAAATTCGCAAATATACTCAATCACCACCCATACCAAGCACCGCACATATGCCGCCCGATCGCTTTCACCCCCTCCAAAAAAAACAAACCTACATTAACCGCGTATCAGCATTAATGTAGGTTTTGAGTATTTAAATTCAACAACACTTAAATTGTCAAATCCGCATCACCGTCTCATCAAAGCGTTAACTAACCTTAAAACAATACTCGATCCATTTCATCTCTACGTGGATACGCTTCATTAGCAAACACATCGCTTTCACCAGCCACACAAACCACACCACATATGCCGCCCGATCGCTTTCACCTCCCTCCAAAAAAAAACAAACCTACATTAACCGCGTACCAGCATTAATGTAGGTTTTGAGTATTTAAATTCAACAACACTTAAATTGTCAAATTCACGAACAATCCGTCTAAATCATTATTTTGCTTTGACCGATTTCAAAAGCAAATCTTGAGCGATTTCATATGTACGTTGATAGGCCTCGCTTGGAGAATTTGACTCCACCATATCTGGCGAAATGACGTATTTTCCAGCAATCGCAATGGTAGGCGTAGCGGTTACATTATAAGCATGAACCAGATTATTCGCTTGTTTGATTTTGGCATTCACACCAAATGAGTCATAAACCGCGTCAAACTGTTCTTTTGAGACACCTTGATCTTTCAACCAAGCTTGGATATTGTCACGTGTAAACAAATTCAATCTTTGCTGATGAATGGCATCAAACACCTTTGGGCTTAAATCCATGCGATTCAAGGCTTGCAAGGTATAGAACAATTGTTGAAGTGCCTCTGTTAACGTATTGAACCCTACAGGTACAAAATTAATCTCTGCACCTTTAGGCGTATTTTTTTGCCACTCTAGAAACATAGGTTCCATTGCCGCACAATGTGCACAAGCGTAAGAGAAGAAAATTAACGCTTCAACTTTATCAGGCGTATTAGACGGTAATGTCTTATCCAACGTCTTGTATTCTTGTGCTTGAACAGCTGGCACCACACATAACGCGATACCGCAAGCAAGTAATAGTTTTTTCAAAAGGGATTTCATTAATCAAACTCCATAAGTTAATAAGAAAACACAGTATAACCAACTTTTTCTGCTTTTAAGCGAGAAATCGCCGCATCATACTCTTTCTTTGTTTTAAACGGACCGATATAAACACGATAGAACGTTCGATTCTGGCTTTTGACTTGTTTAGATTTTGCCTCAAAACCCAACATCAACATCTTAGCTTTCAAAGCCTGTACGGACGCTTCTGTTCCCACAGCACCGACTTGTAACGCAGTGGGTTGATAACGTTCTTTAATCAATTCACCAATCGCATCCTCACTCTTTGGTGCCGTCGTCTGAGGGACTGGCTTTTCTGGCTCACTAACAGGCTGTGCATTAGAGCTTGTCGTCTCCTGCGTTGTGTCGCCTTTGATAATCTTAGGAGCGGGGGTCGTTGCCACCATTTGTTGTGCGATAGGTTTATCTTCTACCACAGGTTGAGGCGACGCCTGATCGTCAGGTTTAGCCAATGTTTCCGTCTGTTTCGTCGGCACAGTTGATTTAACAGGACGAACTAACGGTGCTTCTTGACTGGTAGGACTGTATTTGACTGGGTTCAAATAGTTCATAACGACCACTGCCACCAGCACCCCTAAAATAAAACCGAACAACAGTGCAATCCAAATGACCGCACCACGATTGGAAGATGAGTTATTTTTAGCCATATTACATCTGCTCTGGCGATGATACGCCTAATAAATTTAAACCATTCGATAATACCTGACGCACCACATCGGCTAGCGTTAATCTAGCGTGTTTAAGCGTCTCATCATCGACCATAATTCTTTCTGAACCATACCAGCTGTGAAGATCCGCTGCCAAATCAAGCAACCAGTAGGCCATTAAATGAGGACTTAATTCTTTAGCCGCATTCATAATTAATGAAGGAAACTCTGCCAATCGTCTCATCAAAGCCAACTCAGTCGGAGCGGTCAATAAGCTTGTATCGGCTTCTTGGCGAGCTGACAAAAAGTCTGCTGAATCTCTTAATAGCTTGCAAATACGAGCATGGGCATATTGAACATAGTACACAGGATTGTCATCACTGGCTTGCAAGGCGAGATCAATATCAAACACAAACTCTGTATCCGCACGTCTTTGAATCATGAAAAATCGCACAGCATCTTGGCCGACCCAATCAATCAAATCACGCATGGTGACATAACTGCCAGCACGTTTAGAAATTTTGACCTCTTGTCCATTACGAACAACTTTAACCATTTTGTGCAAACAATAAGAGGGGTAATCTTTTGGAATCCCCATCTGCATCCCTTGCAAACCTGCTCTTAGACGAGCCACCGTGCCATGATGGTCTGTTCCTTGAACTTGAATATCGTGATGATACCCTCGTTCCCACTTCGTCACGTGATAAGCAATATCGGGAACAAAATAAGTGTAAGAACCGTCTGATTTTCTCATAACACGGTCTTTATCATCACCTGTGCCTAATTCCGTAGTTTTCAACCACAACGCACCCTCTTTTTCATAAGTAAAGCCGGCGTTGATCAAATGGCGAACAACGGCATCAACCTTACCATCTACGTACAAGGAGCTTTCTAGATAATATTGGTCAAATTTAAGATTAATCGCTTTTAAATCCAAGTCCTGTTCATTACGCAAATAAGCCACTGCAAACGCTCGAATATTGTCAACATCATCCGCGTCTTTTGTGGAAACAATGGTTTTACCATCGGCCTGCACCGTTTTGCCTGCCATATAATCGTTAGCAATGTCCACGATATAGTCACCGCGATAACCATCTGCTGGATAAGCTGGATCGTCAGGGTTAATGCCTTTGATCCTTGCTTGAACACTATATACAAGGTTATTAATCTGATTACCTGCATCGTTATAATAAAACTCACGATGTACCTGATAACCCACCGCCTCATGCAAACGACTCAAACAATCGCCCAACACCGCTTGACGAGCATGACCTAAATGTAACGGGCCTGTTGGGTTCGCCGAAACAAACTCAATCATGATTTTTTCGCCTGTTTGAGGTTGACGACCAAACTGCTGTCCCTGTTTTAACACCTTATGAATCACAGATTGGTGTACCGCCAAACTCAAACGAAGATTGATAAAGCCAGGTCCAGCCACTTCCGCACTGTCTAGCACCCCTTTCATCTTGGGTTCTATTAAAAGTCGATCGACGATTTCTTGGGCCAATTCACGAGGATTGCGTCCAAACGGTTTGGCCAACTGCATGGCAATATTAGTCGCAACATCGCCATGTTCCACTTGTTTTGGACGTGCTAAATTTACTTGAACATTAGCATCGGGCAAAATTTGATGAACGACTTTCTCAATCGTTTGTATCAATAAGGTTTGCACTTCAGGTAACATATTTTTCTCTTCTCATTAAACTGATTTTGCCTTGTCTAAGGCTTGTTGAATATCGGCAATAACATCTTCTGGATCTTCTAATCCAATATGCAATCTAGCGATTTGGCAACCGTCATCCTCAAAGCAAGCATGCACCTTAGCTGAATCTTTATCAACCCATTGGATAAGGCATTCATAACCACCCCAAGAATATCCAATACCAAACAAAGACAAAGCATTCACAAAGACTTCCATTTGATTATCTGACAAATCCAAAGCAATGCTCATCAGACCATTCGACCCTGTGGCATCACGTTTCCAGTATTCATGATGGGGATCTTGTGAATACGCTGGATGATAAATGCGTTTAACCAAAGGTTCCTTTTCTAAAGCATGAATCACGGTCATCGCGTGTGCGGCTTGTTGTTTCATACGCAATTCAATCGTACGAATACCACGTGTGGTCAACCAAGCATCGTCAGGACTGATCGTGGTTCCCAAAGCATAGTGACCTGCACCAATCTGTTTAATCAACGATTCATTGTCATTGACCACAATGGCACCAACTAATGCGTCAGAGTGTCCGTTCGCATACTTCGTACCAGCGATCACACTCACATCCGCCCCCAAATCTAACGGACGATAGGCAACTCCTGAACCCCAAGAGTTATCAGCCATCACCCACAGACCTTTTTCATGGGCTATTTTTGCAATCGCAGGCAAATCATTCATTCTCAAAAATAGAGAACTCGGTACTTCAACATATACCCCTACCGTATTCGGTTTTATGTATTGTTTTAAAGTATCAGGATTCTCCATGTTCACAAAATCATACGAAACACCGAGCTTAGTCAGCATGTTCTTGGCAAAAATGCGAACGGGACCATATACTCCGTCAGCAAACACAATATGGTCACCACTTTTTACCAAAGATAATAAGGCGGTACTAATCGCGTTTAGGCCAGAAGACGCTAAAAAGCAACGTTTCCCATGCTCTAACTCACAAAACAAATCTTCTAATACATCTCGTGTTTCCAAGCCATAACGGCCATATACCGAGGTTCTTTGACCTTTTGCTTTATTTTGTTCAAACTCATGCAATCGACCCACTGTTTCAAAACGCACGGTACTGGTTCGTATCACTGGTACGCTCACAGGTGATTGTGTGTGTTGTTCATCACAAACCGCCAATCCCATATGAGTGAGTTTAGTCGATCGCGATTGTTTCCTCTCATTGTTTTTCATATGATTTTGCCTATTTACCTTTGTATTGATCAATACCCCTCATTATAGACTGAACTGGCTATCTCATGGCTCTTTGAGTTACACTAACTTATCTTTAATTTTCTAATATTCATGTTGAAACCTTATATTGGCAGATTTGCACCCAGTCCGTCGGGTCCTTTGCACGATGGTTCGCTGATTGCGGCCATGGCCAGTTATTTAGATGCAAAATCCCATCAAGGCAAATGGCTATTGCGAATCGAGGATATTGATACACCTAGAGTTCAAGCAGGTGCTGACCAATTCATCATGCAACAGCTCCAAACATTACATATGTTTTGGGACGGTCCTGTCGTGTGGCAATCTCAACGCCTTTCGCGATATGAAGAAATTTTTCAGCAACTCCACACAAAACATCTTATTTACGGTTGTCAATGCAATCGCAAAACCCTAACTTCTGTCCCTAAAAACAAATGGGGCGAATATCCTTATCCCAACACCTGTCGCGCTTTATCACTGAAAAACGCTCGTGCTTGGCGATTAATAATGCCTGACCAAAATATTGTCTTTAACGATCGATACGAAAACAGACAAGAACAAAATGTAGCCAAAGAAGTCGGTGACATCATCATCAAACGCTCTGATGGTTTATTTTCTTACCAATTTGTGGTGGTCATCGATGATATCGATCAAGGGATTACAGATATTGTAAGAGGCCGAGATTTACTAAGTTCCACGCCTCGACAAATATTATTAGCTCAACAATTAAACCACCCTTATCCTCATACCTTTCACACCCCACTACGTTGTGATGATCAAGGCCATAAATTATCTAAACAAAACCACGCACCTGCTTTAGACCTACTTAACCCTATTCAAACCCTCAATCAAGCATGGACATTCTTGGGATTTCAGCCTCTTTACGTCACATCCATTGATGATTTTTGGTTACAAGCATCGTATCAATGGCGACAACGTTTTCCACACCCTTAAAAATCCATAAAATAGTGTTTTCCCTAGATTGACGGTCCGTATTTTTTCTTATTAAATATACTTAAAAGATTAAAAGACATTCAGTCTAGGAGACAATATATGACACCCGGTAAAAAATTTCGTGAAGCCGTCAAGAACGAACATCCTTTGGCTATCGCGGGCTGTGTGAATGCTTATTTTGCACGTTTAGCGACGCAAGCAGGTTTTAAAGCAATCTATTTATCAGGAGGAGGGGTCGCTGCCTGTTCTTGTGGCATTCCCGATTTAGGCATCACCACGATGGAAGATGTGTTAATTGATGCCCAACGCATTACGGATAATGTGGATACGCCTTTATTAGTAGATATTGATGTCGGTTGGGGTGGTGCTTTTAATATCGCTCGCACCATTCGATCGTTTGAAAAAGCGGGCGTGGCAGCGGTTCATATTGAGGATCAAATCGCCCAAAAACGTTGTGGACATCGACCGAATAAATCTATCGTATCCAAAGAAGAGATGGTCGATCGCATCAAAGCAGCCGTGGATGCTCGGGTAGATGAAAACTTTGTCATCATGGCAAGAACCGATGCCCTAGCTGTGGAGGGCTTAGATAAAGCGATAGAACGTGCTGTTGCATGCGTCGAAGCGGGTGCGGACATGATCTTTCCAGAGGCCATTACTGATCTCCATATGTACCAATTATTCGCTCAAGCGGTCAAGGTGCCGATTCTTGCGAATATCACTGAGTTTGGTGCCACGCCTTTATATTCCCAAAAAGAATTAGCCGAACACCAAGTATCCATGGTCCTTTACCCACTTTCGTCTTTTAGAGCTGCCAGCAAAGCCGCATGGTTGGTTTACCAAAGCATTCTGAAAGAAGGGCACCAAAAAAATGTTATCGATCTGATGCAAACACGCATGGAGCTTTATCAGCACTTGAATTACCATCAGTTTGAAGAAAAGTTAGATGAACTCTATAAAAAATAAATTCCCTCACTTTTAATAAAAACAATCCCACCAAGACAAGGGGACGAATATGTCAGAACACACATCAACCCTGACGTTTAAACCCAAAAAATCCGTAGCTTTATCGGGCGTACCCGCTGGTAATACAGCTCTTTGTACCGTAGGTAAAAGCGGTAATGATTTAAGTTACCGAGGCTACGATATTTTAGATTTAGCGAAACATTGTGAGTTTGAAGAAGTCGCTCACTTACTGATTCATGGAAGATTACCGAATCAGTTCGAACTGGCACTTTACAAAGAAAAATTACGTTCGCTACGAGGCCTACCCGCCAATGTTCTAAGAGTATTGGAAAAACTACCTGCTCACACGCACCCAATGGATGTGATGAGAACAGGCGTTTCGTCACTCGGCTGTACGATTCCCGAACGCGAGGGACATCCTGAAAGTGAAGCAAGAGACATTGCAGACAAGCTCATTGCCTGTCTTTCAAGTATTTTGTTGTATTGGCATCATTTTGCTCATAATGGAAAATCGATTAGCCTTGAAAGTGAAGAAGACAGTATTGGTGGACATTTTCTACATTTACTTCATGGAAAACGCCCCACTGCCTCACAAATCAAAGCCATGCATATTTCTTTAATCTTATATGCGGAACATGAATTTAACGCCTCAACCTTTACGGCTAGAGTCATTGCAGGAACTGGATCGGATATGTATTCGGCGATTGCAGGCGCCATCGGTGCATTAAAAGGCCCTAAACACGGCGGTGCAAATGAAGTCGCCTACGATATACAAAAACGTTATCGTCATGCGGATGAGGCCGAAGCCGATATTCGTGAACGTATCGCTCGCAAAGAAATTGTGATTGGCTTTGGTCATCCTGTTTACACCGTTTCTGATCCTCGAAATGTGGTCATCAAACAAGTCGCCAAAGATCTGTCAGAAGAATCAGGCGATATGACCTTATTTGACATCGCTGAACGTCTTGAAACCTTGATGTGGAATGAGAAAAAAATGTTCCCTAATCTAGATTGGTTCTCGGCGGTTTCTTACCAAAAACTCGGCGTACCCACCGCGATGTTTACACCTTTGTTCGTTATTTCACGCACCACAGGTTGGTCGGCTCATGTGATTGAACAAAGACATGATGGCAAAATCATTCGCCCCAGTGCAAATTACATCGGTCCTGATGATAAAGATTTTGTACATCTTGCTCAGCGTTAAACAAATAGCGGTCTATCCGTGTCACTTACAAGGAACTTATGATGTCAAATCGTCAATTACTACCCCAATCTCATCGCTATTATTATGATGCCAAAAAGCTATGCGATGAGATCAAACCTAATGCTTATGAACAACTGCCCTATACCTGTAAAATTCTGGCAGAAAACATCGTCCGAAAAGCAGAGGGTCGATACGAAGAAGATCAGATCAATACTTGGTTAAACGAATTAATCGAGCACAAAAAAGAGATTGATTTTCCTTGGTATCCCGCACGAGTTGTCTGTCACGATATTTTAGGTCAAACCGCCTTAGTTGATTTAGCGGGGTTACGCGATGCCATTGCCGAAAAAGGAGGCGATCCCTCTAAAGTCAACCCAGTTGTTCAAACCCAGTTAATCGTGGATCATTCCTTAGCGGTGGAATATGGAGGCGATGATCCTGATGCTTTTGAAAAAAACCGTTCGATCGAAGATCGTCGCAATGAGGACCGATTCCATTTTATTAACTGGACAAAAACAGCTTTTGAAAATGTGGATGTTATTCCTGCTGGAAATGGGATCATGCATCAAATTAATCTTGAAAAAATGTCTCCTGTTATCCAAGTCAACGGAGATACCGCCTTTCCAGACAGCTGTGTCGGCACGGATAGCCACACTCCTCACACCGATGCATTGGGGGTTATTTCCATCGGTGTCGGCGGATTGGAAGCCGAAACAGTGATGTTAGGACGAGCTTGCATGATGCGGGTGCCGGATATTATCGGCATTCATCTCACTGGCAAACGACAGCCCGGTATTACCGCGACCGACATCGTACTGGCGTTAACGGAATTTTTAAGAAAAGAAAAAGTTGTGGGTGCATTTTTAGAATTTTTTGGTGAGGGAGCCGATAGTCTAACCATTGGCGATCGTGCCACCATTTCCAATATGACTCCCGAATACGGAGCCACCGCAGCGTTATTCTATATCGATCAACAAACACTAGACTATCTCACCTTAACAGGACGTGATCCGCAACAAGTAGCTTTGGTCAAAGAATATGCACAGGCAACTGGCCTATGGTCGGAGATGATGAAAACGGCCGTCTATCCACGAACATTAAGTTTTGATTTATCAAAAGTAGAACGAAATATTGCAGGCCCCTCTCATCCTCATGCCCGCTTATCAACACGCGATCTAAAAACAAAAGGCATTGCCAAACCTCACACGCAAATTAACAACGAAATACCTGATGGTGCAGTGATTATTGCAGCGATAACCAGTTGCACAAATACCAGTAATCCTAGAAACGTCATTGCCGCAGGTTTATTAGCGAGAAATGCTAATCGACGCGGATTAACAAGAAAACCTTGGGTGAAATCGTCTTTTGCACCGGGGTCAAAAGTCGCTGAGATGTATCTCAACGAAGCAGGCTTGCTCAAAGAAATGGAAACACTGGGTTTTGGAGTGGTTGCTTTTGCCTGTACTACCTGTAATGGCATGAGTGGAGCGTTAGATCCTGCCATTCAAAAAGAAATCATCGAACGAGATGTCTATACCACAGCCGTGCTATCAGGCAATCGTAATTTTGATGGTCGCATTCATCCTTACGCAAAACAAGCGTTTCTAGCCTCTCCTCCCTTAGTCATTGCCTATGCGATTGCGGGCAATATCCACGTCGATATTGAACAGGATAGTTTGGGGCAAGATAAAAACGGATCAGACGTTTATCTTAAAGATATTTGGCCAGATGATCATGAAATTGATGAGATAGTCAAAACCTTTGTGAAACCTCAACAATTCAATGCGGTTTACACCCCCATGTTTGCCTCTAAAACCATTAACAAAACCACTCATCCTTTGTACGATTGGAAAAAAGATTCTACCTACATCAGTCGCCCACCTTACTGGAATAGTGAATTGTCGCAACCTCGTTCATTAAAAGGAATGAGACCCTTAGCCATTTTGCCAGACAATATCACCACCGATCACCTATCACCCAGTAACGCCATTTTGCCAAATAGTGCGGCAGGTGAATACCTCAGCAAAATGGGCTTGGCAGAGGAAGACTTTAATTCATATGCCACTCATCGAGGTGACCATCACACCGCACAACGAGCCACATTGGCCAATCCTAAACTATTTAATGAAATGGTGAAAGACGAACACGGACAAACCATCCAAGGATCACTCACCCGCATTGAACCTGAGGGGAAAATCAGTCGTATCTGGGAAGCGATTGAGACTTATCAGAGTCGTCAACAACCCCTCATCATCATTGCAGGTGCGGATTATGGACAAGGTTCTAGCCGTGATTGGGCAGCTAAAGGGGTGCGTTTAGCGGGCGTACAAGCCATCGTGGCAGAGGGCTTTGAACGGATTCATCGAAGTAATTTAGTCGGCATGGGCATCTTACCTTTACAATTTGAAGCAGGTACCAATCGCCATACGCTTAAACTAGATGGCACCGAGCTTTATGACGTTATCGGTACACCTCAAGCAAAAGGTTCGCTCACCTTAAAAATCACGCGACAAAACGGTCAAATCGATCTCATTCCTGTCCACTGTTGTTTAAACACAGATGAAGAAACGCTTGTTTACGAGGCAGGTGGCGTTTTACCACGTTTTGCTCAAGACTTTTTGGCGACCCATTCTAAGTGAGTATCATATGGAACAAATCAACATACCCGCTGCTTATTATCGTGGTGGCACATCCAAAGGCGTGTTTTTTAAACGTAGCGATCTACCTGCATCTGCACAAAAACCAGGTATCTCACGAGACCAGCTACTATTAAGGGTCTTAGGCAGTCCTGACCCTTACCAAAAACAAATGGATGGTTTAGGTAACGCCAGTTCATCAACCAGCAAAGCAGTGATTATCGACCATCCTAGCGTGCCTTATCACGATGTCGATTACCTCTTTTCTCAAGTGTCTATTGATAAAAGTTTAGTGGATTGGAGTGGGAATTGTGGGAATTTAAGTGCCGCAGTCGGTGCCTTTGCGATTCGTGAGGGTTTTGTGGCACGCGATAGAATTCCTGAAAATGGCGTGTGTTCGGTTCGTATTTGGCAAGCGAATATTCAAAAAACAATCATTGCTCATGTGCCAATTAAACAGTATCAAGTCCAAGAACTCGGTGATTTCTATTTAGATGGAATTGCCTTTCCCAGTGCAGAAATCAAATTAGAATTTATAGAACCTAGTCATGCAGCATTATTTCCCACGGGACATCTCATCGATGTACTAGACATCCCCGAACTGGGCCAAATTGAAGCAACTTTGATTGATGCGAGTATTCCTGTTGTTTTTATTCATGCCCACGCCTTAAATCTCACAGGGTCTGAAACACAAGATAGGATTAATAACGATCCTATTATTCGTGAAACACTTGAAAAAATCAGGGTGGCAGGTGCTTTAAAAATGGGCATCATACAGGATGCTTCACAAGCCATCACACAACAACATACACCGAAAATCGCATGGGTAGCCCCTCCTGCAGATTACCAAACCTCTGATGGAAAACAGATAAACGCATCAGATTATCATTTACAAGTCAGAGCCATGAGCATGGGTAAACTCCATCACGCCATGATGGGAACGGCTTCTGTTGCAATCGCCAGTGCTGCCAGCATTCCCAATACCATTCCTAATTTAAACAAAACACCCAGTGATTCGTCTGAGGTTATTTTTGCACACCCCTCTGGTTTGCTGACGGTGGGAGCGTGCACTACGATTAAAAATGGACAATGGTATATCGATAAAGCCATCATGAGCCGAAGTGCCAGAATCTTAATGCAAGGATATGTTTTTGTGCCACCGTTTGATTAAGCATTCAAGGCACTTTTGCTTTGAAACTTAGATTGAATCTATTTAAACAAAGACGAGTTTTCTTGTTTCGCCAAGAAATCTGGAACAAGCCGAGACACAGATGCACATGCAAAACCAGTGACGTTTATTCATGAGCAAACTTAACCGCTACGTTTTGCATCCGTTATGTTTCGCTATGTTCATTAGATTAGCTTCTAAACATTATGGTTATATAATAAATGACTGTCCCTTTTAATGATGAGGAATCAAAAATGAGTTTACTTGCACATGAAACCGATGCACTGATGACGATCACGTCACGCCCAGATATTGTCTTTACAAAAGGCCAAGGATCTTGGCTTTGGGACCGTCGTGGGAGAAAGTATTTAGATCTGATTCAAGGTTGGGCAGTAAACTGTTTGGGACATTGCCACCCCAGCATGGTACAAGCACTTCAAAAACAGTCACTGTCTTTAATCAACCCATCACCCGCTTTTTACAACGAACCCGCGATGGGCTTAGCAAACAGGCTGATTCAAGCGTCGTGCTTTGATCGCGTATTCTTCACCAATAGCGGTGCTGAAGCGAATGAGGGCAATATCAAACTCGCTCGTAAATGGGGGCAAAAACATCGTCACGGGGCCTATAAAATCATTACTTTTGAGAATGGCTTTCATGGACGTACCTTAGCGACGATGTCGGCATCTGGCAAACCGGGCTGGGATCAAAAATTCCCACCACAAGTTGATGGTTTCCCAAAAGCAGTGTTAAACGACATTGATTCGGTCAAAAAATTAATCGATGCAGACACGGTTGCCGTGATGTTAGAACCTGTACAAGGTGAAGCAGGTGTGATTCCTGCTACACGTGAATTTATGCAGGATTTACGAGCTTTAACGAAAGAAAAAGGAATTTTATTAATTGTCGATGAAGTACAAACAGGCATGGGACGTTGTGGCAGTCTATTTGCTTACCAGTTATTCGACATCGAACCTGATTTAATGAGCCTTGGCAAAGGAATTGGTGGCGGTGTGCCTTTAGCGGCCCAACTTGCTAAAGAATTTGTATGTAGTTTTGAACCGGGCGATCAAGGAGGCACTTACAACGGTAATCCACTTTGCACAGAAGTGGGTTGTGCAGTTTTTGATGTATTGACCGAGCCGGGATTTTTAGAACAAGTTAACGAGCGTGCTGAACAGCTATCACAAGGTTTACAAAATATCAGCCAAAAATGGAATATGTTAGGTGAACGTGGAATGGGTTTATTAAGAGCCTTATTACTCGATAAGGAAGATGGTCATGCAATCGTTGATGCGGCTCGTGAGTACCCAGAGTTTGGTTTATTATTAAATGCACCACGCCCTAATTTACTACGTTTTATGCCTGCTTTAAATCTTAGCGAAGCAACATTACAACTTGCTTTAGACACCTTAGATAAGGTCATTGCAGAAGTAAGAAAGTAATGTTATGTGATGAGAAGTTGAGTCAAACACAAAGGACATTAAGCACCGTTTCTATCTCATTCACTCAATCAGAATCTCAGCGATAATGACTCACTTCTCATCATGAATATCATGCGGATGCTAGGCATTACACGAACGATCAGCATCGTGACTATTCTTTACACTCAATCACAATCTCAGTGATAATGACTCATTTCTTATCGTTAATATTATGCGGATGCTAGGCTTTACATGAACGATCGGTATCGTTTCTATCTCTTTCACTCAATCACAATCTCAGTGATAATGGCTCACTTCTCATCGCTACTATCATGCGGATGCTAGGCATTACACGAACGATCGGCATCGTTTCTATCCTTTTCACTCAATCAGAATCTCAGTGATAATGACTCACTTCTCATCATGAATATCATGCGGATGCTAGGCATTACGCGAACGATCGGCATCGTTTCTATCTCGTTTTTTAATGGACATTATGATTAAAAACAGACGATGCGAGAAACGGTTGATCTGTATAAAATCCTGCTACGTGTTTTAAAACCCCGTGCCACCAAACAGTGTTTAAGAAACTATTTCACGTGTTTAAACACCTCTTTGCATTAATAAAATTTCTGATGAACAAGGAGAAAAAACAAACAAGTCGATCACATTGGATCGACCTGTTCTCTAGAATAGCTTTTTAGCGAATCACTGCGAAAATTAATCCCACTTCACTTCGCCCGTGTTCACTTTGGCACTAAACTCCAAGTTATCCACACCTTGTAAATTAGGATATAGTTTTTCCATCGCTTTGATCACGTCTTCACTCTTGTGATTTTTTGATAGTACTTCCTCAAACTGAGTTAAATACTTTTTATTAAATTCAACCAGTGATTTGTCTTCTTTCGCACCACCGATCTGATGACCTGGGATCACGCATTCTGGATTCAATGCCAACATCTCATCAAGCTGTTTCTGCCAAGCTTCGCGAGAGGCTTTAGTTTGGCTATCAGCCGTCCATAAGTGCATATTGCCATAAACATTCACATTCCCTGTAATCGTTTTCAATGATGGAATCCACACGAAAGGACGGTTGCCGTATTGACCCTCACTATCACGAATCTCAATCACTTCATTTTCAAGTGTCAATTGAGGTTTATCCAATGCTTCAGGTAAAACCATGGGCAACAAAGGTTGATTCGTACCTAATTGTGGTGTCCAAACCGACAACTTGGTTTCTAGCTTTTCTTTAATCTCTGCCAATACCTGAGGCGGTGCAACAACCTTGGCTTCAGGGAATATAGCTTTCAATGTCGATACACCAAAGTAATAATCAGGATCCGCTTGGCTCACCAAAATAGTAGTTAAACGCTTTTGGCTGTCTAACACTTCTGCCGCGATACGCAAAGCATCTGCACGAGAAAATCCTGTATCGATCAAAATCGCCTCTTTTTCACCCATTACTAACGTTGACGTAACAGCGAACGCATCGGGTTTTGCATAAAATACAGATAATTTTAATTGTGCCATGGCCATGCTCGATACCGTCAGCAACGACCCTACTAATAACGCTTTTAATAATTTCACATTGTTTCCTTTTTATATTAAAAATTACAACTAACTTACTTTGTCTGCTTCCAACTTTCTGAGATGAGACTAAAAAAGTCCCGCACATCATCTTCTCAAACGAGTGAACGAATCATCATGCAAACAAAACATCACTACTCATTCACTACTGGCGAGTTTCCTCGTACTATTCCACACTCGCTACAGTGAAACGTTTAAATAAGTGTGCTTTTTGTTCGACATCATCTGCAATCGCAATCGCCATATCTGCCACACTGATACCTGCTGGTTCATCACCTGACATCAAGACCTCTTCGCCACCCAAACGATATTTACCTGTACGTTCCTCACCTGTTTCACCTAATAAAGCAGGTGGTGAAATAAAGGCCCAGTTCACATCACGACGATCACGTAAATCATTTAACAAATGACGAGCAGCATTGGCACCCTCATAGATGTCTTTTGGGAATTCTGGTGTATCCACCAACTGCACACCTGGTGCAATATACAAACTGCCTGCACCACCCACCACTAATAAATAAGGTACTTGGGCTTGTTTTGCTGCTTCTACAATGGCACTGGCACCTTTTTTAAAATCAGCCGCAATATTAGGATTCGACCAACCGGGATTAAAGGCACTCACTACCGCATCAAAACCTGATAACTGCTGAGAAAAATCTTTACTGTTCACATCAGCAGCGACTGCTTGTACATTATCAGCTTTCGTGACTTTCTCTACAGAACGTGCGAATGCAGTCACTTGATGACCACGACGTGCTAACTCTTCTACCACAGCACGCCCTACATAACCTGTTGCACCAATCACAGCAAATTTTGACATAATCATTTCCTTTCTATTAAATCGTTTAAGTCTGTAAACAATCATTTAAAGATTGTTTTGTTTTACTACATGGTGTATTATATCAACTTACTAACAAAATGGAAGTACTTACAAAAAAGTAAGTGCTGTAAATTTTACACAAATTTTATAAACCTTAGATAGTATCAAGCTGTAATATGATGTACCACGAACCTGAAAAAGGAAATGTATTAGCCGCAAATTGCCCCTCTCGTGAAATCTTAAACCACCTTACTAGTAAATGGGGCGTTCTCGTGATGACCTGTTTGTATAAAAAAACAAAACGTTTTAGCGAAATAAGAAATGAAATTGAGGGCATTAATGAAAGAATGCTCAGCAAGACTTTACAGGAACTCGAAGCAGATGGTATGGTACTTCGTAAATCTTATGATACCGTGCCACCTCATGTGGAATACTCACTTACCGCTCATGGAAAACAAGCCGCCAAACATTTACGTTCACTCGTAAATTGGCTAGAAAACCACCTAGAGGAAATTCTAAACGATGCATAAACCCAGTCGTCAACACTGTAATGAACGTTGTGCATGCAGTTACGTTCTCTTGTAAACTGGCTCGAAACCCACTTAGAGGAAATTCTAAACGACGCACAAACCCAGTCGTTAACATCGCGATGAACGCTAACTAAGGCATTTTGCCAAGATTAAGCCTCCTTCATCCTCTCATATCAGCTTCAAGTCTTATTTTTACGTCTTCAAACAAATTATTTCAATTGAAATAATACGCATAACACGATAAAATAAGGCTGACAAAAAGGAGGGGACTATGACACAAAGAAAATTCCTATTAACTAGCATCGCAACATCATTACTTTTATTGACTCAACCTGCCTTGGCTAATATTGAGTTCGAACAAAAACATGAATGGACCTTTATACAAGGCAATGATCAATGGGTATTGTATGGCGATACGCTCAAGCTCGATGGCACGTCAACCAGCAACACCTCATCAGAAAGCCTATATGCTTTTAGAGGCGATAGCTTATTTAATGTTTACGGTTCGGGTGCGAAGTGGGACCAAAGTGCTTATGCCAATGGAGGCAACCTTACTATTAATCTATCTGATCACGCGACTTGGTATGGCCCAACCTTTTCACCAAATGGTCATATAACAGTTAACATCGAGCAGGCCGAATGGCAAGTTCAAGGAACGAGTTTAACAGCAGCAAGAGGGGCCAATCAATTCTCACGCATGGTAGGTCATCTATCAGAGGATAAGGCTCAAGCATTTATTCTTGCCAATCCTGAATTAACTCAATTACCCAGCTGGGCATCCTTAATTCTTGGCAATGATTTTAACGATAAGATTAATGCCATAAAGAATGGCGATACGTCTAGTTGGAGCGATATAAAATCTCGCCTACAAAATAATGCTTCGCTCATTACAACACGACAAAGTCGAATCATCGTCAGCTCTTTTGTGGATAAACTCTACTTATCTCAAGCAGGGGTATTGAACCTTAATACGGATGGGGACACCGCTGCTGGTTTGATCATCAATGACTTAGAAGCCAACAACGGCACGATCATTATCAATTCAGATTATGATCGTCAGAACCTATCGATTTTGACCCAAGCAAGTGGATCGCTAAACATTCTGGATCAAGGTTCCATCGCCTCCAGAGGACGTTCTAATCAACATCCTTTGATCTATTACTACGGCTTTGACACGCCCAAGCTACAAATTAATCAAGGCCAAGCGATAAAAGAAAAAGGCACGACCGCTTATGCCGTGAAGTACTACACAGCAGAGGAAACCACCTCAGGTATCGCAGGATTTTATTACACTCCCGCAGGCCCATCCAACCTAAGTGTAGGCGTACAATCCATCGCTAGCACCACACTTTTGGCGAATCAAATTCATCAAAAATCGATTAACCATCGTGCCACACAACTGCGTCAAGACCAGCATGATCAAGGCACCGTCTGGATAAAACCGTTTTATCAAGATGTACAGCTTCGCATCGAAAACACACCTCTTGATGTCTATACACATGGTGTCTCCTTAGGGGCCGATACCGTATTGCTCAGCCAAAAAGGAAAATATTTACTCGGTATGGCTGTCAGCACTGCTAGTTCAAAACCTTAAAAAAGGCGATTGAGGCTCGTGTCAAATCCCACTCATTACAGGCCTATGCCAGCTACTTTGCGAATAATGGACTGTTTGTCGATCTGCAAGCACTGATATCTCGCCAAAACAATCGGTTATTGACCACCCCAATCAGGCAATCTCATACGTATCAAACTAAATTTAATAGCACGGGATATGGCATACGAAGCAAATCAGGATTCCACCTCCATTCCGAGCAAGGATTTTTCCTAGAACCTTACGTTGAACTTGCCATGGCCTACCAAAAAAGCCAGTCCTATTCTATCAACGATACGCTCGTCAAAGACAATGGCTTCCGATCGGTTTATGGTGCGGTTGGTTCACGTTTTGCCTATACTTGGCGTTATTCAAATACTCATATTCGCCCTTATCTTGACCTTGCTGTCGGCAGAGAATTTATTGACCAAAATACGATTCATGTTGATAATGAAACGATCCAAGTGCCTAATGATAAGTATGGGCTTTATTCCGCCATTGGTCTAGAAACGTCTATTAACCGAACTATCAAGGCTTACCTACATATGAGTTATGAGCATAAAAAATCAGCTCGATTAAAAACCATTACTGCAGGGGTGAACTATCGCTGGTAATTACCGCCCACTCTAATATGTAGTGCATTACTTTTATCTGGCCACGCTTCAATATCGATAACATCACCATAAACATACTATGCAATCAAAGAGAACTTGAAGCGTGACCACCGCCGTTTTTAGTAGTGAATACGGGTCTCGTCAGGTAAGTAACATGCACCTATACGCCTGTCATCACCCTCATCAAACATTCGTTATACGTTTTCTCTTGTCATGTGGATGGGGTGTATTCAATACCTGTCAAAAAAACCAAAAAACAACAACTATATTTCTAATTATTTCAAAAAAATAGACAAATTCAATATTTCTGAATTATGCATTTTTTATAAACACATACAACGATACAATGATGGCTCAAATCTCCTAACCTTTTTAAGGAAAAGAAATATGAAACCTTTATATAAAACGTCATTAACCGCATTATTGCTGGCCTTATCGGGCGTGGCTTATGCTGCGGAAACATCAGACTCATCAAGTAGTTCATCATCAACCTCTGGTGGGTACTCTCAAAACAACTCTCCATCATCTGGTAGTTCTAATCAAGGAAAACCAGGATCATCAACTTCTGGTAGCACATATTCTGGGAAACCAAAATCTCCCTCATCAGGCGGTTCAGCTGTGTGTAGTGATTGCTCAGGAGGAGCATCAGATTCCAATACCCCCCCCCCGTTATAAGGTTATTAATGCGACTAGCATCAACCTACATCAGACCTTAACGTCAATTGATCAAGCCCTAGATAATCCCGATGTTGAACATGGTTTGAGCACGTGGATTCAAACAAACATTGATCATCTTGAAAAAGACGGCAAAAACGATTTCAACCTTGACAGCAATTTTTATCACTTCCACCTAGGTTACCAACTTCAATCTCATCATAATGAAGCAGGTTCAGGATCTCGCACCAGTGCGTATTTCAGCTACAACTACGGCAAAACAAAATACTACGACAAAGAAGATGGCTACCAATATCGCCTTATCTCTCGTGCGTATAACTTGGGGTTAACACATCGTTATGACCTGTCTCGTACCGCTTCTTTTGATTTCTTAGTTCAAGGCACGTATTTAGACAATAACTACCGTGCTAGCGATATGACAGCCGATCAATCAGGTTATGCAGCAGCACTTTCTGCTCGCTACACCCAAGCGTTCTCTTTATCGAACTCCTCGTCTGGATGGTGGTTAAAACCTTACGTTCAAACCGATTACGTCTTTTTGCATTTGAATGACTTTACGGATACAAAGAAACAACATATGTTAAGTCAGAACCAGCATTCATTGAGATTAGGCGTAGGTACTCGTGCTGAATACCAAGGTCAAAACTTCTCGATATACGCTAATGCCAGTGTTCATCATAACTTTATTCAAAGTAAAGATTTGTACATTGAGACTAGCGATACGTATGAAAAATACGCTGAAAGCTATGCTCGCCTTGGTTTAGGTGCTAATGTCAACATTACCAAAGCGGCCCAATTCTACATCAACACTCAATACACTCACAACCTTTCTGGTAAGAAATTGAGTGGCTATGGTGGCCATTTAGGCGTGCGTTACTTCTGGTAACCCGCTTTTAAGCTAACAGAGGGGAGTTCACACTCTCCTCACCCCACTTCCCCATCCCGATACACCTTACTTTTCGATCTCTTAACACACGCCCATCCTCACACCCGCCATCAGGTCTTTGCAGACTGCTGTTTTTTATTCATCTACCTTTTTCATTTTTTTGGAATTTATGCTATAAAAAACAAGCACCAACCGTTATAATGAACGGATAGATTACATTGCATGATTACAAAGGAACACACGATGTCAGCTTGGTCAGAAGGTTATATCAGCGATATTAATTACACCTACGGTTATTATCAAGAACTCAATCCCGCTCAAATTACCATTCCATTTTTAATGAGTAATCTTGCTATCCCCAAGATTGAACACGCGTGCGAACTTGGGTTTGGTCAAGGTTTATCACTCAATATTCATGCCGCCACAGGCCTTGCGAAGTGGTATGGAACAGACTTTAATCCCTCACACGCTCTTTTTGCTCAAACCCTAGCCAATCACGCGGATCCAGAACGATTATTAATCGCGGAACAAGGCTTTCATGAATTTTGCAAACGTGAGGATTTGCCTGACTTTGACTTTATTGCCTTACACGGTATTTGGTCATGGATCTCGAATGAGAATCGAGCAATTATCGTGGATTTTTTAAAACGAAAATTAAAAGTAGGCGGTGTTTTATACGTAAGTTACAACACATTGCCAGGCTGGTCGTCACCCTCGCCCTTACGCCATTTATTGTGCGAACATGATCGTTTTGGTTCAACGAAAGAAAACAATCGCTCTAACAATACCAAACATGCTATTGAACAAACCATTAAAACCTTAGAACATAGTCACCACCTGCTTAACACCTCTCCCCAACTTCTCCAACGCGTCAAGGATTTATTACAAAAACCCTCTAATTACATTGCTCATGAATACTTAAATCGTGATTGGCAACCCATGTTCTATGCCCAAATGGAAGAATGGTTAGAACCTGCGAAGCTTAGTTTTGCTTGTTCTGCCTACTATCTAGACGATTTTAATAATTGTTTATTTAGTGATGAACAACAAAATTATTTGGATGATATTACCCACCCCTCGTTAAAACAAACCATCAAAGATTATTTGCTGAATAAGCAATTCCGTCGCGATTATTGGATCAAAGGCAAACGCGAATTAACACCTGCAGAACGTGATCAACAATGGCAATCATTACGCGTGGTTTTGACACCGCCTGAAAAAGGCATCGAACTGACTGTCACCAATCACATCACCACCGCTATGAATCACGAAGTCTTTGAGCCTTTATTGGACATATTACAAGATGGAAAAATACATCACGTCTCAGAACTCGTGACATCTTTGTCAGACAAAATGAATGCAAACACGATTTATGCATCGCTTGCTTTATTATTTGGCAAAAAAGAATTGGCCGTTGTACAGCCTGAATCAACCATCAAACACAATCAATCAATCTGCCAACGTCTCAATCAGTATTTATTGGACTTTACGCTATCGCCTCAACAGGTGAATTACTTTGCCAGTCCCGTCATTGGCTCAGGTTGGCTTATTACCGCGGTAAATCAACTATTTTTAGAAGCGTATTTGCAAAACATCCCTAAAGATCAATACGTCAACCATGCCTTTAAACGGTTAAAACAACATCATCAAGTATTAATTAAAGAGGGCAAAACCATCCAAGACGAACAAGAAAGCTTAGCCTATCTTGAGGAATTAAAAACAAACTTTTTCCAACACCACCTCAAACTATTCAAAACACTAGGCATCGTATCCTAACGCCCCTAGCTTACCCAAAGCCTTATCCACTGATGATAGGGCTTTTTTATGACGTAATTATCACCATGGACATTGTCTTACAATCGGTCGATTGCCTCAAAGACTTTCATGTATGATTAATGTTATGATTACCACTCAGTCATTTGATAGGCTATCTATGTCTAATAGCGATTTAACACATTCTCATACTCAAGCTGCCGCATTTACGTTTATTGACTTATTTGCGGGCGTAGGAGGCTTTCATTTTGCTTTAAAAGCATTAGGGGGCACTTGCGTTTTTAGTAGCGAATGGGATAAAGATGCACAGAAAACCTACCTTGCTAACCATGGCATCCTACCCTACGGCGATATTACATTAGCTGAAACTAAAGCGAAAATCCCAGAGACATTCGATATTCTTTGTGCGGGTTTTCCTTGTCAGGCTTTTTCTATTGCAGGTTATCAGAAAGGATTTGCCGATAGTCGAGGCACTTTATTTTTTGATATTGAACAGATTGCTGAAAAACATCGTCCTAAAGTTATCTTCCTTGAAAACGTGAAGAACTTAGTATCTCATGATAAAGGGCGAACATTCCAAACGATTCTCTCTATTTTGGATAAGCTAAATTACCACGTTTTCTATCAAGTGATGAACACGGCTGAATATGCGAATATTCCCCAGAATCGAGAACGTATTTTTATCGTAGCTTTTAATAAAGAAAGTCATTTGAACTACGAGCAGTTTTCTTTTCCCTCGAAAATCCCGCTCACTAAGACCATTCATGACTTTATTGATTCAGAAAAACAAGACGATAAGTTTTATTACGACCACTCAAAATACATCGATACACTAAAAGAACATATCTGCTCGAAAAACACCTTATATCAGTGGCGACGAGTCTATGTTCGTGAGAATAAAAATAATCTTTGCCCCACCTTAACTGCCAATATGGGTACAGGTGGACATAACGTCCCCTTACTTCTTGATGACTACGGCATCCGAAAACTCACGCCTAAAGAGTGTTTTGCTTTTCAAGGGTATGACATGAATCATTTTGTCTTACCACCCATTGCAAATAGCAAACTTTATATGCAGGCTGGAAACAGCGTCAGCATGCCTTTAGTCAAACGTATTGCAGAAAGGATTTTGCGGGTGATGTATGAACTTACAAAAAAACAAACCACCCATTTATTAACCCCATCTCCACAAGCATGATTCATTTTCCCATTCAGCAATAAAACATACTCAACAGTTGAGAAGTAGCTATTCTTGCGTGTATTGTTTCTAAACACGTTAAAACAACGTCAAGTAGTCATTCATCGCAAAAACCTGTCCTCTTTTTTTACCTGTTACTTCTTTGATTAATCCCGCATCCAAAAAGTCTTTTATCAGAAGATTCACTGTCGATTTTGAAATATTTAAATGGGTTTCAATATTCTGGGCGGTTTGTATGGGGTTTCGATATAGCAAATTCAACAGCTGTACAGCTAATTCCGCACGTCTGCCTAGTTTCATAATTTTGCTTTGGGCTTCTTCTCTGAATCTCAAAATCCCTTTAAACACCATGCAACCTTTTTTAGAAGTTTCTTCAACCGCTTGCAAGAAAAACAATACCCAATGCGTTAGATCGTTACGCATACGCACAGCCATCAACGCATCGTAATAACTACTACGATAACGCTCGAAAAAGTCAGAGATATACAACGACGGTTTTTCTAGCACGCCATGACTCATCAAATACAACGGAATCATCAACCGCCCAATTCGCCCATTCCCATCTAAAAAAGGATGGATAGTTTCAAACTGATAATGACTAATGGCAATCCGAATCAAATGAGGCACCAGAATCATATCGTTATGCCAAAACTCTTCCAAATCACGCATCAACACAGGCAATCCTTCATGATGAGGTGGCACAAAGGCCGCATCATTCAAGTTCGATCCGCCAATCCAGTTTTGACTTGTGCGAAACTCACCTGGTTGTTTTTCACGTCCTCGCACACCTGACACCAATACCGCATGCGTCTCTCTTAACAAACGATTAGAAAGTGGCAACCGACTTAATCCTGCGATCGCACTATTCATCGCTTGAATATAGTTTTGCACTTCCTGCCAATCGTCTCGTTTTTCAGGCTGAATCAGGTCCTTGGACATCAAAGCTTCGTCCATCTGTGTTTGCGTGCCCTCAATCTTACTAGACGTTTGGGCTTCTTTAACGATGTGCATTTGAACAAATAAATCCACGTCTGGCACAATCAATGAAAACGCGTTCAGCTCTCCCAACGCTCTCGTTGCTCGCTCCAGTGCTAAATGAATCTTTGGTGAGTCCCATGTCCACTCTGTATTAATCAAAGATGGCTCAAAACTCTCGTATTGATAACGTTTTTCCCATGTTCCTGCTTTAAATTCTTCGATTTTCATGATCTATCCACCTGATAATTGAGCAAAAGCCATCTCAATAAACACAAGCTCTTTTACTCATATGATTTTTTCTGACGACTATCGTCAACAACATAGCCATGTCACCATGATCCGAGCAAAGCAGCATCCTTTGTTAGGCGAGATTATCTTCACTAACACAGCTATGTCACTGTGAACGTGTCACATTTCCTAATAATGACTGCGACGCTATTACCCGATGGTCCACATTCTACTCAATGCATCTAAATAAAAACCCTCTGCTTTTTCCATTTTAATCTCTTTTTTAATAAAAAACTCGAACTAAGCAATCCCGTTAGTTCGACTTTTTACGTTTTCTCGAACTAAGCAACATCGTTAGTTCGACTTTTTGCGTTTTCTCGAACTAAGAAACTTCGTTAGTTCGACTTTTTGCGTTTTCTCGAACTAAGAAACTTCGTTAGTTCGACTTTTTGCGTTTTCTCGAACTAAGAAACATCGTTAGTTCGACTTTTTGCGTTTTCTCGAACTAAGCAAACCCGTTAGTTCGACTTTTTACGTTTTTTGCTCAAAAAAATATCCCTGCCATCAATCTGACAGGGATAAAGCACATTGCCTCGAGGTTAATAAGGGTTAAAAGGACATGGTCACCCTTGCATAGTATGCACGACCTGGTTCGTTATAGGTATTTGCCCCATCGTTTGAACGATAGATCTTTTTGTTAAACAAATTAGACACACCCACACGGATTTTGAAATTTTTGTTAAAGGCATAACCCGTATTCACACCAACTAAGGTATAGGCACCGACAGCTGTTGTCGACAAACCATTATTGTTCTCCATATAATTTTCCACATATTGACGTGGTTTCTGACGACCATAGAAAGTCGCATTTAACTGAGCATCCCATTTATCGTTAATCTGCCAATCCAAAAAGGTATTGATCGTGTATTTAGGAATAATCGACAAAGGATTCCCTGTTGATTTATCCTTACTGTCAATCATATAAGTGAAGTTTGTCGCCCAATTCAAGGTATTTTTCACCAAAGGAAGGGTAATATTTCCCTCTACGCCTGATACCACGGCTTTTGGAATATTCTCCCATTGAATCAAATAGAACCTAGTTGAGGTTTCTAGAACTGTATTTCCCGCAGCGATTTTATTACGATAATCATTATGGAAGTACGCTAGTGAAGCTTTCCATGTACCTGGATCGTACTCAAACCCCAACTCTTTGTTCCAGCTGGTTTCAGGTTTTAAGTTTGCATTCCCCATTAAATAGCAAGCATTGTTTTGTAATCGAGTTGACTTAATATTTAAAGGACAACCATTGCCTCTGGTATAAAGCAAATACCCCTCTGAACTTTGATATAAATTAGGTGCTTTATACACCCGTGCGACCCCGCCTTTAATCGTCAAGGTCGGTGTCACATTATAAAAGGCATTCAAAGATGGACTTAAAGCTCCGCCTGAACGACTGTTATAGTCAAAACGCAAGCCCGGAACCAAGCTAAGCGGACGACTTACCGAAATATTATCTTCGACAAAAACAGAAAAACTATTTTGTGATTGCTTGCCACGGTTTACCCCCTCAAATCGCTTAAATGTAGCTGTTTGACCTCTATCAGTAAAGGTTTGACTCATCGAAGCGGGATCATCCAAGCTGTCATGCGAAAACTCCGCCCCTACCGTGACCACATGAGGTACCGCCCATTCAAATGGCACACTGACTTCTGCCGCAGTACGATACGTTTTTAAAATACTGTCAGAATATATAAAAGGAGCCGTAATACTACCTTCTGGCCCCCCAGTCAACGCTTCTTTTAAACGACTGTTTGTGGTGCGATCATATTGGGCTGTTAATCTCACCGATCCCCAATCCCAATCACCATGATGGGTGATGGCATAGCTTTGACGATACATACGATTAGTTTCTGCTTTGTACAAAGCTGGAATAAGTTCTTTATTCAAGCTATGCAAACTCGTATTCTGAATATCGCCTGCATAAATATTACCTTGACGACTGTAACTCACGTCCACATCCACATATTGATGTTCATTGATTTTCCAATTTAATCGTCCTGCAATATCTTTATTTCTCACGCCCTCACGACCCGCAGCACGAGCATCCGCTCCTCCAACAACGACTCCACTATTAATATCATAAGCATCCGCCTGAGTTTTATTGTAATTACCATACAAACGGAACGCCAAGGTATCCGAAATAATCGGCCCCGAGACGCTAAAGCCGACTCGATTTGTGCCACCCTCATCGCCATCTTCAGGAATATTCGTATAGTAGGTAAGCGAGCCTTTGAACACCTTAGATGTTTTCTTTGTCGTGATATTGACTACGCCACCCATCGAACCTGAACCATAACGGGCAGCCGCTGGACCTCTTAGCACTTCGACTGACTCAATATCCTCAACAGGCACCCAGTTCGTATCACCACGCGTATCCCTTTGACCACGCCAACTATAACGCACCGAATGACGCGAGGTCACTGGACGACCATCAATCAAAATCAACGTATTCTCAGGCCCCATCCCACGAATGTCGATCTGACGGGCATTACCACGCTGACCCGTTGCGGTATTTCCCGTTAAATTCACCCCCGGCATTTTACGCAACAAATCCGACACATCATTAACAACCGCCGATTTTTCTATCTCTTGGGCAGGTAACTCACTCACCCCCAAAGACTGCTTGAGCTTGCGTTCTGCGGTCACCACAATTTTTTCTAATTCAACGTCATTTTGTTCCTGTGCAAATGCCACAGAAGTCAGTGCTAAACACGTCACCACCGATAATTTTGTTTTGTACAACCTCATACCTACTCCTTGTACCACTTTATCCCTGTTTGTCATAGAGAACATTTACTACCGCAAAAACGCGATCCTGCATCCGTTTCATATCCGAAACTCGCCTTTTGCCTTTGTGTCCACTTCGTTAGCAGGTGGCCCCAACGCTTCACAAACCAACGAAACATTTATAAAGATACTATTAATGATAATTATTCTCAATATAAATCTGATTATTATTCAGCTGAATTTTAGGCAAAAATCTTTGGAAAGCCAAAATTTGCCTAGTCACACATCCTTTTTTAATTCAAATTCAAAGTGTATAAAAATAACCACAACATCGCGTTTTTTGTGAGTTTCATGCCACTTATTTGTCTTTCACACTGTTATGAACACTTGTTTCAACGACATTTTTCTAGATTGTGCATTTATGTTTAAGGCAAGAGCGTTCTTTTTTCGCCTTGTCACTAGCTGCCCTCACCCTCATCATCTTAGTAGGAACGATAAACGACTACTTCTAATCAACCCAAACCCATGGCGATTGTTGCTGTGGGTTTTTGCTTACTCCCCCAACAAATTAAATAAATTGGTATTGATATAAAAATTATCTTTACCTATTTTTTCTTTTTTCAGCACCCCGAGTTTGACCAGTTCTTCTAAATACTTACTTGCAGTATTGCGATGAATACGACAGTCTCTGGCAACAAAATCAATTTTTGTATAAGGATACTGATAAATATTATTGATAAGTTCATGACTGTAAATCTTAGGTAATTCACGGCGAATGAGGTGCTTATGTTTTTGCATAAATTCTTTGATTTGATTAATCAATACGGTTGTTTGTTTCGCTGTTTGAGCAATGCCTTGGAGTATGAACAAAATCCACTCTTCCCAATTTTGCGTATCTCTGACTTGTTGAATTAATCGATAATATTGTTCTTTATGCTGATTAATATAACGTGAAAGGTACAAAATAGGGGTTTCCAACAGATCTTGTTGGATAAGGTAAAGAATATTGATAATTCGACCTGTTCGACCATTACCATCATAAAATGGATGAATACTTTCAAACTGATGATGAATTAATGCCATTTTAACCAATGGATCATAATCAATTTGTTCTGAATTATTGATAAACTCAGTCAGTTTTGCCATACCATTTTCAATTTCAGACGGTAATTGTGGGGGCGTGTAAACCGTTTCCCCAGTGTGTTGATTAATCAAAGCAGTACCCGCTTGTTGGCGAAAACCCGCGTTATTTCCCTCTAATCGCTCTTGTACATCTTTAATTAATCTTAATGTGATTAATTTATGTTGCTTAACCTGTTCATAACCAATTGCCATCGCTAAACCATAACGATGCACCTCTTTCGCGGCAATCGAGGGAAACTCTAAATTATCGGCATTACTTTTATATAGATCATCTTGGGTGGTGATAATATTTTCTATGGCAGAACTTTCCTTTGCTTCTTGTATCGGCAATGTTGTCAGCAAAATATTTTGGTTTGGCATGCTATGCACCACCCCTTTCAGCTCCCCTAGTGCTTGATGAGCCACATTACACGCTTTTAAAATAGTTTTATTTTCAATATTGCCCAGATTAAATAAATCAGGTAACTGATAAGTTTTCTCCTGCCCCATGATCCACCTCATTCATCAACATTTCATATGCACAAATTTTACGATTTTTTGTGCATGAGATCTACCATATGCACAAATTTTGCGATTTCTTGTGCATGAGATCTACCACGTGCACAAATTTTGCGATTTTTTGTGCATGAGACCTACCACGTGCACAAATTTTGCGATTTTTTGTGCATGAGATCTACCACGTGCACAAATTTTGCGATTTTTTGTGCATGAGATCCACCACGTGCACAAAAAAACCTCCCTAGTATTGGGGCTAGGGAGGAATATGGGAGGAGATTAGTTACTTAGAAAAATTATTTCCAGTTGTAGCTCAATCCTACAGTACCTCTCACACCATGGCGTTTAGTACCTGATAAACTACGTTCATAGCGTACATCGCCATAGATAGCGGTATTGCGGTTAAACTTCATTGAACTACCCACACCGAGTTCACCCCATGTTGAGGCGTAAGTTTCACGTATCGCATCTTCACCAATATTCATTTTTCTTGGTTTCAAGAAATCATGCCAAATATTAGCCACTGCATACACGGTATTTTTCTCATTGGTATGGTAAACCGCTCTTGCACCCAAGCGACCTCTCAAGGCGTGTTGGACATTCGTAGCAATTTCACGTGTTTCATCACGGAAATCATTCATGTGCATATACTGATACACTAATTGAGCTTGTGGTTCAATTGTCCAACGAGTAGTATAAGCATTATCCAAAGCACGACGCTCATTAATCACGAATGGACGACCGTATTCAGCAGATAACGCATAACCCCAAGTGTCTTGACCTCTCGCCTCTTTAGCAATCGGTTTATATTTGTTGCGTGTATGCGAAACTTGAGCAACTAAGTCAATGTATGTCATATTCGCGTATAGACGAGTATGAGTAATACCTAAGCTGAAGTTCTTAGCCGTACCGCGACCAGTCTTAGGATCATCGCGTGTATAGTTCATGAAATCAGCTGATGCTTGGTTATAAGCAAAGTACACGCCTGTTTGATCACGTCTGCCATTTTCGTTATAACGAATACGGAAGTCATGGCCGATTTGGATACCATAGAAGTTTGTATCTAAACCGATAAACTGTGCACCATCTTGAGAAATATGACGACCATAGATACGTCCCCAGCTTTGTTTGTTTTCTGGATAGGTGTAAATATTATCGCCACGGCGTTCATGATACGTAGAAAGTGTCATAAAGCCTTGTTCTTGGTTGACGCGAATCATACCTAAGTAGTTAGTCGCGTTTGCACCCACTCGGTTAGTTACCCAAGCATAACTAGGTCCCCAGTAGTAGTTATTTGCACCGTTTCTTACCAACTTAACATCAGATGCACCTGTTGTCTCTAATGTACCTGTTAGTTTAAAGTCAGTCACTTGGAAGTCACTATTTCCTTGAACAGAGATAATCGGTAATTTGCTTGTTGCCAAGCTAACTTCTTCCGCATTACCGTCTAACACGACAGCCGTATTATCTTCTCCAAGTAACTCTACTGTTGATTCACCAGAAGCGGTACCCGTAATAACGACATTGTCAGAAGCTGCAAACTCTTTGTCATCATTGAGTACAAAGTTAAGTTTAATCGTACTGCCGCTATTACCTGTATAGTTACCATCGATAGTAAGGGTATCGCCTGTTTGTTTATTACCTGTTAGGTCAATCGTACCTGAGTTGACAACACTACCCTTGATCGTTGGAGAATTAATATCTTCACTCATCTTCAAGGTAGCATTATTTGCAATGTTGACTGTTTCAGCCTCTAAGTTACCTGCTAAGGTTGCAACAGATTCTGTCGTGCCATCACCCAAATCGATGTTTTCCCAATCCAATAGGTTTATTCCTGTATTGCCAGCACGAGAAGTAGCGGTCGTTCCTTGATTATCCGTGAAGATCTGACGCTCACCGTTTAAGATTAGCGTATCTACCCAGCCATCTGCAGTACCATAATCATCGCCACCATCTAAGACGGTTAAACCAGTAGTATCAACATTAGACGCAATCGAAACCGTATCACTACCTTCACCCATATAGATCTTGCCGATAATGTATCCATCTTCGAAAGTTGCTACATCATCGCCTTTATCCATATCTAGCACACCCTCAAACATAGAGTTTGAACCTGTCTGAGTATAACTATCCGCACCAGCTTGTGTTTTCACACCTAACGCCGAGCTAATCGTTCCGGTATTGGTAATGGCGATGTTTGTTTCATTGTCTTCGATAGCACCAGTAGCTGGATTAGCTATCTGGCTTAATGTAATCGCATAGCTATTATCATCAGATTGGATCGTACCACTGTTATCCACCGTGAATGTAGCCTTCGCGGTATTACCATCACTAGCAAATGTAATCGCACTGCGACGTAATGACGTTGCTTTATCTGATGAGCCAGTAAGTTCAATGGTTTTCGTGTTAGTAATCGAAGCAGCTGTCGTATCAGCTCCAAAACCAACATAAATACCAGCCGAATCCGTGGCATTATTAGCCTTAACGGTTAGATTCGCATCGTTGGTAATATTGCTAGACACTAAGTTAGAAGTGAATACGTTAGTACCACCTTCAGTAACATCAAAGCAGAAATTACCAAAACATTGTTGTTTTGTTGTTCCACCTACCGTTTTCGAAGTTGTGTTTTCAACGTACATACCATAAGCAGAAGAAGTGCCTGTTGCTTTAATATCTGCCGTATTTGTAATGACGCTATTTAAGCTACCATCTTGAATACCATAAGCATCTTTTGCAGTGGTTGCTGTAATAGTACCATTATTCTGGATATTACTATTTAGTGCGCTAGCTACATAAAGACCCTGTGCTTTACCTGCAGCATTGTCAGTAACAATACTAGTCCCTGCTGCCGTTTCAATCTTAACGGTACCTTTCGTAGTTGATGCAGTCGCATAAATACCTCTAGCACTACCAGTGCCATTATTAGTGGCTTTAATGACCGCATTATTTAAGTTTTTAAGCGTAACATCCGTTGCTGAACTGTTAGTCGACACAATGCCTGCAGCATAATTATTCGAGCTATCTGCAACGGAAGTAATATTAGCTGTATTCTCCACAGTTACTTCACCTGCAGTGCTGTAAATACCCGCAGCATAAGCGTTACTAGCACTAGACTCTACATTAATCTCACCTTTGTTATTCACCGTGGCGGTTCCTGTAGTAGCATTAGCAGTTGCTCTGATTCCTTCTGCATATACGGAAGCTGTTTTCTTAATAGTCAAAGCACTATCATTCGTTACTTCAGCCTTAGTTGCACCTTCTGCTTTCAAAGCACGTGAATTTACTTGACCAAAAGATATTGGATTCTCAACAGTAACCGTTGCACCAGTGTTCTCAATTTTCGCCACACTAGTTGAAGAACTTGCGTAGATACCTACACTTTCAAAGCCTTGCTTATTACCTTGAACAGCCGATTGGTCATGTGTAAGTGCAATATTACCTTTGTTGGTAACGCTTGCACCACCACTGCCATTACTAGCCGCACGAATACCTACTAATGCTTTATTGGTTAAATCAGAAGTACCTGTAATAACGGCAGAGTTCGTATTGATAAAGATACCTTTTGCAACACCTTTGTCAGCCGTTGCTGTTACAGTAATATCACCGCCTTTAGACTGAATATCAATGTTTTGACCACCTGAGGTCATCAAACCTGCTACTGAAGCACCTGTTAAGTTAATAGTGCTATCACTAGTATCGTTAATGATCTTAACTGTGCCATTTCCTTCTGAGGTCGCTAGCACACCCACCACTGAGGTACTATCAAGTGTTGACGTACCTGTTATGGCAGCGTTATTCTTAACAGTTAACTCTTTAGTGTTACTACTGTTAGTTAATTCACCATAAATACCGACTAATTTCGATTCAGTCGTGCTTAATGTAGGAGTTGTAGCAACAGTTGTATCATCTGAAAGAGCTTCGCCATTTAAGGTAATTGCACCATTGTTAGTAACATCTACGTTAGCATACTGAGCAGTGCCCATGATTGCCGCTGAAATATTAGACGCTACACCACTGATATTTTTACCTTTCTGAGTGGTAGTAATCGCGGCATTGTTTTCAACTTTTGCAATTGTTGTACTAGAATATGCCGTAGCCATTAAACCAATAGAAGATGCCCCTTCAGTGGTAATCGCACCCTTGTTCACTAGCGTTGCATTCGTACCAGATCCGCCATTAACTTTAATGCCGAGTGCGGTTTCATACTTACCGACACTTGCTCCATAAGTCGCTGCATCGACAATAGCTTTAGCCATCACTGCCACAGCATTTTCAACTTTAGCTTCATTGCCTGTTCCTGAAGCACTTACTTGGATACCTGTTGCCGAACCTACTGTATCACTACCGTAGCTTGTATTCGATGTTACAGGTTGAGCGGTAACCGTAATATTGCCTTTTGTTAAGTTAAGTGCGGTACTGCCATTGCCATTTTGTGCACTAATACCAGTGACTGTTCTCGCTGTTAAGTTTATATCTTTATCCGTATCAACACTTACATCACCTGCTGCTAAACTACTTGCAGAAGCATAGATACCTGTAATGGATTGACTTGTTAGATTAGAATTACCGACAATCGTTGCCTTATTGACAACCGTACTTTTACCTTGTCCTGAAGCATAAATACCATACAAGGTACCACCGCCAGTTGTATTGTCACTCGCGGCATTTGCCGTTAAGGTAATCTTACTGGCAGTATTAGTATTCTCAACTTTTACATCACCCTTACCACCTGCTTGTGCATAAATCGCTGCACTACTAGTGGTCGTATTAGATGGAGTGCGAGTAATCGTAATATCAGCTGAGTTAGTAACTTTAGTAGCTTCGCCTGCAGCAGTGGTACTGCCATAAGCTTTAATCCCTGTTGCTACATTACCTGTTACCGTTAAAGCAGCCCCATTAGTCACGCTTGTGGTATTACTACCAGAATAAGTTTCTATGGCGGTTGCAGTAGGACCTTCTGCCTCGATTACCGCTTGGTTCGTAATGTTAGCCACACCACTTGTTGAGCGGGCATAAATCCCTACTGCAGGGCCTACGCGTAAGAATTCCGACTTACTCGCTGCATCAGCTTCTGTATTGGCTTGAGAGGTGACTTTAATCTTAGTACCTGTTGACGTAATCTCTGCTTTACCTTTATTTGCATAGGACATCAAGCCCACTGCAGAGGCACCTTTAAGGTCAATTTCTCCACCTGTATTTTTAATAACCCCATCTGTGGCTACACTGTTACTATTTACATAAACACCAGTAATCTGGGTAGCAAATAGTTTAGACTCACCTTTAATATCGCCCGTGTTTTCAACTGTTGGTGTATCTGTACTAGAATAATTTTTGACATAGATACCCATCAGTTTTCTGACATAATCACTGTAGATATTATTGAGATTTTGGCTATTACCTGCATTATTAAATACTGAAGATACATCCGATACCAAGTTACCTGCTAAGCTTATGGCACCGTTGTTCTTAATCTCAGTAGCTCCTCGGTTTGTTACCTTAATCGCTGCGGAATAGATATCATCACCCGTTGGATAAGTGGCGCTAGCTTCCATTTTCCCTGTCTGGGTAGCGGTAATCTTAGCGGTATTGGTCAGGGTAGCATCACCGTCGCCTGCGTACAATCGAATCCCCGTCATATTTAATCCAGCTAAATTTGAATTAGCGGTAATAACGGCACTATTCTCCACTTTTGCTGATTTTCCTTTAGCAATGATTCCTTGCATCTCAGCTGAAGAACGGCTTGTTGCTGATTTAGCATTGTCAGTCGCCGTATTTGCATTAATATCAAGTTTTGAGGCGGTATTTTTTACCTCAACAGTTGAAGTAGTGGTGTTTGCACTGGCATAAATACCTGCCGCAAAGGAAGTCGAAGAGCTAGGATTTTTCGTAATGCTAATATCGCCAGAGTTCTCAATCTTAACAGTTGTTGGATCCTTAAAATAAGTATTGTTATAAGACTCACCAAAAATACCTACTGTCGATGTTTGACCAGATACTTTGACATTTCCTGTATTCTTAATAGTGAGATTGCCAGATAATGGAGCCGTATTATTACGAGATGTAATGGAAGCAGCTGCTGCACCATAGATACCAAATGCACCGCCGTTAAGATTGGTAGAAGTATCATTCGCTGTGGCCGTCACATCGGCTTTGTTATCAATGCTTACATCGTTTGTGAAAGAGAAGCCTTGAATCCCTACCGCATTATCAATCTTCGTTTTAGTGGTATCTACCCCAGCATACGAATTTGAAGTAGCCTTAATCGTTCCTGTTGCTTCATTGGTAATAGTAATCTTACCAAACGATCTACCAAGAATACCGCCTGCTCCCACACCAGAAACATCAATAGCACCACTATTTTTAACCTCATAATTGGAAAGTGATTTACGTCTATAACTTTCATTCGGGGCAAATTCAAGTGCAATACCCACCGAACGAACGCCGTAAAGCGTTGATGTGGCGTTAATTGAAGCACTATTCGTTACAGTAGCATTTTGACCATTTGCCATAATACCCACTAATTTGGGGTTATCGGGATACAGCCCAGATTCTGTATTATTATTTGTACTTCCTGATATCTCCTTACTATCATAATAAGAGGACTGTCCATTCGACTCTTCGCCTTTAAGCGTAATAGTACCTGTATTGACAGCGGTCGCATTACCTTCTCTAGAAAATGCATACATACCGACTGAATTACTATACAAATATAAATCTTCCTGGATTCCTTTGGCGTTTTGCGTAACCGTTATATTACCTTCATTTGTGGTAGTCGCATTACCTGCAGCATTTACAGAAGCATACATCCCCACTGCTTGAGGACCTGTTACCTTAATCGCACTACCAGTCCCTTTATTAGTAAGGGTGACATCATTATCTGTACCAGAAATATATCCATAAACACCCACCGCCTTACTGAATTTATTTCTGTCTGTGGTTGCTATGGTCGTCGCAGTCCCTATTTCAGAGGATACGTCTATCGTACCTTCATTCGTCACACCAACCGTCAAATTACCGTCTGCTTTAGAATAACCATTGTATTGACTATTTATATACACACCATAAGCTTCGGCAAGGGTTTGGCCTGCTAACACCCCTTTACTTGTAATCTTACCTTTATTCTCGATTGTTGTCGCACCGTTATTGGTCGTTGTGTTAATGCCATAAGATTTTTGACCAGTAACGGTTATCTCACCCGCATTGGTCATTTCTAATGCACTTTGAGCTGTTGTGCTTCTTACACCAGAAGACTGCTTTAAACCCTCAACTGTAATCTTACCGCCTGCCTCATTATTAACAATCGGCTGACCATTAGTAACCGTCGTCGTATTAAATAAAAGCCCATCTACGTCAACTTTGGCATCTGTTGATTTTACGGAGATCGTACCTGAGTTAGTCACGCTAGGGTTATAGTTACCCGCATAAATGCCTTGCATTATGCCACTACTAGAAACTGGGGTAGTCGCATTCGTCGCAGAAATTGTACCTTTATTAATGATGCTTGTAGAATAATCATTAGGATCAGTAGGATTATCAGGATAAACTGCCGTATGGATAACTCTTACTTTAGATGCTTTACTACTATCCCCAACATCTAGCGAAATGGTGGCATCTGCCTCGTTCGTCAAAGAAAGCTTGGTAGCTGTAGGTGCTTGCGAACCTATTTTACCGAACTTGATAAGTTCACCTGTTTTATTCGCTTCATTCCAAGCTATCGTTCCTTTGTTGATAATTGTGGCATTATTAACATTATTCGTTCCGCTATAATTCTTATTATCTAAATCAATGACTACACCAAGACCACTTCCTGATCCAGAATAATCAAGGGTCGTTTCTAAACCAGCTCTTTTATCTTCAGCACCTGTTATCTTCAATGAAGCCCCTGAATCAACAGTAAATATCGTATTGTCATCGGTGATTTTTTGGCGTTGACCAGCTGTATCACCTGTACAAGTTATCGTGGCTGTACCCCCCCGTACACTCTGCAAAGGCTGTACCACTTGCCAAAGCTAGTAAAGACGTGGCTATTGCAGCTTTAACAACAGACGAACGTGAGGATTTAGAATGAGATTTAGCTAACTCAGAGGTTACCACCCACTGTTGACGGGCATGACTCCAGACTGTTTTATAATGGCGATTCATAACGATTCCCTCTATAAGAAACTCTTGTAAGTACCAATAATTATTTTCATTACCTTTCACTTTTTCAGAGAAAAGTTCTAACTACCCTATATTTTATAGTAGTCCTTTGCCTAGAACAAAGACCAACAATTTAACTCTTGTCAGCCAAACACCCCATCTTACTTATTTTTCATATAGTTAACCCTTGTTTTTAGGCCTACCCCCTCCCCGATGAAAATGAAATATTTATGAAATACAAGCGTTGCTTTTTTTGCAACCTAACAATTCAAAATCTTCTGATTTAATAATAGATTATCTTTAAGACTTCTTGCATTGCATAGGTTTTGATCTATCTGCGATGCTTAAACGATGCTTTTCAGATCATTGCTCCCTCAATCGTCTCATTCGCTACAATCATCCCGCCACGACTTCACTCTGGTGCAGGGCTGCCTCTCTCTCCAATCGTCTCATTCGCTGCAATCATCCCGCCACGACTTCACTCTGGTGCGGGGGCTGTCTCTCCCTCCAATCGTCTCATTCGCTGCAACAATCTATCTGGGGAATGTTAAAATGCTCGTTTCACATCCTCGTCACCCCATTTAATCAGTGAGCCAATATGCCCAATCGTACGAACGAAACCATTCAACACAAGTTTGCTTTTCTTTTTGACTTTTGCCATCGTTTACTGAATCGTGGTGAAAAAATATCCAGTATTTGGCTGATAGTAGGCGTTTTTCTGTGGTTTTTTCTGTATGCGTGGAGTCGTCCTTTTTTAATCCCTGATGAGGGGCGATATGTGGGGGTCGCTTGGGAAATGATACGTTCAGGCAATTACCTGATTCCCACCTTAAATGATCAGCCTTTTTTTCATAAACCGCCTTTGATGTATTGGCTAACCGCTTTGTTCCTCAATATTTTTGGACATCATGAATATGCGGCACGTTTAACCCCGATTTTAGGGGCTTTGATTGGGATATTTAGTTTCTATTTTTTAATCAAAAAACACCAACACCCACGAACTGCCTTGCTATACCTCATCATTGCCAGCACCTTACCCTTGTTATTTATGGGAGCCGAATATGCGAATTTAGACATGCTGGTAGCTGGCTTGATTAGTGCGTGTATCGTTTGTTTCGTGCATTGTGCCTTACTGATCAACGCACAACACCCCCATCAAAGCTGGTTAATAGTCGCTTATGGCCTAGCGGGATTGGCTTTTTTGGCCAAAGGTTTAATCGGCATCGTATTGCCTGCGGGTGCGATCGGTCTTTGGCTAGTTTTAACCGCACAATGGCGACTGATGTTGCCTTTGCTCGCTGCTCCTTGGGCTTGGCTGACATTATTGATCATCATCTTGCCATGGTTAATCGCGGTACAAATCCAATACCCCTGCTTTCTTCATTACTTCTTTATCGTGCAACATTTTGAACGTTATACCGATGAAAGCTTCAACAACCCCAATCCAGCTTGGTTTTACCTAATTTATCTGGTGCCTTGTGTATTGCCTTATTTGTATTGGCTGCTCAAAAGCCTCATTCAACACCCTTTCAAACCTTCTGCTCAGATTCGTTTAATGGCATGGGTGGCGGTGTTATGGATGACTCTTTTTTTCTCCATCCCCAACTCCAAATTAATCGGCTATATTTTTCCCGTTACATTTTTTCTAGCTTATTTGATTGCTGACGCGTATTATGCCTGCAAAATCACTGCTATCAAACGTTTGTCTTATTTTGCAGGGGTAACTTTTTTTGCCACCGCCTTAATCATGACGGTTATTTGGCTTACTTTCCGTTCCCCTAAAAACTATCAACCCGCCGCCCTAACCTTGTCTTCATCTATTCAAGCCAATGATGAGGTATATATGCTCGGTTATTATTACTATTCCTTTCCTTTTTATGCGGGATTAAAAAAACCAGTTTACATCATCGATCACTGGAACAAAGAACAGGTTTTGAATACGGATAACTGGCAACGTGAGCTAATGGAGGGGACGGTTTTATTTAAACCACAAGATGAATATTTGTACAAAGACCTCTCACACTTGGATTTATGCCAAATTTCTACCCCCTCTTGGATCGTGAGTAGCCCCAATCGCTTGACATTATTAGACATCCGAGCGTTCAGCACCATCATTCATCAAGACAGAAATTTAATCCTTGCCAAAATCGATCCTGACAAAATCAATGCCGTGTACGGATGCAAATCATCTAAGCCGTGATGATTATTCGTTAGAGATGTGGGTGTTGGGATGCGGCTTGAGGTTACGACGGCGTGGTGACATTGCCGTGGGACGGAAAACAAGCATACATCAGTGAGTACAGACAGGTCGAATTTCATAATGTCTAATGATTTAAATCTTAGCTGATGTAAAGTCATGCCAAAACCCGCAATCACAGTTAAAATAAGCGATGGTATAACTTTAGACAACAACATGAATCATCACTTTGCGATCTCCGTTATTCTTCCTGCTTACAATGAAGCGGACTCATTGGAAATATTTTTGCCCTTGCTGAGCCAGTGTCTTCAAAACATCGCTGGCCCTCATGAAATCATCATTGTTGACGATGGAAGCACCGATCGCACCGAATCTGTTTTTCAACATTTTTCACAATACGTTTTGCCTAACGATTATCACAGCAAACTTATCCAATTTTCCAGAAACTTTGGCAAAGAAGCCGCTATCAGTGCAGGACTGGAACAAGCACAAGGCGACATGGTGTTGTTAATGGATCCTGATGGACAACATCCCCTCAACTTAATTCCTCAAATGGTTGACCTCATAAAAGCGGGAGCGGATGTGGTTGCAGGTGTTCAACACACCCGTCATCACGAATCTTGGCTGACACGCACCAGCAAACGTTTATTCTATCGTTTAGTAGCCGACGCTCAACATTTTGAAATCCCAGCCAATGCAGCCGACTTCCGAATGATGAGAAAAAAAGTCGTCAACGTATTAAACCAATTGCCCGAGAAAAAACGTTTTATGAAAGGCCTGTATGCTTGGGCTGGCTTTAAAACAGAATACATCGCTTTTCAAGCATTAGACAGAATCAAAGGCGAAAGCAAATTCAATTTTTCACGATTATTTGAATTAGCACTAGTCGGCATCACGGCCTTTTCCTCACGTCCTTTGCGTTGGGTGTCACACATCGGCATGATCATTTCGCTTTGCTCAATTCTCTATGGGATATACATCATCATAGATACACTGTCCTCTCGCAATCATTTACCTGGTTGGCCGACCTTAGCGGCGGGGATGATGTTTTTATCAGGCATTCAGCTCATTTCTTTAGGCGTGATTGGCGAGTACATTGGCAATATCTATAACGAAGTCAAAGGCCGTCCGCTTTACGTCATTAACAAAATCATTGAACCACAAAACACCGATCATCCAGATAACGATTCACACAACCATTATGAAAACGCTGATGAATGCTGAGGTTGGAGCATCAACACTCTCATCAATGTGAATATTGTGGTAACTTAATAGGTGACTTAACATCGATGATGATTCAAATCACCACAATGAAAACGCCGATGAATACTGAGGTTGGAGCATTAACCCTCTCATCAACGTGAGTATTATGGTAACTTAATAGGTAATTTAACATCGATGATGATTCAGACAACCGCAATGAAAACGATGATGAATGCTGAGGTTTGAACGTTAACCCTCTCATCAACATGAGTATTATGGTAACTTAATAGGTGATTTAACATCGATAATGATTCAGATAACCGCAATGAAAACGCTGATGAATGCTGAGGTTGGAACGTTAACCCTCTCATCAACGTGAAATTGTGATAACTTAATAAGTGATTTAACATCGATGATGATTCAGATAACCGCAATGAAAACGCTGATGAATAGTGAAGTTGGAACGTTAACCCTCTCATCAACGTGAGTATTATGGTAACTTAATAGGTGACTTAACATCGATGATGATTCTGATAACCGCAATGAAAACGCTGATGAATGCTGAGGTTGAACGATTTAAAGGATAGAATTTGATGAAACTAATCATTAATGCTGATGACTTGGGTTTTAATGATGCCATTAACGAAGCCATTGTATTGTTGGCTCAAAAACATCATATCAATGCGTGTAGCCATATGGTGTTTGGACATTTATCAGATGAACATCGTTCTATACTCACCAAAACTCGTGAAACACACACACCTAAAGGGTTTCAGTACATTGGATTACACCTTGACATGACCAGTCACTTGGTCCCCGAACAACACCTTAGCCTGCCGCTTAGGCAACTTATTTTGACTACTTTTTTCCGATCATTAAGTCGCTACAGCATTGAAAACAGCATTAAAGCACAGCTGGACCGATTTGAAGACACATGGAATCACGCACCCGATTTTATTGATGGCCATCAGCACGTTCATCAATTTGCACAAATTCGTCACATCCTGCTTAATGAATGTTTAAAAAGGTACTCCAAAGAAAAACTACCTTTTATTCGTAGCACACGACCTTTTGCTCACACTAAAAACGCAAAAGCCCATATTATCTACTTATTAGGCGGACGACAGATGCGAAAACTTGCCTTAAAAAAAGGATTTCAAACGAACCAAGCTTTTGGAGGGGTGTATCATTTCAAACATTGTGACGAAACGACGTTAACCACTTTATGGCAAAACTGGATAACCGCAGCCAAAACCGAACCCGCAATCATCATGTGTCATCCCGCGATGAACGCACATTCGTCAGAAGATGAGATTAGCAACGCACGTTTATTAGAATTTCAGTTTTTAAACCAACACAACATCCAAGATCTCTTATAAACACCACCCTTTTTGATCATCTGATGTTTACACCCACAATCGCCAACAACCTTATATCTCCCCATCATCAGCCGATCATCTGATGTTTACTATCATTCAAGGCTACAGGTTCTCCGACACACAAACATATCATCAACCCACTTCCTCGAATCCGAAACACTCAAAAAAAAGCCCCGCATAAAGCAGGGCAAACAGGTGACAAACTGTTTAAATCACTTCTTTTGCTTGACTATCAGCGTGATAAGATGAACGTACCATCGCTCCTACCGCTGCGTGCAAGAAGCCCATTTTATAAGCTTCTTCTTCAAACATTTTAAAAGTATCAGGATGAACATAACGCAATACGGGCAAGTGATGCTCGGACGGCTGAAGATACTGTCCAATCGTCAACATTTCTACATTATGTCGGCGTAAATCTCTCATCACTTCCAAAATTTCCTCATCTGTTTCACCCAAACCCACCATCAAGCCTGATTTTGTGGTCACATGAGGATAAAGCGCTTTAAAATCTTTTAGCAATTTCAAAGAATGCTCATAATTCGCACCAGGTCTGGCTTGTTTGTACAAACGAGGCACTGTTTCCAAATTATGATTCAATACATCAGGCGTATAGCCATCAAACAACGCCAACGCTTTTTCTAAACGTCCACGAAAATCTGGAACCAATGTTTCAATCTTTGTATTGGGCGAACGCTCTCTAATCAACTTAATACAATTCACGTAGTGGCCTGCACCGCCATCTAACAAGTCATCACGATCAACCGACGTAATCACGACATAATTTAATTTCATCAAACCAATGGTACGAGCGAGGTTTTCAGGCTCTTTCTCATCCAATGGATCAGGACGACCATGACCTACATCACAGAACGGACAACGTCGCGTGCATTTATCACCCATAATCATGAACGTTGCCGTGCCTCGAGAAAAACACTCTCCAATATTCGGACAAGAAGCCTCTTCGCACACCGTATGCAACTCGTTTTCTCTTAAAATTCGCTTAATATCATTAAAACGAGAACCGGGAGCCGCCGCTTTTACTCTAATCCATTCAGGTTTTTTCAGACGCTCACTATGCACCACCTTAACGGGAATACGAGACACTTTCTCATAAGCCTTTTGTTTTTTAGTAGGATCATATGTTCCTGTACTCATTTTCTATTCTCTTTGTGTACTCATTAATACGATTTACTTATCGCAACTATTTCAAAACATCTGTCTAACTGCCTCTTCACTCATCGCACTATTTCAATGTTTGCACATCCGTCAGTTAGCACTTCGTTCCTATTTTAACAATTTATAAAGTCCTTGATTTCTCCAAAGCCAGATTACAGCTATTTTTGTCTCACCTAGCTATCAAAAAACCAACTTCACTTGATTATCGATCAAATCAACATCACTCATCCAAACACCCCATCACTCACCGCAATCAAGGCATGCTTACAAAGTTTCTGGATAGGTACTCACATTAACCCACAACAGCCTGTCTTCGCTGTTTTAAGCGGTTTAAGATATGTTGTTCAAGTATGGTTGCGACTTCCTGCCAAGATTTTTGGATACCCAATGTCTTTAAATCAATCGTTCTCATACCTGCATACCCGCATGGATTAATGCCTAAAAACGGACGTAAATCCATATCCACATTAAATGCCATGCCGTGATAGGTACTGCCTTTGGTCACTTTCACGCCCAACGCTGCGATTTTCGCCAAATCACCCTCTGGCATGTTCACATATATACCTGGGGCCCCCTCTTTGCGACACCCCTTTGTCACGCCTAAATCTCGCAAGGTATCTAATGCCACATCTTCCAACAAAGTTACGTATTCACGCACAAACAAACCGTATCGATGTAAATCAATCAAAGGATACAGCACGACTTGCCCCGGTCCGTGATAAGTAACTTGTCCGCCACGATTGCATTTCACAATTGGAATATTGCCCGGATTAAGAATATGTTCTGTTTTGCCCGCTTGACCCAAAGTGTACACAGGCTCATGTTCAACTATCCACAACTGATCAGTCGTCTGTTCATCACGCTGTTCAGTAAACGCTTTCATCGCATCCCAGCAAGATTGGTAAGGAGTCAATCCTGCAAAATAACGAACTTCAATACCATCAGACATTTTCATTCACTCATCTCAACACGTCGTGAATCACCTCATCCACCGCACTTCTCGCCAACTCACCCACCACGTTCACATCATCCGAACTAGCAGGCAACATCGGCTACAACACGTATTTCACTAACTCATGCGATGTTAAGGCACGATAAATATTATCTAATTGTTCTCTTGATGTAGCATTCACAAACAACGTCAAGCCCAGATATTTACCGCCACTGCTCGGTTTCATCACCACAGTACTGGCATCAAAATCAGGATCAAACTGTTTCACCAAATCCACGATTTTTTGAGCAAAGTCTGGTTCATTAACCCCCATCGCCTTAATCGGAAACTCGCATGGATACTCGATAAGCGATTCTTCTAAACGTTGTGCCTGTTGTAACGTTGCTTTTGGATCTTTTGTCATAATTGTTCAATGACCTCATCATAAGCTTGACGTAACTGACGATAGACAGGACCCGGTTTACCGCCATTCACCGCCTTACCATCATGTTCAGTAATAGGCAAAATCTCTTTAGTCGCCGATGTAAACATGATTTCATCAGCCTGTGCCACTTCTTCTTTGGAGATTTTTCTTGCTTCAAACGGCACACCTACTTTTTTAGCCAATTCTTCAATAAAGCCGTAGCGAATACCCTCTAAAATCAAGTTATCACGAACAGGTGCCAATAACTTACCGCCTTTGACCACCCAAATATTGGCAGAAGATGCCTCGCTCAAATAACCGTCACGGAATTGAATCACATCATCCACCTCACGTTCCAAAGCATATTCTTTTGCCAACACATTTCCCAGCAAAGAAACAGACTTGATATCACAATGCAACCAACGCACATCTTCCATACTCACGGTTCTAAGCCCGTCTTCGCGATAATGTTCAGATGGACGATCAAAAGGTGAGGCAATCATAAAAATAGTCGGTGCCACGGCAGGACGCGGAAAAGCGTGATCACGTTTAGCCACGCCTCTTGTCACTTGCAAATAAACAAATGTATTTTCATAATCAGAACGGTCAATCATCGCTTTCATCAAGGCTTTCCAGTCCTCAGCCGTTTTTCCCGTTTCCAATTTTATTTTGGACAAACTTCTCATCAAACGAGCGACATGCTCATCTAAACGAAAGGGTTTTCCTTTATAAGCAGGCACCACCTCGTAAATGCCGTCACCAAAAATAAATCCACGATCTAAAACAGAAATCTTTGCTTGAGAAAGTGGCAAAAATTCACCATTTAAATAAACTTCTCTATCGTCATTAATCCCTTGAATCATGACTATCACCTTTTATTAAAAAACGTTCAACAATCTATCCCATAAACGCCCAAAAAATCCTGCTTGGGGCATATCTTCTAAAGCGACCAAAGGCTCCGTTTTCAATACCTTGTCATCATAACGATACTCGATTTGTCCCAGTATTTCGCCTTTTTTCACAGGTGCATAAAGATTGGCTTCAGGCACCGCGACGACCGATATTTTGTTATCTTGACCCACTGGATAACTCAATACCACCGCCTCTAAGCTACCTGCCGCAACGGTTTTCTCTTGACCACCCAACACAGGCACGTGGGCAACGACACCTTTAGCAGCTGTCATTTCTTTATCCATAACCATTCCATACGCCCAATTCAACAGGGTTTCGCTCATTTGTTCGCGTTCACGAATACTATCTGCACCCACCACAATTGAAATCACACGACGATCATTTCTCAAAGCTGTGGCGATCAAACAATATCCCGCATCGTCTGTATGCCCTGTTTTCAAGCCATCTACACCTAAATTCTTAAACAACAAGCCATTGCGATTTGACTGCGAAATCTTATTGAATGTAAACGACTGTTGACTAAAATAATGATAAAACTCGGGATAATCTTTCACCATATGTTGAGCCAGAATAGCCAAATCATGTACCGTTGTGTAATGCGTATCAGAAGGCAGTCCAGTCGGATCATCATAATGCGTTTGATTCATACCAAATTCTTTGGCACGTTTATTCATTAACAAAACAAAATTCTCAACCGATCCACCGACTAATTCCGCTAACTGTACCGCTGCATCATTACCCGATTGAACAATCAAGCCTTGTAATAACTCACCCACGGTCGCCGTTTTATTCACTTCGATAAACATACGCGATCCGCCTGTTCGCCACGCTCGTTCAGAAATCGTGACCTTTTGATCCAGACTAATTCGATGATCTTGAATTGCTGAAAACACCAAACTAGCAGTCATTAATTTAGTCAAAGAAGCAGGTGCCACGCGTTCATTAGCGTTTTGACCAGCCAAAACTTGACCGCTATTCACATCCAACAACATCCATGCTTTTGCATTGACTTGCGGGGGATTAAAATGACTGATCTCACTCAAGCTGATTTTATCGGCATTTTGAATCGCTTTTTCAACCGCACTCGGGGTCGTGTAAACCGTTCGATTCACCTGATTAACAGGCTGTCCGCTATCCGTCAATACCAAAACAGCCACCACAACCAGCACAAGAATCAACACCAAAAGTTTTATTTTTTTCATATCATTCCAACCATTTATTCATATCTATTGTTTATCTCAAACGATTGATAAAATCATGCACCAATCGTTTCAAGATGATTAAATTTCCATGGAAAAAGTGCGTGGACTCAGGCACCACCACCACTGGAACATGATAAGGTCTAAACCAATCAAAGACTTCTTGCAAAGGCACCACTTCGTCATTTTCGCCATGCACCACCAAAGTGTTTTCGGCGGGCAACACTATCTCACGCCATGTAAAACGCCATACAGCAGGCCCTGTTAATACCAAAGAATCTGGGAGTGTTAAACCTCTATCCTTTAATTCATTATATAGCTGTGTTGCTACTGCAGTGCCAAAAGAAAAGCCTCCTAACACAAAACGCTTATCCATCAACTCAGGATAGGTTTGTAAAAATTGTTCATAAACCGCCAACATATCAAAGGTTTCGCCATGAGCTTTATCAAACACACCCTCTGATAACCCCACACCACGAAAATTCGGACGCACCACCACAAAACCCAATTGCGTGCAAAGACGTGCCATGGTCGTAATAACTTTATTATCGCGACTACCATCATACAAAGGATGAGGATGAAGTAATAAAGCCCACCCCGTGATTTCAGGTGTGGTGGGCCAATCTATCGCACAATCTACGATCCCTACTTGTCCTTGAAACTGCATTGTTTTTGGATTCATCTCATCTTCCTTTTTTGGTGTTCATCAAAAACTACTTTCGCTTACATTCATCACGTTTAAGCAACAACCCCATCAGCACTGATTTTTGAGGCTCCACATCGCCATCCCATCAAGCACGCGTTCATTCCTCGTTATCGCACCACTCAACCATTTCATCATGGAACACGTATCGAGTCCCGCATTCATCACGTTTAACCAACAACCCCATCAGCACTGATTTTCGAGGCATAGAATCGCAGTCCATCCAATACAGGGAAACGAATTTCTGATAACACTGGCTCATATCCCTCTAGTCTCAAAAACTGCTGTTTTAACTCAGGAATGATGTCGTGTCTCGCCCCGCCTGACAGGTATATCTTGGGTTCTTTCACTACGCCTTTTTGGGCATAATAAGACTTTAACGCTTGCCATTGTCTTAAAATCGCACCGCATTGGGCGGCAATAATACCCGAACGAATCGCATCCACCGTATTGACTGGAAAATCTGGCGGAAAATATACTTTTTTGTCCACTCTGACTTGAGGCAAATTCGCGGTACCACTGTGCAGACTTTTCGTCATCATCAACGTACCTGGCAAAATTAATCCACCTAAAAACTCGTTCGCTTCACTAATGGAATCAATGGTTGTAGCCGTTCCCATACTCACCAACATCGCCACATCTTTTGGACAATGCCATCTCAAGCCCAACAAGGCATACCATCGATCTGCACCTAATTGCTCGTGTCGATAAGCGGATGTTAAACACAATGTCTGAGGCTCGCTTTTAAGCCACTTTACAGGGCAAGGCATCATGGATTCGATTTGTGCCTTAATCACTTGTCCCGCCACATTCACGCCAAACGCTCGTTTAGGTAAATCGGGCAAATCAGCTACCCATTTTTTTAATTCATCGATGTGAATATGGTTAATCACTAAATAAGATTGAGGGGTTTCATTTTGTGAATCAACAAAACAAACTTTTATTCTCGAATTACCTGCATCTATCAATATATCAATCATTCTTCTGTCTCACGCACTGAAACGTCACCCACCAGCACACGGTGTTCATGACCTTGATCATCTCTAACCAACAATCGTCCATCTTGATCAATGCCAAGTGCTTGTCCTTGCAACACCAACTGCTGGTCGTGAAAAACATCCACCATTTTATCTTGTAATTCATCGACCAATTTAAAACGCTCTAAAAATGGCTCAATACCTTCTTGTTCGTATCGTGCAAAGGCTTCTTGCCACGCATAAGCGATTTTAGCCACTAACATCGCTAAGCTTTCATTTTGACGGCGATGACTGCCATCTAAAATCGAGGTCCAATCAATAATCGGGCGATTTAATTCTTGGCTCAAAAAAGCCGCTCGTGCAAGGTTCATCCCCATACCCAACACAATAACGTGATGTTTAGGCCCTGTGCGTTCTGCCAAAGTCGGTCTTACAGACTCTACCAAAATGCCACTCAGTTTAGCACCATTAAAATAAATATCGTTTGGCCATTTTAAAGTCAATTTTTTTTGTTGAACAAAATCCAAATTCTGTCGCAACACCTCACACGCCACTAATCCAGAAATCGGTGCTAAAGCAGGAACTTTCATCGGATCCATAAACACATCAAACGCACATGAAAACATTAAACTCGCATCTTTCATGCTATGCCATTTTTTGCCTTGACGGCCTTTGCCTTGCGTCTGGAATCTGGCGCCCAATATCGCGGGACGAAAGGGTTTCACACTACCCTCACGAACAAGACGAATTAACGCTGCATTAGTCGAATCGACGGTATCCACCCACGACACCATGTTGAATTGGGGCAATGCACTCAGCAATTCCTTTGTCATCACCCCTGAATCGATACTTTCCATATACTGATACTGCTTGTAAATTTGTTATTTTAAATATGATTCAATCGCTTTGACAATGCGTCGGGTCGCCCCCTCATGAAGCGATAACCAATCTTTACCTGCCTTACCCATTTCTTTTCGTTCATCTTCGTGTGCAAGCAAGTCCAACGCTATCTCTATCGCTTCTGATACCGTTTCTGCTCGTCTCGCCGCCCCAGCAAATAAGGCGTTGTCAGCCGATTGTGAAAAATTTTCTGTATGCGGGCCAAAAATCACTGGAACCCCTAAGGCACATGCTTCAATATGGTTTTGACCCCCATAAGGCAGGAAACTACCGCCAATAATGGCCACATCCGACATCCCATAATAAAAATACATCTCGCCGACCGTATCACCTAGGATGACATCTGCCGCTCTCGCTCTGGCATCATCTGGATGTTCTGACCTCACCACAAAACTCAAACTCCACGTACCCAGTAAATTCTTACACAAAGCATACGTTTCTGCATGTCGAGGAATGAGTAAAAACAAAGGTAAATGAACGCCCTCGTCTTTTAAGCGAGCGATTTCCTGAATAAACAGGGCTTCTTCATTTTCACGAATCGAAGCCAACGCCACAATCGGACGATTTAACACACGTTTCACTTCTGTGGCGTAATGCACCTGCATGCCTGATACTTGTAAATCAAACTTCAAGTTACCAACGACTTCTGAGGGACATTTGACTCCGATTTCTTGTAAACGATGTAAATCCTTTTTCGTCTGAGGCAACACCAAAGACAGACTGCCATACGCCTCTCGCATCACCTTACCTAGCAACTTCGCGGATCTTAAAGCAGACTCTGAGAACCTTGCACTGACCAGAATCATCGGAATATTTCTTTTTTTCGCTTCATGTAATAAATTCGGCCAAATCTCACGTTCAATCAACAAACCACATCGAGGATGCCAATGATCAAAAAACGCCTGTGCCGCTTGAGGAAAATCAAAAGGTATCCAAGTTTGGACCAACTGGCCAGAAATAATGGCATTCGCAAAAAAACGCTGTCCCTGACGAAACCCTGTTGCCGTCATATGCGTCAATAAAATCGGATACCCTTTATCTAATAAATAACGAATCAACGGATACGCCGCACGTGTCTCACCCAAAGAAACTGCATGAATCCATACAGGTGCGATTAACTCTTGACGTTTCGGATCGTAAAACCCTGCATTCGCTGGTTCATCTGAAGATAATTGTTCATAGTGGCCCAAACGTCGTTTATCATCAATACCCCATTCCCCACCTGCCTTTTTCGCACGCTTTTTCAGAATATTAAATAAAAAAGGTTTACTCAGTCGTAAAATCTGGGTGTAAAAGAAACGATTCATCTTGGCTTATAAATTCCGTGATATATCACTGCTTAGCATATCAAATATTACTGATATTTTAACCTAGCATTTACCCTAGAATTTATTTAATTATCGTTTGCCCAGAACATCCGATGGGGTAATCGCCATCTTAACGAATCGCATTAAAAATCGTGTCAACGTTGTATTGGAACATGCCCAAATACGTGCTGGTTGGCCCGCTTTCACTAATCGAATCGGTGTACAACTTACCGCCGACTTTGGCCCCACTGTCACGAGCCAACTGTTCAATTAATCGTGCATTAAAAATATTTTCAAAAAATACTGCCGGCACTTTTTCCTCTTTAATTTCATCAATGAGGGAGGCGATAATTTTTGCCGATGGTCGTGAAGCCGAACTAATGCCCATTGCCGCATGAACCTTAATGCCATACGCTTTTGCAAAGTAAGAAAACGCATCATGATTCGTGACCATTTGTTTACGTGCAGGTGGCAAAGATGCGAATTTTGCTTTTGTTTCTGCATCTAACAACTTAATCGATGCCACGTATGCATCGCCTCTTTGCTCATAATCACTGGCGTGTTCAGGATCAATCTTTCTTAACGCCTCTACGATATTCTGAACATAAATCACGGCATTGCTTAAATCTTGCCACGCATGAGGGTCCCATTTTCCGTGATGTTCATGGTCGTGATGAGGTCCATCATGATGATGGTGTGCCTCATCCACCTCAATAAGGACAACACCTTTCGTCGCCACCACCGTCAGACCTTTGTAACCCGCCGACTTTACTAAACGTTGCGTCCAATCATCAAAACCCAAGCCATTTATCACCAGTAAATTCGCATTGGCCAACGTGGCGACCGACTGAGGACTGGGGTCAAACTCATGAACATCCGCCCCAATCGGCACCAAAGAAACAACCTCAACCGCCTCACCACCAATTTGTTGCACCATATCTTGAAGAATCGAAAAACTCGTGACCACTTTAACTTTTGATTCTGCCACGAGACTGGCGACACTCAACACCAGCACCACTGCAAGTTTTACCCAACCTTTCATACAAACACCCTCTTATAGTCATTAGTTTTTTAATCAAAATTAATCGCGATTATTTCATTTCCTTACGAACCCATCACGATCGCCATCCACGTCACGATCGCAGCACAACGAGCCAACATCACGCTATCGAAGCGATTATCATCTACGTCACGATCGCTAAACTTCTAGTTATCGTCTTTTCAAAACACCGCGTTTGCCCATTAACAAGGCCAAGATATAAATCAAGCCTGCTGTTAGCATAATGCCTGAAGACGATGGCATGGTGTGATGAAAAGAAACCGCTAAACCGACATACACCGATACAGCTCCAATCAAAACCGCGGCAATCATTTGCTTTCCAACCGTTTTGACCATCAAACTTGCGGCCGAGGCAGGTAACAACATCATCCCCACCACCATTAAAGTACCTAATACTTGAAATCCTGCTACCAAATTAATCACGAGCAACACCAAGTAAAACAGGTGCACCAACGATCCTTTGCCCCCCTCGCTTTGAAAAAATATCGGATCAAAGCATTCAATTAACAAAGGCCGATAAATAATCGCGATCACCAATGTTGTCAACCCACTCACGATCATCATAAACATGAGGGAATCATTATCCAAGCCCAAAATCGTACCAAATAACACATGAACCAAGTCCATATTACTGCCCTTCAACGACAGCAATAGCACACCCAAGCTCAAAGAAATAATATAAAAACTACCAAAACTTGCATCCGCTTTCATATTGGTATAACGCGTCACCAAACCCGCCAATACCGCGACCACCAGACCTGCCACCAACCCGCCACTGGCCATAGCCACTATCGAATTTCCTGAAATCAAAAAACCCAAGGCCACGCCTGGCAAAATCGCATGCGACATCGAATCCGCCACCAAACTCATTCTTCTTAATAGTAAAAACGTACCTAACGGAGCGGATGACAAAGCCAAAAACAGCCCGCCCAACAAAGCACGACGCATAAAATCATACTCAACAAACGGAGCAATCAATAAAGAATACATATTAAAAACTCCTTTGTTGTCTGGCTTTTTCTAAATTTTCTGGCGTGATGACGGCATCCACACTTCCCCAAGCCCGAATCGTATCCGATAACAATAAGCATTGGTTAAAGTTTGCTTTGGCTAAATCAATATCGTGTAGTACCGCAATCACGGTTCGCCCCTCCGCGTGCCAATCACGAATAATACAAAGCAAATCATCTCGCGTGTAAGCATCAATCGCAGCAAACGGCTCATCTAACACAAAAACCGATGCATCAGTGACCATCAATCTAGCAAACAATGCACGTTGAAACTGTCCGCCTGACAATTCTCCAATCAAAGAATGGCTGTGGTTTTTCAGCCCTACTCGTTCCATTGCATCAGCGATCTTTTGTTTGATCTGTTTTGAATAACTTTTAAATACCCCAACTTGGTTCCACGCCCCCATCGCCACCAAATCATAAACCGTCATCGGAAAGGTTTTATCAATCTCGGAAGACTGTGGCAACAAGGCATAACGCAGATTTGGATTTTTTCTAATCACCCCAGCACTCGGTTTTAAAAGGCCCATCATAGCCTTGACCAATGTCGATTTTCCCGCTCCATTTGGACCTAAAATCGCTATCAATTCACCTTGAGAAAACTCAACATTCAAGTCAACCACCACCTGTTTGTTTCCCCAAGACAGTGATAAATGCTCGCATTCAAAGACATTCATGCTCAGTCCAATCCTCTTAAAATCATCCATGCACACCAGCACAATATCAAGATAGGAAAAATCACATAAGCCACTCGCGTCATCGCACTAGACAATAAAAAAGAATGTTTTACGGATTGAATCTGTTTGGACGGGATTCTTGAAATATTTTCAATTGACATAAAAAAAGTCGGTAACAAAAATGTTATTGTATAACATCTGTCTGATTATGCAAAGTATGAGTCGTGTTTAAACGCACACAAATATGACTGATATATTCCTTATTTATTCATCTAGATTGATGTAGAATATAAGTACGTTTCAAGGAAAATCAGATATGAATAATATTTCAGAACAACTAAAGAAAATCGAGGATATTTGTGAGGCAAACGGCACACGACTGACCCAATCTCGTCGTCAGGTGCTTGAACTCATTCTTGAATCACCACAAAGCGTAAAAGCCTATGATCTTTTAAAGGCCATGCTAAAAGAACATCCGAACACCAAACCACCCATTGTTTACCGTGCGTTAGAATTTTTAGAACAACAACATTTTATACATCGTATTGATTCCCTGAACGCGTGGGCGGTGTGCCAACATATCCAGAAAGATTGTGAACATGGCGAGAGTCTTTTACTGGCGTGCAAAAGCTGCGGCAGTGTCAAAGAAATTGAAAATCAAACCGTTACCCATCATCTTACCAACATGCTTCATGAACATGGTTATCAGACAACGGGGAAAGAAACCGAAATCCAAGTTATTTGCCCTAATTGTATTGAACAGCCTTAATACACCGTGCGAAACGATGGGCAACGATAGCCATTGACCCGTGCTTAGTCTCAGCGTCACGTCACGTCATCACCCTTATTCAGATGAACGTTTTTTGCTCCAAACAAAATACAACCACACCCCAATCACTATCATAGGCAACGATAGCCATTGACCCATGCTTAGTCCTAAAGCCAATTTGCCTAAGAAATAGTCGGGTTCACGCACAAACTCCACTAAAAACCTGAACGAACCATATCCGATTAAAAACAACCCAGACACTTTTCCTGTTGCTCTCGGTTTTCGTGAATACACCCATAAAATCGCAAACAGCAAAAACCCCTCTAGAAACATTTCATACAACTGCGATGGGTGGCGTGGAACAGGGCCGCCTGTTGGAAAAACCATCGCCCAAGGCACATCCGTGACTCTTCCCCACAATTCGCCATTGATAAAATTCCCCAAACGTCCAGCCACCAAGCCTAAAGGTATCAACGGAGCGATAAAATCCGTCAAGGTAAAAAACGAGATTTTTTGACGATACCCGTACAACCACATAGCACACAGCACCCCTAAAAATCCCCCATGAAAAGACATACCGCCTTTCCAAACCTCAAGAATCATGATCGGATTAGCCATGTATTCTTGAAATTGGTAGAACAAAATAAATCCTAAGCGTCCCCCAATAATCACCCCCATCGCACCATAAAACAACATATCTTCAAATTGTTTCAGTGTAAAAGGAAGCTGCTTATGGCGAATACGATACCGTCCTAATAAATAAGCAAGCAAAAAACCTAGCAAATACATCAAACCATACCAATGAATATCAATACCTGCCACACTGATTGCAACGGGATCAAAATCAGGAAAAACTAACATCTATCTCACATCCATGGAATAAAAATCAAAATTTCTTGTTCAAACACGCAAGTCAAACCCTACATTTTATCAGTTTATCACGTCCAAAAACCTCTAAAAACACCGTATATAGATGAATCCAATATTTGTGACGGCAATCCCTCTACCTCATTTAAGTACGTACATTTACTTGCGTAGTAGCACGCTAAACGAACATATCTTTTTAACCATACGATTACGTAGATCTACCGACGTATCTCCACCCCTCTTAATACGTACATTTACTTGCGTAGTAGCACGCTAAACGAACGTATCTTTTTAACCATATGATTACGTAGATCTACTGACGTATCTCCACCCCTCTTAATACGTACATTTACTTGCGTAGTAGCACGCTTCTTACTTCCCACAATCAGCACAAACCCCTTAACACATTCATTTATAATAAAATACTCTTCCTTTTTTAAATTTTCTGAATTGACCATGACTAAAAATCCTGGATTTTATACACTCGGGCTAATTCTTGGCATTATGACCGCTATTGGTCCTTTTGCTATCGACATGTACTTACCCTCTTTGCCCACCATTACTGAACATTTACATACCACTGAAGGTCAAACGCAATTAACACTTGTTGCCTTTTCTTTTGCAATGGGGATGAGTCAATTATTTTATGGAGCTTTATCCGATACTTACGGTCGTAGAAAACCGCTACTTATCGGACTGAGCATTTTTACGATTTGTACCATTGCGTGTGCGTTAGCCTCTAGCATTGAAGCACTGATTGCGTTTCGCTTTTTTCAAGGGATGGGGGCCGCAGCGGGTTCAGTGACTGCTTATGCGATTGTGCGTGATTTTTACACTGGCACACAAGCAACCAAACTCATCTCTTTTTTGATGCTTGTTTTTAGCGTCTCACCTATTTTGGCACCCATTGCAGGCAGTTTCATTGTGTCGATTTCTCAAGGCGAATGGCGTTGGATTTTCTGGACCATTACCGTGATTGCCGCCATTGATATTTGTTTGGCTTACTTCTTTATTCCAGAATCCCGACCTGCAGAAAAACGTCAAGGTGCAACATTAACCAAGGCATTCAAAAACTTTGGCATCCTTATCAAAGACCCGCATATCATCGGGCTAGCACTTATCGGGGCGTGCAATATTGCGGCGTTCTTTTGCTTTTTATTTACCTCTTCCTTTGTCTTCCAAGGGTATTATCATCAAAGTTCCAGCCATTACGCCTTATTATTCGGACTCAACGCGGCCACTTTTTTCTTGAGTGCCCAACTCAACTCCTTTCTTGGCAAACGCGTTGGACTTCCTAATCTGGTACGCATTGGAATGAGCGGTTCGGTGACTGCATTGGGGATACTGTGGATATATCTGCATTTCTTAGGCGAAAACCTCTATGTCTTTATGCCTTTGTTAATGCTGGGTTCAATGTGCATGGCATGGACCATTCCTACTTCCACTGTTATTGCCATGGAAAAATATGGACAATTAGCCGCGTCCACCTCATCACTTATTGGATCGTGCCAAATCATCATGGGTAGTATTGCAGGGGCTATTATGAGCCATCTTCATGCACAAACCCCTCATACCTTGATTTCGGGCATGGTTTCATGGCTGATTATCGCGTTCTTGATTATGTTGTGGGTGATTCCAAAAGTCAAAAAAGCCAAAATCATCGCCCAATAAACCCAAACAAACTTTAACACCTATCCGTAAAAAAGGGGCCAAACACCCCTTTTTACTTTATATAACCGCTTTTATCGTTTTTTATTTTTTTACAACTCCCCTATCTATAGCATTCGTTTACCCCCCCCCATCACATCGCCCTCATTAAACCTACTTTCACATGCCATTCTTAGGCAAAACAACTGTTAAGATGCGGGGAGGCTTACGGCTTCGTCCTACCATCCCCCATCATTCTTTGACCAAAACAACTCAATTATTCACGTTCATATCGCCTGTCACTTCACCACTACCGTTGCACAAAAACAACAAATTCATCAAAAAGTGGTTTTTAAACAACAAAAATCATAGAAACTTTTTATTTTTATATTTGTCCTATTCATTATCTCGATTGCAAGGAAGATTTATCATGAAATTTAAACGCTTACTTATTAGTTCTATCCTATTGGGTTTAAACATGCACAGCATGGCTCAAGATATAGAAAATACCTCAATAAACTCATCCACCACCACCCAAAATGCTTCTGCCAACAACCTATCCAGCTCCACACCCACCCAAAACACGCTTCATAACTTATATTTTGACCCTACAAAAGGGGTTAAAAAATCTATGAATTATGAGGGCAAAGAAATTAAATTCCGTGCGTTTGAACAACTGATATACGTGGAAAAACCCATTGATACGCAATACGAAAGTATGAATATTTATATCCCTGAAGCGTACTTTGAGGACCAATCCATCAACGGTTTTAACAAAGACACCGCCCCTATTTTTATGCAAAACAATGTGGGTGGTTATATGCCTGCTTTGCCTGGAACAATAGAAAATAAGCCAATGGGAGCGGAACCTCCTGCCACACAAACCGCATCATCCCCCACATCATCGAACAACACGCTGTCATCCAACAACCAAGCGGATTCCAACACATCACCCCGCACCTCATCACCCACCTCAACAAACAGCAACGTGTCTCCATCTGCCTCAACGCACAACGATCCATCTTCCACCAACCACTCGCAAAACGCCACCCAACCTCAAACACCGCCAAACATGGACCATCCCAACACTTTGCTCGCCGCTTTGGCACAAGGTTACGTAGTGGTAAGCCCTGGAGCAAGGGGTCGCACGCAAAGCTACGGTAAGGCACCCGCTGCGATAGTGGATTTAAAAGCAGCGGTTCGTTATTTGAAATTCAACGATGAACGTATGCAAGGAGACGCTCAAAAAATCATTATTAACGGAACAAGTGCAGGCGGCGCATTATCTGCATTGATGGGGGCCAGCGGGAATCAACCTGACTACCAGCCTTATCTAGATGACATTGGTGCAGAGCCCCTATCCAAGACGATAATGTATTCGCGGTATCGGCCTATTGTCCCATTACCAATCTTGAACACGCTGACATGGCCTATGAATGGGAGTTTAACGGCATCAACACTTATCAAAAAATGTCCATTTCTATGTTAGATTACCATATCAAACACGAGGTCACCTCAACGGCTTTAAGTGATTCGGAAATCAAAATGAGTCAAGCCTTAAAAACTCAATTCCCCCAATATCTCAACAGCTTAAACCTACGTGACACACAAAACCAACCATTAACGCTTGATCAAAACGGCAACGGCAGTTTTAAGGATTACCTTATTCAACAACTCATGGCATCCGCTCAAAAAGCCATTGACGAGGGCCAAGATCTTAGTCAAGTCAGCTATCTCACCATTGAGCATCATCAAGTCGTGGACATAGATTTTGAGGCCTATATCAAAGCCATTGGCAGACAAAAAGGCGTACCCGCTTTTGACCATCTCGACCTATCTTCTGGTGAAAATCAATTATTTGGAACAAGCGATAGGGATCAAAAACACTTCACTTCCTACGCAATGCACCGTAATATTGCACCGCAAGCACAGATGGCTGATAGCACTATCATTAAGTTAATGAATCCTATGAATTATTTACATCAAAGCCCCACAAAATACTGGCGTATTCGTGTTGGCACACATGACTCAGACACCTCTCATGCCATCAGTGCAATACTCACAACAAAGCTCCAAAATCAGCATAAAAACGTTGATTACGGCCTTGTTTGGGGGATGCCTCATAGCGGAGATTATGACTTGACCGAATTGTTTCGTTGGATAAATACCATATCTAAACCCATACAGAAATATTTTTGAAACAATCAGCTACCCCCCCCGATTATTTTTGGAATAATAGCCAATACGTTTCATTTTTAATGAATGAAATATTCCATTTTGGTCTTAATGTTTTTAAATAAACAAGGAAATTTGACATGAAAAAACTATTGCTAACTTCTGCAATCCTAGCTGGTTTGTCGGCTCAAGTTGCATTTGCTGCCAACAGTGGTAAAGTAACTTTTAATGGTAAAGTAGTTGATACAACTTGTATTATTAAATCAGATGATGAAAACAAAGTTGTTAGTTTACCTAGCGTTCCGTCAAGCGAATTAACTACAGCAGGCAATACAACTGGTGATACTGGCTTTGAATTAATCATTACTGGTTGTTCTACTGGTGATAGCGTAACTGCTGGTGGTATTCAGTGGAAACTAGACAACAATGTTGATGCAGCAACTGGTACATTAATTAACCAAGCTTCAACTTCTCCAAAAGCTAGTAATGTTAATATCCAATTGGTTAACGAAGATGGCTCAGCGATTAAAGTAGGTGATGCAAATGCAACTGCTAGTATCAACTACAAGAATTTAGATAAATCTAGTACATCTGCTGAAACAAAAATTCCATTCTCAGCTCGTTACTATGCAACAGGACAAGCTACAGCAGGTGACGTTCAAGCAATTGCTAACTTCTCTGTAGTTTACAAATAATCTACTTTAGAAGTATTAGGTGGGCGGGATAATTCACCCACCTCGTTTTTATCCAATTTTTTAGGTGAGATAATGCTAGCACGTGGATTTTATCGTTTTTTCGTAGCCATATTTTTTGTATTGTGTTTTGTACAAGGTCAAGCGAATGTGATCATGGCCACACGCGTTATTTATCCCTCCGATCAGAAAAGCGTCAGCTTAGAATTAACTAATTCAGGTAAACGTCCATCTTTAGTACAAGTTTGGATCGATAACGGCAATCCTGATGCCAGCCCAGAAAAAATTACCGCTCCTTTTGTTGTTACACCTCCCGTTGCGCGGGTAGATAATGGCAAAGGACAAACTTTACGTATTACTTATACTGGTGAACCATTGCCAACCGATCGTGAATCAATTTTTTATGTGAATGTGTTAGACATTCCGCCTAAACCTAAAGCAGGGGAAGCCTCTCCGAATTATTTGCAGATTGCCATCCGCAGTCGCATTAAATTATTTTTCCGTCCAACGACATTAAGCATTTCTCCTAGTGAAGCGTACCAACAAGTGAAATGGTCATTGGAAAACAGTAAAGGCAAAACTTATTTAGTGGCAGACAATCCTACTCCCTACTATATTACGTATGGAACGTTATATGCCCTACAAAACGGCAAGAAAATTCAAGCACCCAATGCTGATATGGTCGCCCCTTTTTCTCAAGCTCGTTTCTTGTTAAATAGCCCGATCAAATCAGCAAAAGAAATAATATGGACAACGATCAATGATTACGGTGGTCGTACTAAAGGAACAACAGAACTTCACTAATCTTTATGCTGTTCTTTATGGATAAATGGTCGTTTTGTATGCTTATAGGCGACAGGACATAACCAGAGATGTATCATGAAAAAGAATAAACGGACAATAACATCTTCGCATAGATTGACGAAAATCTATTCTGCCATCATGTTGATAGGTCTTATTCCCTATACAGCATGGGCCGATGAGGAGTTCATTGAATTTGACCCGCACTTTCTACAAAGCATAGCAGGTAATACTATTGATGTCAGTCGCTTTAGTTACAGCAACCCTGTTGGTGCGGGTAACTATATTGCAGATATCAATTTAAACGGTGAACACAGAGGTCGTATTAATCTAAAATTCATTGAAAGCAGGGATCATCACTTAGCACAGTTATGTGCCTCACCAGAACTAATGACCGCATTGGATTTAACATCAGATGCCATCCACTCTGCTAAGCCTGTGCAAGACTGTTTACTCTTTTCTCAAGTAGTTCCTGAGGCAAAAGTAAATTTTGATGTTAGTACATTAAATCTGTCTGTAGAAATTCCTCAAGCATTTGTCGTTCAACGCCCAAGAGGATACATCTCTCCTTCACGTTGGCAAACAGGAGTACCTGTGGCATTTATTCGTTATTATGCGAATCACTATGACACAAAAACGAATAACAAGCACTACAACCAAACATACCTCAGCCTAGATACAGGCTTTAATATTGGAAGTTGGGCATTCCGTCATCGTGGTTCTCAATCATGGGTGAATGGTAAACGTCAGCATTATCAAAGTAATTCAACCTATATCCAACGAGATATTGCTACCGTTAGAGGTCAACTTACCATTGGTGACTTTACCACTAACAGTACGGTGATGGATGCAATTTCTATCCGTGGGGCACAGCTAGCATCCGATGACCGCATGTTAGCCACCTCTGAAAGAGGTTACGCACCCACCATTAGAGGTATTGCAAACTCTAATGCCTTAGTCACCGTTCGTCAAAATGGTAATGTATTAAAAGAAGTATCGGTGCCTGCTGGCCCATTTGTCATCGACGACTTATATCCAACAGGCTACGCTGGCGATCTTGAAGTAGAAATTCGTGAATCTAATGGTGAAGTACGTCGATTCACTGTACCTTATACAGCTACCGCACAGCTTATTCGTCCTGGATACAGCCGTTATGTCATTGCAGCAGGTCGTTATCGCTATGCCAACCGACTATACAAAGAAAAAGTATTGCAAGGTACATGGCAGTACGGTGTCACTAATGGCTTAACCGTAAACTTAGGTACTATCTTATCAAACAACTATCATTCAGAATTATTTGGCATCTCCTTCAATACGCCAATCGGTGCATTTGTAACCAATGCAACATTCTCCAGTGCCAAATTCTCCCCTGAACACTTAAATTCAGCCGGTAAGAGTGATAGGATTAAAGGTTACAATCTCTATGCATCTTACAACACACGCATAAATCCAACAAACACCAATTTAACTGTAGCGGCTTATCGTTATTTGTCAAATGGTTACTATAGCTTAACAGACTTCATCGAACATAATAGAGATTATTTCTACGAGCCTAGAAAGATTAATCATCGTCTATTCAGCTATAGACCTAAGAACCAGTTCCAAGTAACTATTGATCAAAAACTCAAAGATAATTGGGGTCACCTATATCTAACAGGCAGTACCAGCACTTATTGGAGTAGTAACAAACGCCAGTTCGATTACCAAGTTGGGTATAGCAACAAATACAAGAATATTAACTACAATATTTCTTTCTATCAAACTCGCAATAGTACTGGTGAGCGTGATCGTCAGATTTATCTATCTTTATCGATGCCTTTAGGTTCAGACAACAGCACTTATGTTTCTCAAAGCTTGACGCATAGTCGCTTGAATGGTGTAACGACCAATACAAACCTATCTGGTAGCTTAGGTAAGGAAAGTCAATACACTTATAGTATGTCATTTAATCACCAGTCACAATCTCGCCACAACTCGTTTAGCTTTAATAATAGCTATGCAAGTCCTTATGCTCGTCTTGACGGTGGCTTTACAAAATCAAATGATGGTAGTCAGCAGATATCACTTGGCGTATCTGGTGCAATCGTCGCCCATCCTAAAGGGGTGACATTTACAAACAGTCTGGGCAACACTTTCGCGATCATCCATGCTAAGGGTGCCAAAGGTGCGAAGATTACTGGATCTATCGGCAATGAGATTGATAGATTTGGTAATGGTATTATGCCATATCTAACGCCTTACGCTATCAATAACGTAGGCTTGGATATTAACTCTGTTCCTGACACCGTTGAATTATCAGCAACAAATCAAGAGGTAATTCCACGCGCAAATACTGCTTTATTAGTTAATTTTGAAACCACCACAGGTTCAGTGGTATTCTTCGAGATCAAAAATACCGACCGTATTCCACCTATCGGAACAGAAGTGTTTGATAGTAAAGGACAACATATTGGTATCGTTGCACAAGGTGGTCGTATTTATACTCGTGGCGCTCCTGCTTCAGGTAAACTTCAACTTAGCTGGGGTGAACAAAGTTGCCGCATCAACTATCGTATTCCTAACGATAAACAAAATAGCACGACTCCTGTGATTATTCCGGTTACTTGTGATTAAGGTGTTTGTATGTTAAAAAGATTGATTATTCTCTTCGTTCTTTGTTTTATTTCTCATCTTTCTTGGGCTGGTTATGGTTCTTGCTGGGGCACTTATTGTAGAGTAGATAAAACGCTTAATGTCGGACCAGAAATTAGTGGTTCAGGTTCAAGTTTAAAAATCACTTATACGGCTACATTGGCAAATAATGTAGGGATCGATTTATGTGCCAAAAATGATAATAATTATTATAGTCGCTCAAACTATCGCATGGATTTTAGATTTAATACAACTGATAGTATTTTATATCGTTATTTCTCTCCGGCATTATATTACAGTGTAAATAATGGAACGTGGACGCAACTTGCATCTGGGTGGATAGCTAGTACTATTCCCACTATCAACAAGAATGCATCATTACGTGTTCGCATGATTTTAACGCTAAACCCAACTGCTATTTTTAATGCTGATACCATTGATTTAACTAATATCAACCTAGTAAATGCTCAGACAAACTGTACTGATGATAGATATAACGTGGATAGAAGTCAGACTATGGGTTTGAATGAATTTCAATCAACAACATTCTATATGAAATCAACTGCTGGATCTATCTCATTGGGAAAAACATGCTCTCTAGCATCTGCCACTGAGCAAACCGTTAATTTAACACCTATATTTGTCGGTAAACTAAACTCTGACACAGAAGTAACAGGCGGAGAATTTCCTATTTCATTAAATTGTGGCAGTGCTACCGCTAATACGGCATATATATCGGTCACTGATGCCAATAATACCGCCAACACCTCTCAAGTCCTTTCTTTATCTTCTACTTCAACAGCAAAAGGTGTTGGCTTAAAAATTTATCCAAGCGACTCCACTACTGCTTTAACATATGGCAAGAGTTTAAGCTTACCTATTATTGATACAACAGGAAGTAATGTCAGCGTTTTTGCTTCAAGCATTGCTGGAACAGGCATGGTAACCAAAAACTTTACAGTTAAATATGTCAAAAATGGTACACCTACTGCGGGTAGCGTATCAGCTCAAATGATCTACGACATTTACTATCGATAAAATTTCTGGCGGTTATGAATAACCGCTTTTTTATTTTATTTCCTTTTTTTAATGCATCTTTAATCACCTCATAACAAAGTATTCTTAGGCTTTTTTAAAGCTTTAAAATAAAGAGAACTGTTTGTCTAACTATCATCAATTATCTCCTATTGAGTCAACATATTTGCTATTTCAATATTAACCGTAATACATATTAAATATAGAACAGATCATAATGAATTAGTCTTATTTTCAACATCTGCTTGTTTGCTACATATAACCTCAACACTTACCCAAATACTATATAGAACTTCACGCCCTTACTATCTAACAATAAATAGTATTTACATAGCATTCGTTGGTGTCATCCCATAAGTAAAATGGAATATAAAACAGCATTAATATGATTTAAATTCATAGTGACATTATATAAATTAAGCTATAACATCTTTTTAGCATTTATCTATTAATATTGGAATTACTAGGAATCTCATCACAAAATCGATAATATTCTTATCAGCACCTAAGCAACACAATTATTAAAAATTAATATAGTGCTATTTCTGTGATGAAATAAACTGGACATACTTGTCTATTTAAATAAGAGGGTCCCGATTCGAACACTTACTTATTGAACAACGTTACGATACCATGCATAATGTTACAATCAACCACACAATAAAAACCCAATAAGGATCCTACATGAGTGAGATTATTTCTGAAAAACGTATGAATGTGGAAAGTTTTAATTTAGACCACACCAAAGTAAAAGCCCCCTATGTTCGTTTAGCTTGTGTCACAGAGGGCGACCATGGCGACATGATTTATAAATATGATTTACGCGTCTGTCAGCCAAATCAAGATCATATGGATATGCCCTCACTACATTCACTAGAACATTTAATGGCGGAATTATCACGTAATCACTCGGATAAAATCGTGGATATTAGCCCAATGGGTTGTCAGACGGGATTTTATGTGACGTTGTTAAATATACCCAATTACCAAGACGCTTTAAATTTGATTGAACACACACTAAAAGATGTTGTTCAAGCCACAGCGGTTCCCGCTTGTAACGTGGTGCAGTGTGGTTGGGCAGCCAGTCATAGTTTGGAAGGGGCTAAAAAATACGCCCAATACCTTTTAGATCATCGTCAAGAATGGGAAGAGATTTTTGCATGAACGAAAAACCCTCTAAAATCGCCATTATCGGTGCGATGCAAAAAGAGATTGAGATTCTCAAGCAGGCATTATCTAATAGACAAACACATCAATTTGGTGCAATCCAAATTGATACAGGACGGTACGCAAACAAGGACATTATCCTATGTTTAAGCGGCATTGGCAAGGTTAATGCCAGTATTGCTACCAGTCTCGCCATTGAGTGCTTTAAACCTGACTGTGTGATTAATACAGGTAGTGCAGGTGGTATTGGATCTGGTTTGAAAGTTGGTGATGTCGTGATTGGTGCTACAGTTGCTCACCACGATGTAGATGTGACCGCTTTTGGATATGATTATGGACAAGTCCCTGCCTTGCCCACTCGCTATCATTCCTCTGAGCAATTGCTTATGACTGCACAAACTGCTGCCCAGCATTTTGATAACGCTCAAGTAAAGACAGGCTTAATTGTCAGTGGTGATAGTTTTATTCATAGTAAAGAACAAATCCATACTATCCATCATCATTTTAATGATGCACAAGCTGTCGAAATGGAAGCAGCCTCCATTGCACAGACTTGTCATGTACTGAACACACCCTTTGTCATCATCCGTGCTATCTCCGATAGTGCTGATGAAAAAGCAGATATTAGCTTTGAAGAATTTCTCACCATCGCGTCAAAACATTCTTCACAAATGGTACAAGCAATGATTCGAGAGATTTAGCGGATACTTAAATAGCGGTTTACCCCCTATCAAATTCTTATAATCAATAAGGACTGATACCGTCAACACCATCAGTCCTTATGACAAACACTTCAACAACTTTCTAAACTTTACCCTCAGTTCAACCAATCATGCTCCTTTTCAGAAACGCACTTATTAAACGGTGTAACCCTAACTTTAACCCAAATAGCAGACTATGCCGATACAGTCTTTACATAAGTATTCTGTCATTTTTATCAGCAATAAACATTAAAAAAGCCCCCGTATTTCGGAGGCTTTTATATTCACAACGTAATGATTCGATTACTGTAGTTTGATTTCTACATCTACACCAGCCGGCAAATCTAAACGCATTAAAGCATCTACTGTTTTATCCGTTGGATCGATGATATCCATTAAACGTTGGTGTGTACGAATTTCAAACTGATCACGAGAAGTTTTGTTCACATGTGGTGAACGCAATACGTCGTAACGCTTGATACGAGTAGGTAGTGGAACAGGACCACGTACTACTGCACCTGTACGTTTTGCAGTTTCAACGATTTCCGCAGCAGATTGATCGATTAATTTATAATCAAACGCTTTAAGACGAATACGAATTTGTTGGTTTTTCATAACGTTTCCTAAAAAGAACAAAATTAAAGAACATGACCTGCCACAAGCCAATCACTAGTGGCAAGCTTTTTTAAATTATGCAGTGATTTTAGACACCACGCCAGCGCCTACTGTACGACCACCTTCACGGATCGCAAAACGTAAGCCTTCTTCCATCGCGATAGGCACAATCAACTCAACGTCCATTGCAACGTTATCGCCTGGCAATACCATCTCTTTATCAGCTGGTAGTGTAATCGTACCGGTTACGTCCGTTGTACGGAAGTAGAACTGTGGACGATAACCTTGGAAGAATGGCGTATGACGACCACCCTCTTCTTTTGAAAGAATATACACTTCTGCTGAGAATTTAGTGTGTGGTGTGATAGAACCTGGTTTCGCCAATACTTGACCACGCTCTACTTCTTCACGTTTGGTACCACGCAACAAGATACCCACGTTATCACCTGCTTGACCTTCGTCTAGCAATTTGCGGAACATCTCTACACCTGTACATGTTGTTTTCGCTGTTGGACGAATACCCACGATTTCGATCTCTTCGCCAACTTTGATCACACCACGCTCTACACGACCTGTTACCACTGTACCACGACCAGAAATAGAGAACACGTCCTCTACTGGCATCAAGAATGTACCGTCAACTGCACGCTCTGGTGTAGGAATGTAGCTGTCTAATGCTTCAGCCAATGCCATGATCGCTTGTTCGCCCAAAGGACCTGTATCACCCTCAAGAGCCAACTTAGCAGAACCTTTAACCACAGGTGTATCGTCACCTGGGAAGTCGTAGCTGCTCAACAACTCACGCACCTCCATCTCTACTAAGTCCATCAATTCTTCATCGTCAACCATGTCCGCTTTGTTCAAGAACACAACGATGTAAGGTACACCTACCTGACGGCTCAAAAGAATGTGCTCACGTGTTTGTGGCATTGGACCGTCTGCAGCTGAACACACAAGGATCGCACCGTCCATCTGTGCTGCACCCGTAATCATGTTCTTCACGTAGTCAGCGTGTCCTGGGCAGTCAACGTGTGCGTAGTGACGATTAGCTGTTTCGTACTCAACGTGAGCCGTGTTAATCGTAATACCACGTGCACGCTCTTCAGGAGCCGCATCAATCTGTGAATAGTCTTTAGCTTCACCGCCGAATTTCTTCGCCAAAATCGTGGTGATCGCTGCTGTTAAAGTTGTTTTACCGTGGTCAACGTGACCAATCGTACCGACGTTTACGTGTGGCTTGGTACGTTCAAACTTACTCTTTGCCATAATATTTCCAATAAATCAAAAAAGTTAAACGTAAGCTACTCATCACAAGTAGCTTACTCGGTTAATTACTTATTACGTGCACTGATGACTTCATCAGCAACGTTCTTAGGTGCTTCAGCGTAGTGCTTAAATTCCATTGTGTAAGTTGCACGACCTTGAGTCAAAGAACGCAAGTTAGTCGCATAACCAAACATTTCAGCTAGAGGCACTTCTGCTTTTACGATCTTGCCGCCGCCAGGGATATCGTCCATACCTTGAACCATACCACGACGAGAAGACAAGTCACCCATGACCGTACCTGCATAATCTTCTGGCGTTTCTACTTCCACCGCCATCATTGGCTCAAGAAGTACAGGCGATGCTTTACGCATACCCTCTTTAAATGCCATAGAAGCCGCCATACGGAACGCGTTTTCGTTAGAGTCCACATCGTGGTACGAACCAAAATGCAACGTCACTTTAACGTCAACAACTGGGTAACCCGCTACCACACCTGAACTCAATGTTTCTTGAACACCTTTGTCCACGGCAGGGATAAATTCACGAGGTACCACACCGCCTTTAATAGCATCTACGAATTCGTAACCGCTACCTGGCTCCATAGGTTCAAGTTTAAGCACCACGTGACCGTATTGACCACGACCACCAGACTGCTTAACGAATTTACCCTCAGCCTCTTCGCAAACTTTACGAATCGTTTCACGATAAGCTACTTGAGGTTTACCGACGTTGGCTTCCACACCAAATTCACGTTTCATACGGTCAATAATGATGTCTAGGTGTAACTCACCCATACCAGAGATAATGGTTTGACCAGATTCTTCATCCGTTTTCACGCGGAAAGATGGGTCTTCCTGTGCCAAACGAGATAATGCCAAGCCCATTTTCTCTTGGTCAGCTTTAGATTTAGGTTCAACCGCCTGAGAAATCACTGGATCTGGGAACTCCATACGTTCTAGTACCACGTGAGAGTTCACATCACAAAGTGTTTCACCCGTTGTCACTTCTTTCAAACCAACCACCGCAGCGATGTCGCCTGCCAAAATTTCTTTAATCTCAGCACGGTTGTTCGCATGCATCTGCAAAATACGACCAATACGTTCTTTCTTCATCTTCACAGAGTTATACACTGTGTCACCTGACGTTAATACGCCAGAATATACGCGAATGAACGTTAATTGACCAACGAATGGGTCAGTCATCAATTTAAACGCTAATGCAGCAAACGGTTCTTTGTCATCTGCGTGACGAACGACTTGGTTACCCTCATCATCTTCACCTTGGATTGGAGGTACATCTTTTGGTGATGGTAACAATTCAACCACAGCGTCCAACATACGTTGTACACCTTTGTTTTTAAACGCTGTACCGCAAAGCATTGGCTGGATTTCGCAAGCGATCGTACGAGCACGAAGACCTTTGATAATATCTGCTTCGCTCAAATCACCTTCTTCAAGGTATTTGTTCATCAACTCTTCTGAGGCTTCCGCTGCTGATTCAACCATTTGTTCACGCCATTTTTGGGCTTCGGCTTGCATATCAGCAGGAATATCCGCGTATTCAAACTTCACACCTTGAGACTCATCATCCCAAATGATCTGTTTCATTTTGATCAAATCAATCACGCCTTTAAACTGATCTTCTGCACCAATCGGCAATACGATAGGCACTGGATTACCACGAAGACGTGTTTTCATTTGGTCAACAACTTTGTAGAAATTCGCACCGGTACGGTCCATTTTGTTCACGAACGCTAAACGAGGTACACGGTACTTATTCGCTTGACGCCATACTGTTTCAGACTGTGGCTGCACACCACCTACCGCACAATACACCATGCAAGCACCGTCCAATACACGCATAGAACGTTCCACCTCAATAGTGAAATCTACGTGTCCTGGGGTATCAATAATGTTAATACGGTGTTCAGGCCAATCACCAGCCATACCACGCCAGAATGCAGTCGTCGCAGCAGAGGTAATAGTAATACCACGCTCTTGCTCTTGCTCCATCCAGTCCATCGTTGCAGCACCATCATGCACTTCACCGATTTTGTGGTTTACACCTGTGTAGAACAAAATACGCTCAGTAGTGGTTGTTTTACCTGCATCAATGTGAGCAGAAATACCAATGTTACGATAACGTTCAATGGGGGTTTTACGAGCCATTTTTGTATCCTTTTATTACCAACGGAAATGTGAGAACGCACGGTTAGCTTCCGCCATACGGTGAGTATCTTCACGTTTCTTCATTGCAGCGCCACGACCTTCTGACGCATCAATCAATTCTCCAGCCAAACGCAAGTCCATTGACTTTTCACCGCGTTTCTTAGCTGCTTCACGTACCCAACGCATTGCCAAAGCAAGACGACGTACAGGACGAACTTCTACCGGTACTTGGTAGTTAGCACCCCCTACGCGACGGCTTTTTACCTCGACAACAGGTTTAACGTTATTAATTGCTAATGCAAAAATCTCTAATGGATCTTTGCCTGTTTTTTCTTGCACTTTATCTAATGCACCATAAACGATACGTTCTGCTACGGCTTTCTTACCAGATAGCATCACAACGTTCATGAATTTTGCAAGTTCTACGCTACCGAACTTTGGATCAGGTAGAATCTCACGTTTTGGAACTTTACGACGACGTGGCATATAACTTCCTTTAAATTGTGTTAATTCAGTTGAACCACTTTACGTGGCCACGGTTGCCCATTCAAATGCAACCCCTTACTTACCGCTTTAAATTTACCCAGCAGCGGTTATTGCACGCTTTCTTTCTGTTATAGATCGGAAGCATACCTGGAACTAATCAGCAAATTAAGCTTTCTTAGGACGTTTAGCACCGTATTTAGAACGGGCTTGTTTACGGTCTTTAACACCTTGCAAGTCCAAAGAACCACGAACGATGTGGTAACGGACACCCGGCAAGTCCTTAACACGACCACCACGAACAAGTACAACACTGTGTTCTTGTAGGTTATGGCCTTCACCGCCGATGTATGAAATCACTTCAAAGCCGTTAGTTAAACGAACTTTAGCAACTTTACGCATCGCAGAGTTAGGTTTTTTAGGCGTTGTAGTATATACACGAGTACATACACCACGACGCTGCGGGCAGTTCTCAAGAGCGGGACTCTTAGACTTCACATGGCTACTTTCGCGCGGTTTACGCACGAGTTGGCTAATGGTTGGCATGAATCATTCCTATAAAATGATAAATTCAAAAAACACTAAAAAATACCTCACTTACGCGTTAATCCATCCGTTCAAACAACACCTACCAACACATCATTTCAAAATCGAAACCTGTGTTTAAGCGATGTCAAGCATTTCACTAACAGACTATCGCAGGCTGTTCGATATTCTCTAGCAACCTAAAACACTTCATAAGTCGGTAAAAACATTCGCTATTTTCCGTAACACTATAAAAACTAGCCTTACCAAAAACGTGCAAAAAATCCTCACCTCTATAAAGTGAACATACAAATATAACACCTTAAAGCAGAAAAGGTCAAGTTAATCAAAGATTTTAATCAAATATTTCAACAAATAGATACGAAAGCGACACAGATCTTATTTAAATACAGGCAAATAACCCCATAAATTCAACATATGGAAAATCATCACGGCTGCACCAAACACAAACACCAAGATCATAAACAAGTATCCAGCTGGAACTGAGTAATGACCTTTGCCATAGCGACTTCTTGCTCGCCATGCCAATAATGGTGGTGTTAAACATGTCCATATCGCTGCGACCGCTCCCGCATAGGCGATTGCTTTTAAAAAGCCCATTGGAAAAAACACGGAACATAATAAAGGGGGCAAAAAGGTAACCGCCCACACACGAGTACGTTGTGATGGGGTTTCTGATTTGATGTGAAACAAATCCGCCAAATAATCAAACACGCCCAATCCCACTGCCACAAACGATGACACAATCGCTGCAATTGAAAAAGCATTGATCATTTTGGGCACGAATTCTGTATCAATTACGCCCTGCAAAGCCGATAATAAAGCACTGACCTCACCGCCCTTTGCCATAATGGCAGGAAATTCTTGGCGTGGCAAATTACCAAAAATACTCACCACCCACACAAGGTAAAGCACTAGGGCAATCAATGTACCACCTAAAATAGCGTATTGAGCCTTTTTCTCGTCTTGATAATAGATACGCAACGAGGCCACCGAATGATGATACCCAAAAGAAGTCAATGCAACAGGGAACAACATCATTAAATAAGGCAGATAGGACGCGTGTTGGTCGTCCACGTTAAACAGCACATCACTGGAAATATTATTTAACAACCCTGAAATACTGGCAACAAAGCTGACAATCATAAACACAATCAGCAATACCGAGAAACGATCGACCGAACGCGTTGACAACCAAACAGGAAACGAGAATGCCAACACAGACAGAATAGAAGCCACCGACATGGGCAAGCCGAACATATTGCCGACAATATCACCCAATGAAGTCGAATACGCATACAACAAAATACCGCCCACAAAGTAAACCGATAAATTATTGATAAAATTATAAATAGGGCCTAACAACGAGCGAGTAACGGTATCAAAAGAAACGTGTTTATCATAATGCTGAAAGGTTTCTAACAACAAAAATCCAGACACTGACATCACTATCATCGTCAAGCATAACGCAAACCCTGTCCATAACGTCCACGCCCCTGCTCCCGCTGCTGGCAAGCCTAGCATTCCTGCACCCACACAAACACCTGCAATAATGCAAGCACCCCCTAATATCGATGGTTTTTTCATCTTATCTTTCCTTTGAACAACGCTATTTTCATTATTTCACTGTTTTACAAAATCTTTTAAACCCTTACGCCATCTCGTGCTTCATCAAACGTTCACGAGCCATCTCTTCAAACATCGTTCCCGCTTGTCCATAATTTGCAAAAGGATGAATGGCAATCCCGCCTCGTGGCGTAAACACCCCTTTGACCTCGATATACTTGGGATCCATGAGTTTAATCAAATCTTTCATAATGATATTCACACAATCCTCATGAAAATCCCCGTGATTGCGAAACGAAAACAAATACAGCTTCAACGACTTACTTTCCACCATCCGAATGTTAGGAATGTAACGGATGTAGATCGTGGCAAAATCAGGCTGGTTGGTAATGGGACACAAACTCGTAAATTCAGGACAAACAAAGGTCACAAAATAATCATTATCAGGGTGTTTATTTTCAAAAGCCTCTAGTACGTCAGGGGCATAATCCGTCGGATATTCCGTACGTTTTGAACCAAGTAAACTTAATGTTTCGTTTGACATTTAACATCCTTATTTTTCATCAATCTTATACCCTCCTATTGTATCGTCAAAACCTTAAAACAGAGATAAGTTTTACGCTTTCTCACATGACGTTGAGGTAATTTTGATGTTTTCTAAGATGATCAAAGACACGAAAGCGATGGACGCGATGTTGTAATAGGATGAGTGAGGATGGAGTGGCTTCTGGGGCGGTGATGGGCCTCTTCTAGGACGGTATTTGTTTTGTGATGACCGCGTGGCTTCTGGCGTGGCGTTTGTTTGCGATGACCGCGTGGCCTCTGGCGTAGCGTTTTTGGCTAACATCTGGCGAATCAATTTAATTTTTCTGATACGACATAAATGGATGACTTGTTTTTTTTGTGTTCCACGGACAAGGTGCTTGAATCCAGCTGTTTTAGCGAGCGTTACAAGCGAACGATCGAAACATCGATAAACACCACTACTCAAACAATTCCATTTGAGGTGACGATGGTGCCTCTTCTGGCGTGGCGTTTTTAGCCAACATCTGACGAATCAATTTAATTTTTCTGATGCGACATAAATGGATGACTTGTTTTTTTTGTGAGTTGGTAAATAAATTCCAGTGAAAGCGTTCATCTCGGGTGCGAAAACATCCTTTGCAATATCCCTCTGGACCTGATGTACACACGCCGATACAGGGACTAGGTACATCAAATAGTTCTAATTGTTCACTCACGTTTATCCGCTTTTGAAAATTTAAATTTTAACTCACTAACCAGCACACCAAGAAAAATCAACAAGGCACCAAATAAAGCCCCCATTCCCAACCGCTCACCTACGATACGACCAGCAACGGCTCCCCAAATCGGCTCACCCGTATAAATCAACGTTGCTCGCGTGGCAGAAATAGAACTTTGGGCCCATGCCATCGTAAACTGAACCACCCCACTGCCCACACCCATAAAAGCAATACTGCCTAATAATACCCAAGAAAATTCAGGCATCGCTTCTCCAGACAACGGGGCCACGATGAAACCCAGCAACGACACGGTAAACAACTGAATAACCGTCATTCCACGCACGTTCACTTTTGATCCAAAAAAACTAAATAGCAAGATCTCAAACGATAAGGCAATGGCCGCCAAAACCGTCATCAACTCGCCAAAACTCAAGCTAATCTGGGTAATGCCTCCACCTGTGATGTAAATCGTACCCGCAAACGCCAAAGCGATCCCTAGAAAGTTCATTTTGCTGGGTGCTTTTTTAGTCACAATCCATTGTAAAAACGGGACAATCGGTACATACAAAGCGGTCAAAAATGCAGACTGACTACTTAAAATTGTTTGTAACCCTACTGTTTGAAACCCATAGCCCATAAACACCATGGCACCAATCAATACACCACTAAACAATTCTTTTTTCGTGATCCGCAAGACATCTCGGCGAAAAATTAAAAACGTCACTACCCCAGCCATCAAAAACCGCATGGCCACAAAGCTAAACGGCCCTGACCATTGCATGGCATTTTTCACCACGACAAACGTACTGCCCCAGAAAATCGTCACCAGCACCAATGCCCATTCTTGACGACTTAACCCCAAAATACGCTTATCTGACATTAAGACACCTTTGCCCACCAATTTGCACGCAATATATCGTAAATCCAATTAAAACAGTACGTGAAAATTAAATAAAACACCATAAATGCAATCTCCACGCCGATTGATTCGATAATATCCGTATCCAAACCATATAAAATCAATGGCACTGAAACCAAGGCCAAACCTAACTCAAAAGCAACCGCGTGATAAATCCTTGTGACGGGCGTTTTTTCCCACCCAAAATGCCATCTCAATCGATCGTAAATCCAGTTATAAACAACGTTCCACAGCAAAGCAATCATCGCAATAACAATCGCTACACTGCCCATTGAAAACACCGAATGATTAAACAACCACGACATCAAGGGTGCACTGATGACAATCCCAAAGAACTCAAAGGCGATAGCATACAACACACGCTCTAGCTTTGATTTAGGTTTTTCGTACTTCATAAGTGATTATTTAGGTCTGACCAACGTATTTAAACCAAAAAGACTTTGAATCATTTCCAAAGCAATTTCAGCCGTTAAATTACGCATATCCAAGGCAGGATTTAATTCTACAATGTCCAAAGACCCCATCAAACCTGTGTCGCCAATCATCTCCATACACAACTGTGCTTCACGATAATTCGGACCGCCACGAACCGTTGTACCCACCCCAGGAGCAATCTCTGGATCCAAAAAGTCCACATCAAAACTCACATGAATATGCGTATTGGAATCCACTTTGGCTAACACTCTTTCCATCGTGTTACGCATCCCATTTTCATCGATATAACGCATATCAAACACTTCATAACCTGCTTGATGCACAAACTTTTTCTCTTCCGCATCCACACTACGAATCCCAACTTGCTTGATTTGTTGAGCGTTCAAAGCAGGACAAAAACCCGCTAAATGCGTCAATTCCTTTGGACCATGACCAAACAAACATGCCACTGGCATACCATGGATATTGCCTGTTGGCGAAATCTCATGCGTATTAAAATCCGTATGAGCATCTAACCACACCACCAACAACTTTTTGCCCGCTTCCTTACAATAACGAGCGGCGGCACTGACTGATCCCGCACCTAAACAATGGTCGCCACCCAACATAATCGGCAAACGACCCGCTTTTAACTCTTGATACGAAGCCTCGCATAATAATTTATTCCATGCAATAACCTCATCTAAATGACGATAACCCGCATCATCAGGACGTTGCCAAGGATTAGGTGGCCCACTCAAATTACCACAATCTTTTACATGCAACCCCAAAGCTTCCAAAGTCTGCGTAATCCCTGCCACTCGCAAAGCTTCTGGCCCCATACTCGCACCACGATGCCCCGCCCCCACATCTGTTGGCACACCAATCAAACTAATATGCTTATTTACTTCACTCATTTCCTTACTCCTAACACTGACTATTCAAGCCTCATTGCATAACATAGCATGACGCCATCCGTCATCAAGGCAAACATTTTTGATAATACCAAGATTTCACAAACAATAACACCACAATCATGAGTGCAGGGACGCTCAATATAAACGCCACTTGTGAAAAATCAAGTCCCGCGTTCAACATCCATGCTCCCGAAAATGCCGATAAAATCGCACCTAAACGCCCAATACCATGCATCCAGCTATTGCCCGTTGCCCGAGCCGACAAGGGGAAGAAATTACTGGACAAAGCATTGAACGCCGTGCCTCCGCCATTCAAACTAGCTCCCATCACAAAAGCCACCAAACACAACAACACGTATTGATGGCCCAAATAGCTCATCAACACCAACGACAAGGCCCCAATCAAATAAGCCGCAATGATGACCTTATGTTCCTCAAACTTATCCATTAACCAACCTTGTAGAATTGATCCCAAAGGTCCGCCTAATTGGAATGTCGCTGAAATCACCGCCGCATACTCATAACTCATCCCCGAATCTTTTATCATCGTCGGCATCCAACTACCCAATAAATAAACCAAGAATAAATGCAAGAAATAACCACACCACAACGTCAAACTGCCCAACAAATAAACAGAACTTAATACCGTTCTAATCGCATTGTGATGACTTGACGAAAAACGTTTATCTACCTGCGTTCCAACTTGATCACTCAAATGACTATTTATCCGATCACCGTCACCCGACTGCTGAGAAGTGCTGTTTAGCTGTGTTTCGGAGATGGTTTGTTGGTGCTGACCATCGTTCCGCATCACATTTTCAGATACAGCGTTTATCTGACTTTGAACACCTAATCGCTGTGAAGTGCTGTTTAGCTGTGTTTCCGTGTTGGTTTGTTGGTGCTGACCATCGTTCCACATTACATTTTCAGATACAGCATTTATCTGACTTTGAACACCCAATTGCTGAGAAGTGCTGTTTAGCTGTGTTTCGGTGTTCGTTTTTTGGCACTGACCATCATTCAACATCACATTTTCAGACACAGCGTTTATCTGACTTTGAACACCCAATTGCTGAGAAGTGCTGTTTAGCTGTGTTTCGGAGATGGTTTGTTGGTGCTGACCATCGTTCCGCATCACATTTTCAGATACAGCGTTTATCTGACCTTGAACACCCAATTGCTGAGAAGTGCTATTTGACTGTGTTTCGGTGGTGCTTTGTTGATTGGCGTTTTTATTTAATTCAATTTTTGACTGACTGGTTTCCTCTCGTTCTGTTTGCACAACAAATTTTACATTTTCTGTTTCTATCTCTGGCACGCACTTTTTAACAATACAAAGAATGCGTTCATGCGATCCGCCCTTGAGCACCAAAAATGCCAACGACTCAGGCATTACCAGATACATCAACACACTCAACAAAATAGGCAATATCCCACCCAAAACAAACACACTTTCCCATCCTAAATGAGGCACCAACCACTTTGCTAAAAAACCACCTCCTGCCGCACCGACCGTAAAGCCAGCAAATACGATTGTTACCAAAAATGAACTCTTACGACGAGGTGAGTATTCATTAACCAGAGTCGCCGCCATCGGCATAATACCGCCCATCGCCAATCCTGCAATAAAACGATAAATAATAAAATGCACCTTATCTGTAGCCGTCACGACCAACAACGTAAACAAACCAAACAACAAAACACAGGCACACAATACTTTTCTTCGACCCAATTTATCAGCAATAGGGCCTGCCATCATCGCCCCAATTGCTAGCCCAAATAACGCCGCACTCAACACGGGAGCCAAATCATCATTACTCCAATTCCACGACGCTTTCAATTCCGGACCCACAAACCCCATAATCACTACATCAAAACCATCCATCAATACAACCAAAAAGCACATCAGCACAATAAAAAACTGATACTTTCCAATCGGCCTTGAATCCAAAAGCTCTCTAACATTAATCGTTTTTTGAGTTACCTTATTTTTGTCCATCATTTAAACACCCATTTCATCACACTATCAGCGTTTCCATCACACTATTTAACACCATCACACACCGTCTCATTGTTTTATCCACAACCTCACACACCATTTCACTCAACAACCCTACATTCATCTCACCACCAACTTAACAACACTAAACACGACATCAATCACATTCCATCACCACTTCAACACTTCACAACATCTACTTAAAACAGCCATTCATCAGACTTTCAGCGACCCTGTTAAACAACTCACATTCATTTCATCACTTCATTAAATCTTTGCATAACGTCTCAACACATCGGGTGTCGTGGTGGGTAAGCCAAAATATTCTAAATAGACTGGAATTTGTTCAAACAACATATCCGTGCCAACTTGAACCTGACATCCTTTTTCTTTTGCTTGGCTTAAAAACGCAGTCATTTCCGCCCTTAACACCACATCACCAACAAACGCATCATTATCAATCAAGGCAACATCCATCGGCAATTCATCCCCCTCTTCCATACCCAAAGATGTCGCGTTTACCACAATCTCATAACCTTGCGGATTCCTAATCCCCGTCAACACGTCCACTTCTGGATAATATCGTTGGATTTGCGAGGCCAAAAACATCATCGATGAATCAGCTATATCAAACAAAGCAATACGGGCCACTCCTGCTTTTGCCAACGATGCTGCAATGGCCCGTCCCACACCGCCACAGCCCACCACCAAAGCAGACTTTCCGTGAGGATTAACGCCTTTTCTTAACATACCTTGAACAAAGCCCTCTCCATCAAACATATCGCCCTCTAATTGCCCGTCTTTGCCCAATCTGACTGCATTACACGAACCTGCAATCTGAGCCGTTTTTGACAAACGCGACACTAAGGATGTGGTACTCACTTTATGTGGCATCGTAATCAAAGCACCGACTGTATTGCCACAATTAAATAAACTTCTCAAAAAATTCGCATAATATTCTGTCGTTACCGAAAACGGCACCACAACAACATCTATGCCCATTTGTTCAAAATAAGGGTTATAAATCATCGGCGATTTAAACGTATGAGTCGGATACCCAATATGCCCAATAACCCTTGTGTTACCCGTAATATTCATCTTTTAACCTACACCCATTCATAACGGCCTATCATTATAAACGAGCACCGCATTGACATGCCCTCATCTCACCCATCCCCTTGTCTTTTCAACACTTACCTCACACAAAAATCTCAGCACTTTCACCCACCACCACCTCCCCTCCCAACCTCAAGCCACTGCACACAACCTTCTCATCTCACCACTCTCACTTCCCTCTCACACCTCCCATCACAGCAATCTTTTCACTTAACTCAATCATCTCCATCCAACAAGAACATCAACCTCCTCTCCCTACCCCATTCAATACACCATCATTTCATTCTTGTTAAAATATCGTTTTACTTATTTTCAATGCTAATCGTTATGCCAGCACATGAAGCAAGTCACCATCACACCAAAATCATTCCATGGATCATCACCTGTGCTTTATTTATGCAATTGTTTGATGCCGCGGTGATTGCCATGGCATTGCCCTCGATGGCCGAATCTTTTCAGACAACGACGGTTCGCATGAACGTTGCGATTTCCTCATATTTACTTGCTTGTGCTGTTTTTGTGCCTATTTCTGGCTGGCTTGCCGATCGTTTCGGTGCCAAAACCATTTTCCTTTTTGCCATATCTGGGTTTACAGTAACCTCATTGGCGTGTGCCTTAGCCACCCATATTGATACCTTGATTCTCTTTCGATTCCTGCAAGGTATCTGTGGTGCCATGCTCGTTCCTGTGGGTAGAATTATTTTGCTCAAAAGCATTGATGCTAAAGAACTGCTTAAAGCCACCTCATTCCTTTCTATTCCCGCCATGCTTGGCCCCATGTTAGGCCCACCCCTTGGTGGTTTAATCATCAGTATAGCGAGCTGGCATTGGATATTTTTGATGAACATCCCCATTGGTATCATCGGATTCATCCTTAGTTATCGGTACGTTCAAAATTATCGTAGCGATCAAAAAATGCAACTCGATAAAGTCGGTTTTTTGCTCACCACCATTACCATGGCGTGTTTTGTATTGGGGCTAGAATCCCTAGGACAACATGAACGATGGTCTTGGTATCTCATTATCATCGGCTTGGCGACTGGACTTTGCTACTTTTTCTATGCCCAAAAACACCCGCATAGTATTTTGGATCTCGCTTTGTTAAAAATTCCCACCTTTTCTTTAACCACTTATGGAGCCAGTTTCTGCCGTTTTTCTGTGAGTGCTTTGCCTTTTTTACTCGCCTTACAACTCCAAGTCTTTTTTGGCTATTCACCGTTCAAAGCGGGCATTGTTACATTGATTGGCGGATTAGGAGCGTTGTTGATTAAATTCATTATCAACCCATTAATGAATGCTTTCAACTTCCGTTTAATTCTTAGCTTGTCGGCTGTTGTTCTTGGCATTAGCCTTGCCAGCATGAGTTTGCTCGATCAACACAGCAACTTTTATCTAATCACCGCCATCGTCTTTATGATTGGCACTTTCCGTTCACTTGAATTAACTGGCGTGAATGCTTTGTGTTATGCGGATATTCCTAAACACCAAATGAGCCAAGCCAGTAGCTTTGCCGCCACCACCCAACAAATCAGCTTTAGTCTAGGCATTGGTATTGCTACCGTTTCACTCGATCTCAGCACATACTTCAACCAACATCCAGAAGCAACACTTGTCGATGTAAATTACACCTACCTCGTCATCGCCCTATTTGCCTTACTTTCAGCCATCTTTTATCTCAAACTTCCCAAAAACAGTGGCAATAATTTGTTGGAACGATAAAACCTTACAAACAAAACTTACAGAAATTACGATACACCTTATTCAAAATACCACTTCACAATACGCCCCAAACCCTTGCTGTTCTTGGTATTAGAGGGGTTTCTTATTAGATTTATTTATCCGATCCAGATCACCCATTCCTCGCACTTTATTCATTTTTATTAACCACACCGTTCTCTTACAAACCCCCTCTTATACTACCTTTCACTATCATTAAAAAATAAAAAAAGTCGCCCAAAGTAATTCACTTCAAGCGACTTTGATCCCCTAAAATTAAAATCTTTTTCGATTAGACCTCATGTATGTATGAGAATAGATCTTTAGGATTTTCCAAGTTCGGCACTAAACGAATTTCTTTCAAGACATCCAATTCTTTGGCAACATCGAAGAAATACTTCAATACAGAATAATCTTCCAAAGCAAAACCTACTGAGTCAAAAACAATGACCTGCTCATCGTTTTCACGACCTTTGCCTGTTTTAAACACATCCACCAACGCTTTTACTGGAAAATCCGCTTCCACATTCTGCAACTCGCCCTCCACGCGTGTTTGAGGTTCAAACTCAATATACACGCCACCATCAGCTTGTCTCAAAATCTCTGGTTCTAGCTCAGTTTTACCTGGCGAATCACCACCCACTGCATTGATATACATACCTGGCTTAATCCACTCCTGTTTCAAAATATGGGCTCTAGAATACTCAGCCGTAATCGTGGTAACAATATCCGCACCCTCTAATGCCTCTGGAACACTAGAAAAAATCTTAATCTCCATGCCCGTAAAAGCCAAATTCTTTTTCAACTTTTCACTAGCCGCCACATCCGTATCATACAAATGCAAGGTGTTAATACCTAATTCATAATGAAACGCCAATGCTTGGAATTCAGACTGACAGCCATTACCAATAATCGCCATCACTTTTGAATTTTTACGAGCCAAATAACGGGCCGCTAATAAAGAAGTCGCCGCGGTACGAATAGCCGTCATAACCGTCATCTCGCCGATAAAATAAGGCATTCCCGTTTTCATATCAGCTAATGCACCAAACGCCAACACCGTTGACATACCTTTGTCTGGGTTATAGGGGTGACAATTTACATACTTAAATCCATACCCCTCTTTGTCTGCAATCGGCATTAATTCACAAACTCCATCCTCAATGTATTTTGCCACTCTCGCAGATTTATCAAACTCATCCCAATGCAAATAATCGTCATAAATGTATTGAGCGACACCCAACAAACACTCTTTCATACCCTTTTTCTTGACGATAGTTGCCAACTCTTGTGGTTGCAACAAATAAGACAACAATGCTTCCGTATATTTCATAAAACCTCCTCATTCATCTGCCCGAGCCTCACCAACGTCCGCCAGATGAATCGCATAACTTTTTAACAATGATGTATAACACTATGATAAGTGAAAATAAGTCTTTATAAATCTAGGGAAAACCCTAGAAAAATTTGAGGATCAAATGAATACTGGATGCAAAAGCCATCTCATGTCATCCAATATTTGCCCAATCACACCCAGCGATCGTTGCAGATCGTTGCCGTTAAACCGTGACGGTGACTTATTCATTGAACTTCCAACAGCCTCACCAATTGCCAATATACAACCTCTTTGACACGATTAGGTAAACAGCCCTTTCATATCCTGATTGACATGATTAGTCGTCAACCTCTGATTTTAGACTGCCTTAATTCATAGACGATCATTGCAGATCGTTGCCGTTAAACCGTGATGGTGACTTATTCATTGAACTTCCAACAACCTCACCAATCGCCAATATACAACCACTTTGACACGATTAGGTAAACAGCCCTTTCATATCCTGATTGACATGATTAGTCGTCAACCTCTGATTTTAGACTGCCTTAATTCATAGACGATCATTGCAGATCGTTGCCGTTAAACCGTGACGGTGACTTATTCATTGAACTTCCAACAGCCTCACCAATTGCCAATATACAACCACTTTGACACGATTAGGTAAACAGCCCTTTTCATATCCTGATTGACATGATTGGGTCAGCCTCTGATTTTAGACTGCTTTGATTCATAGGCGATTATTGCAGATCGTTACCGTTAAACCGTGATGCTGACTTATTTGCTCTTTAATTGACGCATCAAAAACTTCAATAACACACCATAAGCGGGCAAAAACAACAAGCCACTAATCACGATTTTCCAGACGTAATCTACCCACGCGATATCCACCCAATGTGCCGCCATATAGGGATCACTGGATGCATAGAAAGCTACCGCAAAGAAAACCACTGTATCCAAAGCATTGCCCGCGATTGTCGAAGCCGAAGGAGCCACCCACCAAGACTTTAACTGTCTTAAACGATTAAATACGTAAATATCTAATAATTGTCCCGTTACATAAGCAGCAAAACTTGCAAACGCAATGCGGAAAGCAAAAGAATGAAATTCACTCAATGCTGACCAACCCTGCCATTGCCCATCATGAAACCAAACTGAAATCAAATACGAAATCAACCACGACGGCACCATCGCCATAAAAATGATCCGACGTGCAATATCACGACCGACCAAACGCACCGTCAAATCAGTCGTTAAAAAGATAAATGGAAAAGTGAATGCACCCCAAGTCGTGTGATACGGGCCGATTCTGAAAGGGAATTGAACCAAATAATTGCTACTAATAATGACAACAATATGCCAAAAACACAGCCAAAAAACCGTCTTCTTTTCCAAAGACGAATCTAACGATAATAATTTCATTTTACATTCCTTAGTTTTTTATAGTGGGATGGTTACGAACCACTGAACACACGATTATATCGGTTTTATAGAAAAATTTATAGTGGATTTTTAAAAGTGAGGTTTCTCAAGATTCATATTATTTAACTGAATCTGTTCTTCTCGAGATAAATCCAATAACTTCTTTGCAACAGGCACGGCGGAAACACTCATTATTGACCTCATCATAAGTAGCCACCTATATGGATGGGGCGGCTTTAATGAAAACTCACCCCAAATAACCAATCTTTGGGATCTTTATCAGAAAGTTCTAAACAAATACTATTTTCAATATCACGTTTTTGTTCTGGCGTTAGAACATCGGCTTCTAAGACCTCTTTAAGCGAATGATTACCGATATTCACAACATACTGAAAATCATTTGATTCTTTCATTAACTCTAAAACAACTTTAAAAATAGTCGATTTCTGTCTTGGATCCATCTCTGAAAAAAGACAACCATCATGAGCCAGAAAACCAAGCAACGCCTTATTCATCAAAAACAATAATACGTCATAACAAAATATCTTAACTTCGCCGACTCCTTGAGAATCTTCTTTAGGAATACTCACCGAAATATCAAAAAGATATTTAGCATCTTTAGCCACATCAATACTCAAAGAACCGCCAGTATGGTCATAAAACTTTTTGACTAAACTTCGAAACGTTTTACTTATCTCATTGAGTCTATTTTTATGAATAGCCAAATAATCCAAGCCCTCTTTTCTGTTTTGTACTTTTTTAAGTTCTAATTGAATTTTGTCTTGCTTAAAATCTTCCAATAAGCGTTCGTACTTTTCAAGTTCCGCCTGTTTATTTTTTAAAGTAACAATACGATTTTTAATCGAGTCCCTTTCTTCCAATGCCCCCGAATTATCTAAATCCTTGAGCAAACTATCTCGTTCACTACCCACTTTGATAAGTTCTTTTTCCAAATCCATTAACTGGCCTTTAATGGTTTGAATTTCTTTTTCCAATCGTTCTTTTCTATTTTTAATCAGTTGTTCATGAAAGTTTTGTGCGTCCGCCAATCGCTTGCTGATTTTTTCATCAAAAAAGACACTGGCCTCATTAAACAATTTTTCAATTTTTTCTAAATCAACTTCCGTATTTTTCGATGTTTCAAAACTGTCTTTTTTCCGTGCTAGTACCTGTTCTAGATCATAAATCTGATTTCTCATTCTCCCCATCGTAGCCGTCATATCATCAGCCTTTTTCTTTAAGAAATCAAAATTTTCTTGTATCCGAAAATTTTCAAGCTTAACACTTAATTCTCGAATCTCTTCGGCAATCCCCTCTTCAATATCTTTGAGAATGGAATCATCCCACTCTTTTTTATATTCATTAATCACTTGTTGTGTTTTTTCAAGCTTTAAGATACTTTCTTTAATGTCATGACACGCTTGGATTAACGTTACATCAAACCCCAGCAAATATAAGTTTGTCAGTCGCTGAAAATAATCTTCCACATCACGACCTTGTTGAGTCAACACATTTCCATAATAAGCGGTTTGACTACTATACCGTCTTGCAAAACAATTAAAAATCTGTTTAAACGAGGGCTGTGTGGTTTCTGCTCCCAAAAAAATTTCATTTAATTTTTTAGGATACGCTGACTTACTGACCTTCTCATCATTAATATAAAATTCAGGCTGCCCAAAATTCTTCTTAATGGTATAGTCCTTACCTTTATGGTGAAACATTAATATAAAGTCACCATATTCAGCCAAAAATTTTTCAAACTTCTGTTCAGATCTTTTCTTAAAACTGCCACCTAAAATGTAATGAACAAGATTTAATGACATACTTTTACCAATGCCATTAATAGATTTTTTTTGTTCCTTAGTTAACTGAGTACCCACAACAATATTCAATCCAGATTTGAACACTATTGTTCGGAAGTTAGGGTTACTTGACGTTAATTTTAATAATTTCATCGTGATATTCCACTACGTCAATAAGATATAGAAAATTGATGGCTAACATCATTTTATCCATAGATATGGGTTTGTCATATCGCTCATTAAATAGCTCTAGCAACTCATCAATGTTCATCGCCTTATCTTTTAATATCTCAATTACATATGCCGATATGCAAATTAAACTATCAACGGGCGCGACGGTTTTGCTTGGCAGGATCATGATTTTACTCCTACATCACAAATCTCAAAGAAATAAGCAATAATGACTCCAATGACATCTCTAGCATTGAAATCAGATTCATGAATTTCACTTTTTATTTTATGATATAACTGAAAAATAACCTTATTAAAATCCACCTTAGCGTTCACTGCCAACTGATGCAATTCATTTATTTCTTTTTCTTTTAGCCTTGCACGCACCGAAATATCCGATATGTTAGAACACAACAACTCTATAAGCGTCTGTTTATAGAGTACATCTATCACATAGGTTCTTAAATCCGTTAACATGGATTCATCGCCAGAATAAAGTATGGTGACATAATCTAATCCAGTATTAATCAAATTCCTTACTCGTTCATTAAGATTATTTAACTGCAATTTTTTATCCACATGAACACTACCAAAATCATCGTCATAATTTTTCTGTATGGTATTTACATTAGAAATTAACTTATTACATACTAGATTTAATACGATATGATCGGTGTATCTTTCTTTAATAGATTTAAAATATTTCTCATAAAGCTCAACTAATTTAGTGAGTTCCAAATTATTAATATCAACAAACAAATCTTTACTATCAAATAGACAAGCTTTTAAATCAATCCCATATTTATCACGAAATTTATCCTGTGTCTTTTTCGTGGGATTAGACTTCTCTAACAGAAAGAATATTCTAATATCATACCCTTTAAACTTATCGTCTTTAAACGCAGAAAAGGTTTCATCCATTTTCCTAACTGTAGGCGTAGACGTAATTTGAATCGCCACTTTTCTCTTTCTATCGATCAAATCAATATATGGACTATTTTCAATATAAACATTTTCATTTTCCAATTCATATCCATATACAAAATTAAGAATATCTCTGAAATAGTTTTCGCTAAAAAAATTTAAACTAAGATCTCTTATTCTCAGTCTGTGTTCAATATCCAGTTTTATAGTGGCTAATATATGGCTAATATTAGCAATTATCTTTTGCCTTTCATTTAACATAGTCACTAACTTATCCATTTAATAAACATACATACACTCACTTCACCACAAAACCTATTTTCGCACAAAACCACCGAACAAAACATCCGAACTTATCCTTTTGTTACAAATACTTAGACCAAACCACCTCTACCAAAATCATCATCAACACCTCATTCAAAACACCTCTCCTCACTCCTTACCACCCAACATTTGATAAAATGAACTCACTCAATATTGTTATCCCCACATTCTTTATAACTCAATCAGCCCGCCACACAACTTCTTTGCCCATTTTTGTGATTAATTTAAAAAAATCCACGCATCGCCGTTCTGAGATTCAGGAACAATTCCAACGCATTAACCGCCTTAGCGAGACACCCATTACCTTTGAATTCTTTGATGCGGTTTATGGCAAAGAACAGCCACACCATCCTCTCTTCAAAAAATACAACGATGCCAAACGTTTCTTTAGAAAAGGCAATCACATGAATTTAGGGCAGCTCGGTTGTTTTGCGAGCCATTATCTATTGTGGGAGAAATGCGTGACACTCAACATGCCCATGATTGTGTTAGAGGATGATATTTATATTCAAGATAACTTCACTGAGATCTATTCATACCTGAATTCTCTCGATAACACCTTTGAGTTTATGTGGCTAGCCCAAGCACGATATGAAAAATTCTATCGCCACACGACATTGGTTCAACAATACAATGAAAAAATCAGCATTCAACGTTGTCACAAAAATTGGGAAAACACGATGGGTTACTACCTCACCCCTCAAGCCGCCCAAAAACTCCTGAATTACGCACAATAATGGATATACGAAGTAGATATTGTAATGAGTCGTTATTGGGAACATAACGTCCCTTACCTTGCACTGATGCCCTTTTGTATTACTTACCATCCTCACATCAACGATACCGATATTCCCTACGATAAAGGCGGATCAAATCGAACCCTTGCCATTCGCATCAGACGAGAATGGTTTAAATTTCTAGACAATCTTCACAAAAAAATCTTTGATATTATGAAGCGGGGAATCTAGACAAGAGAACGACTATAACGATTTACCGAGCATGGGTCTCAGTGTTTATATAAAGTAAAATTTCTATCTAACCAAAGTATATGGAATATTTGATTCTCCCTATACCCGACCATCGGCTTTTTTTCATGAAATCTAAAAGCCAGTAACGGGATATTTTGCTCAACAATAAAATCTGGTACAGGACATCCTTTAATGGCAGTATACGCTATCTTTTCAGTTCCTAGACCATGTCTATTGGAGTTTCTTAATTCCTGCCATGTGCGTTGACTTAATTTATGAAGTGTTTCTAAAAGAGCAATTTTCTCTTCACCTTCACAAGCATCTAAACAATAATGTCTTCCCATTTGATAAAAAGAAAAGATAGGTGATTTTTATCGTTATTTTCAACATTCGACAAACTTGCTTTAGACAAACCCACCTTGCCTTTACTTTGAATTATCGAGTAATTTTTCTTTATTTTGACCATTATCACTCAGTTAAGGTAAGAAAATATTCTTTTAACACTTCATTAGAAATTTCATTACTTTTACCTAGCTGATAGGTACTTTTCCATGGCATTTCGTCATGAGTCATATTTCTTAACTTCCAAGCAGAAAACTGACCGTAGACATCATAAACATCATCAAGTAGTTTTTTCTCTTCAACAGAAAATTTATCGAAATCTATATTTAAATCCGTAGTAGGTAAAGCCCCATTTTCATATTTTTTATATTTATTGTATAAATCGGGAACCACTGGACCATGCATCCAAGCTTGAATTTTTTCTTGAAAAAGAGGTTTGTTATGGATAGCCAAAGAAAATCCTTGTGCGTAATACACTAGTTTTTGGATTTTTAAATTAGAAATCAAATCGCCACTTTCGTCATCGTTACATAATGACAAAAAATACTTAGCCACATCATAACAAGTTAACATCATTCCCCCTCATCGTAAAAAAGCACCACTTATAAGACTAACTTTTTAAGCTTTAATTCCTTCAACCCTTAGCTGATTAATAAAACGTACGAGACACTATCTACCTTATCATAGGGAGTGATTAAAGTAAATCCGTATTTATATTGAAGACCTTGACACAACGACAACAGAAACCGTTTTTCACTCGTTCTAACACACCACTCACCAACCATCACTATTGTATTCAATTATCATCCCTCTACCACTTTGATTCTTTAACTTTACTAAAAATTGTTTTCAGTTTTTTGACTTTATTTTTAAGCAAGCGATCATTATGATAGTGTTTTAAATAAAGGAAAGCATATGAAAGCACCTGTATTATTTATCGGACATGGCAGCCCCATGCATGCGATTCAGAATGATACCCTCACGCAACATATCGAGGAGCTATTGCATTATCGCCAACATCCTTTGGCTTCTTATGCCGCTCCCACACCAGAACATTTTTATCCATTGATCTACTGCTTAGGTGCGTCTGCTCAAACAGATAAGTTGCATATCTTTAACCGTCACTACGAAATGGCCTCTTTGTCCATGACCAGTTTTTTGTGGAGTTGAACATGAAACCGATTACATTGAATGTACAACAAGATGTTTTGATGATCAAAGCAGAAAGCCTTAATTTAAGACTCGATTTAAAACCTCTGTATTACCATCTAAAACAGCCCAGTGCCTCATTCTTCGAGATTGAAACATTGATCTATGAAATTGAAGAGTTCCTCGAAACACACATGACCGAACTCAAACACGTCCATGCAAACACGTTGCTCAACCAAAGTGCAGAGGGATTAAATTTGTTTAAAACGGTGATGGACGTGGATAACCTCAAACAGCTTACTCGTGAACAAGTAGAACAAGCGTTCAATAATGTTGCGATGAGTATCGAACACCCACACGACCAGTTTGTGCCACTATTACGCCATCATTTGTCTGTGGTATTGCTTGTTTTTATACGTGAAATCATGCACCACTTAGGGTTGGATCAATTGGTGTTTGATTGATTGTAATAAATATGGGGGAAAGATATCACCTTATTCTTTTTTCCATATTGTCAATTTCAGACTGAACCCCTGAAAAAACACATGACGGCTCGATACCATATGCTTTTAATTTATTTCTTTGTAAAAGGCCTGTTAAATAATCTGCTGGCATCCTAATTGGATAAGCCTGTTTTAACAGCTTTTTCGCACCTTCCAAAGTAATATAATAGGCTGACGTATTTGTTATAAACCTCAATGAATTTCTAGAAGGTATTCTATAACGAACCAAATAGTAACGCTCAGGGAGTTTCTTTTTAACAGGCCAAATATTGCCTTTTCCATGTGCAAAAAAAACAATCTCTTTTCTTTTAGGGACTTTTGCTAATGCTGTGCTTATAATTTTTTTAAACTCATGCGGAACAATAGCATCATCTTCAAAGATAATCGCTTCTGCAATACCGTTCTTTACTATGTATTCATAAAGGTTAATGTGACTCATGGCACAACCAACCTCACCTAAAGTTAGCGGTTTCTTTGATTTTATTTCATTGGTATAAAACGAAAAATCCACTTGAGATAATTCATCTTCAGTTAATGCCTTACCATTTACTGCATCAAAAAATGAAAAAGATATATTTAATGCATCTAATCGACTCTTTATTACTTCTCTGCGAGATGAGTTTTTTAGACTAATAACAAATAGTTGTGGTAGGGGGGGGGTAATCACAAGAACACTCCATAAACATCAGCATTTAAAGATTCATTTAGTTATCTAATCCCCAATAAAAAATAAATTTTAATAGATTTCATCCATATTTTTATTTTTTTCAAAATACTGGTTCTTGTATTATTACAAAATTTCAGCATCCCTATTTTTTCTGCATAACGCTGATACAAAGAAGCTTTTATTTCATATAAATCTTTTTTCCCTACTTCAATATTCCATGGTTTTCTTTTCCCACAATAATGATAAATAACAATAGGGTTCTTTACTTCTTCATGAGTATTTAATGCATCTATTTCTTTAGCATTCAATTGTTTTAAACGCTTAAACAATGCAAACATAAAATTAAATCTAGGATTAATCACATAAAGACTATCTTTAAAAATTATGTTTAACAAGTCTTGATCTTGGAATCTAAGTAAGTCTTTCTTTTCTTTTAATATCAGAATGGCTTGATTAAAAACATTTATCTCTTGCCATTTTTTCAGATTAATTAATAATACCCCTGCGTTAAAATAAATATGATCCGAGCATAACCCCAGTTTTTCTTTATGTTGATCTTGTTGAATTTCAAATTCAACAAAAGAATCCAAACAAGCCCCCAAAGCATGATCGGCTAACTCAATATTCCACAATGGACCTAAATCACCGTTGACTAAAATATCGATATCCAAATAAATAAGTTTGTCTACCCTCCCCCAATCAAATATATCAACTAAGGCTAAACGAGCATAGGTTACTAAAGAGATGTAATCGATCGTAATAGGAAAATTAGAGAACTTTTCCATGGGAATAGGAATAAACATAATCGTCTTATCAGGATATGCATTGACCACACGCATTAATTGACGTTGGCTATCTTCGCTAATCTCATGGCTCAATATATAAAAATTAATGGTATGGTGTTTATTGTTTTCTAGTATGCTACACAAACAAATCGATAAATAATTTACGTAATTATTATCAGAAGCGAATACGATGTTCATTACATTACATCCCAAATTTGTACTTTTAACATGCCTTTTTGATTCTTGCATTACCTCTTTTTTATATATTGCTTATATAGACGTGGAAACCTCACCAAATCCACAATCAACTTGTAATAAATATTCTGATATATATTATTATTTTTGAGCTCTTTAACTTCTCTATTGTTGTCAGATAACTCTCTAATTCGCCATTTAACGTCTGCAGACAATAACATAATATCTTTTGTCCAGTCTCCTGTCTTTTCCTCTATATTAAATTTGCACATACCCCCCCCATATGATTTTTATTAGCATTTAAAGGGATATGTTGAGCCAAATAACTATCAGGACAAATACTGTAAAGATTAATATCGTAACGATCTCGCAAGTATTGGATGATTTGCATATCAAAATTTAAAGAATGCATTTGCCCTTTTCCTTCTTTTTTATCGATGTTTGGATAAAGATTTAAAATATTTGTTTTCGCCGTATCAAATGCATATAAACCATCTTGATAAAAATCAATACCTGCAATATAAATATTTTTATATCCACAGGCCATCGCTGCAATAACCATATAAATGCCAGATGTAATTCTTTTGTTTTCAAATAGTTCATAACGTCTTAACATGGCATCTATATCTAGATAGCGAGACAAAAAATCATTGTAACCATCAATAACATCCACCAAATATGAAATTTCTTCCTTTAATGTTTTTGATTCAACTAGAGGATTATTAAATAAAGAAACGACAATATGCTCAATATCATATTCTTTATTTTTAATTAATTTTTGTACGGTTAAATACTGATTCCATAGAACATGTGGCGTAAAAAAAGCTGCTTTAACTTTTTTACCTATAAAATAACTATCTTCAAAATAAAATTGATTACATCTGAACACGTCATAATCTTCAGGCAATCGATCATAATCAATGGCCTTTAAACTAGGGCCATTGCCACAAATAACGACATTATCGCTGGTTCTATGAATTTTTTTCTCTTGCTTAACAACCATATTACAAAAAAGGCTTATATTTCTGTGAACGAATAAATTTCTTAATGATTTTCTTGACTTGACGTCTAGAAAGTATTTCTTTAGGTGACATTTTAATGAATTTTAACAAATCTACCCACCGATACTGAATTAACGACATGTAGTACATATAAATAATTTCTTGTATAAATTCTTTTTCTTTAACCTCCATCTGTGAATATATTGGACGAAAATAATCATATAGTTTTCTAGCATCATCAAAAGTTAAATTAAGTTCTATTTTCAATGATGGATAAAGAATTGGCAAATAATAAGCCCAGACTTCTTTACGAATTCTATTAGCTGTGTTTCTTTGTTCATTAGAATAAGTCCGTGATACTTGGGTATCATGCACCCTATATTCTACTAATGGCATACTAAGATTAGCTAATTTTCCTTTCTTTGAAATTTCAAACCATAATTTATAATCTTCAGCATGTTTATAATCATCATATTTCAAACCAAATTCTTTAAACACCTTAGGTCGAATTAAGACAGTTGGATGCAACATTGGGCAATTAATAAAAAATTTTCTAGTAATATCTAAATTTGTTTCAGGTACCTCCAAAATTGAATTTACAGCATGAACTTTCATTGCACTACCACATATCAATACGTCCAGTTTTTCCTCCATCCAAGATACAATAGTATCTAACCAGAATGGATAAGCCATATCATCAGCATCCATTCGAGCAATATAATCACCTTTTACTTGTGATACTACCATATTTAATGTACACACAATTCCTTTATTATTTTTATTTTCAATGAATTTAATACGAGAGTCTTCTAGTGCCAATTTTTGGATAATTTTACCAGTATTGTCTTTTGAACCATCATCAATAACAATTAATTCAAAATGCCGATAAGTTTGCGCAAGCACGGCTCTGATAGATTTTTCAATATATTTTTCAACGTTGTACGCCGGCATAATGACCGATATGAATGGGGGGGGGGGTACGCATAATATAAACAAACTCCAATACTTATTATTTAAATAGGTCTAATCATACATCCAAATTAAATTTTTTACTTCTTTTTTATTCAAATTAATAAGACATTTTCTATGCGTTATTAAATCTTTTTTTATTACTTTAATCTCCACATCCTTTCATTAATTCATTAAGAACATTCAAACATAAAAAACTATTCTTTTCTCTGCTCTACGGAATTAATTTCAGATTGAGTTCATGCTGGCTCGATACCATATGCATTTAATTTATTTCTTTGCAAAAGACCTGTTAAAAAGTCAGAAGGCATCCTAATAGGATAAGCGTGTTTTAATAATTTTTTAGCTCCATCCAAGGTAATGTAATACGCCGATGTCTTTGTTATGAATCTCAAAGAATTTTTAGAAGGCACTCTATAACGAACTAAAGAATAACGTTCGGGAAGTTTCCTTTTAACTGGCCAAATATTGCCTTTTCCATGTGCCAAAAAAACAATCTCTTTTCTTCTAGGAACTTTTGCTAATGCCGTGCTAATAATTTTTTTAAACTCATGTGGAACAATAGCATCATCTTCAAAAATAATCGCCTCTGCGATACTATTCTTTACCATATGTTCATAGAGATGAATATGACTCATGGCGCAACCAATCTCGCCCAATGTCAGAGGTTTTTTTACATGAAACTCTTTTACTGTAAAAGAATAATCCACTTTACCCAAATCTTCTTTTGTCAAATCTCGACCATTTACTGCATCAAAAAAAGAAAAAGATATATTTAATACATCTAACCGACTCTTTATTACTTCTCTGCGAGATGAATTTTTTAGACTAATAACAAATATTTGCGGAAGTGATAAGGGGGGGGGCAATCAAAATATTTCTCCTAAATTTTATTTTATTATCTTTAGAGTATATCACATATCAATAAACTTTACTAAGTTATACAATGTAAATTTAACATCTTGTTTTTTAATATTTTTTTTGAAATTCAAGGCAATAACTTTAATACCTTACCAATTTCCAACCTTAACCATTAGACGCAACCACAAAAAAACATACTGCGATTTTTTTATTAAGCTCTCTCACTAAAATTCACCCAAAACGTCGTTTCAGCCTTTTGAGTTGCATTTAACTCTAATATCAAATCAGAAATAATTTTTTGATTAACTTCGCTACCTGCCAAAAAATGATGTCCATAATCGATAGCATGCATTAATCCTATTTGATTAGAACCTCTTGTGATACCAATATGTTGAACATAACTTTCAACGGTACAAAATAATCTTACATTATTTTCCTGCAAAAGTTTCGGGAATACCCAATCAAAATTTTTAGTGCATTGATTAGTGTGACTTACAATATATTCAACTAACCTTCTGGACAAGACACACCCTGCCGCTCCTACATCTTTTTTGATTCCCATTCCATGTTCAAAATTATTATCTATGAACTCATGAGAGTTCGAATTATATATTGATAATAAACCATCTGTTTTTGGCAATAATTCTTGAATTTTCTCCACCCAACCAGGACGATAGATTAAATCTGAGTCTCCATTAACCAGAATATCATCTTCTGTTTTAAGAAAGTCTTCGTACATTAGACGGGTGTTGTTGTCCGCCCCTAAATTTTTATTTCTAACAATAATTTCTTTGGCAAAAGGTAAAAGATTTTTCAACTCATCAACAGAAAATTCCGTACTACAATCATCATAAACTCTAACATTTATTTTGCTAATATCTGTAGATTGTTTTAAAGACTCAGCTGCTCTCTTAATGAAAGATAATCGATTGTACGTAGGAATTGCCAATGTAATTTTCATCATAAACCCGTGCCGAAAATATAATCCATCATTATAGTCTAAAAAACTTTCAATACGACCATGTCTATAATCTAAGAATGGTACAAATATCCTTTTAACTTTCTTGTTTTTCCTTATTTTTAAGCCATAGATAGATATATTTTGAAAAAGTTGATTGTGCAAATAACACTGCCAATACAAACCCCACCTTACCATCTAAAAAACCAGCTTTAATGAAGTACATCTTAAAAAACCTTCCCAAGCCATGAGTAATAGCAGAAAAAATACCTGCTTTTTTACCTTCTAATGATTTTTGTTCTGCCCATAGTTTGGCATAGAAAGCTGATTTTACCAAATACTCATGCAAATCATCATAGGTATAATGTAAGAGATTTCCATTCGTTTTTTTTACTTCAAATCCATCAGGAATCTCTACTTTTTCATGTACCAAAGCATCGTTATATTCCGCCTCTTGAGTACGAAATAAGCGCAATACATACTCAGGATACCACCCACTATGGCGTATTTCCTTACCAAATACGATGCTCAGTCGGTTTAGTTCATAAACTGTTTTTGTGTCAGCATGATGGATGATATGAATAATATGTTCTTTGAGTTCTGGTGTCACTCTTTCATCCGCATCTAACCATAATACCCATTCTGAAGCAACATACTGTTGTGCTAATTGACGCTGTTTACCGAAGCCTTGCCAATCAGTATGTACAAAAAACTTAGCACCAAATTGCTTGGCAATCTGTTCAGTAGCATCTGTGCTACCCGAGTCAAGAATGACTATCTCATCAACCCAGTCTTTAACACAATTCAAGCAATCTGCTAAATGTGTCGCTTCATTTTTTACAATCAATGCTACGGCTAAAGTTGGATGATTCACAAATATTTCCTTTTTTGGCAATACGCTTATCGTATACCAAAATTTTAATTTAGAATGTTGAAAAATTACAAATTCATATAATTAAGTAAGATGCCTACAAAATAATATCATCGAAATCCATAAAAATAGTCTTTTAATGAATTCATGTTTCTTCTTAGAAAATATTTGCATCGCTCTTTAAAAGTTTGAGCTGTTTGTAATGAAACTTTTGCTAGTTTTGCATAATATCGATATTGGCATCGTTACATGTTCGTAAGAACTAAGATGGTCTATTTTTTTCTTTTTATAATCTTTTATTCTACGTTTAATGTTTGGCATAAAATTAAATCTAGGATTAATCACATAAAGACTATCTTTAAAAATTATGTTTAACAAGTCCTGATCTTGGAATCGAAGTAAGTTTTTCTTTTCTTTTAATATCTGAATGGCTTGATTAAAAACATTCATCTCTTGCCATTTTTTCAGATTAATTAACAATACCCCTGCGTTAAAATAAATATGATCCGAGCGTAACCCCAGTTTTTCTTTATGTTGATCTTGTTGAATTTCAAATTCAACAAAAGAATCCAAACAAGCTCCTATCGCGTGATCGCCTAAATCAATATTCCACAATGGACCTAAATCACCATTAACCAAAATATCGATATCCAAGTAAATAAGCTTGTTTACATCTCCCCAATCAAAAATATCAACCAAGGCTAAACGAGCATAAGTGACTAAAGAGATGTAATCAATCGTAATAGGAAAGTCAACAAACTTTTCCATAGGAATTGGAATAAAGGTAATCGTCTTATCAGGATACGCATTCACTACACGCATTAATTGACGTTGGCCATCCTCACTGATGCCTTGACTCAATATATAAAAATTAATAGCGTGGTGTTTATTGTTTTCTAGTATGCTACACAAGCAAATCGATAAATAATTTACGTAATTATTATCGGAAGCGAATACGATGTTCATCACCTTTTATCCTACTTTGTACATGAATTGAGTTTTTATAATACTTTATTTCGATTAATTCTGGTAGTTATTGTCTAGAGTTGATTCGCTATTGATGAAATAAATCAAAAAACCATTTCGTTACTTTATCTTTTGCTTCAAACCATTCTCGAGTAAACGTAAAAAATATACTTCTTTTACCTTTTGAAAAATCAATGTTAGAAGCCAATCCTTGAGAGTTAACTTGAAAACATAAAGGGATAATTGCTGAAAATGGTACTTTATGCTCCCAATATCGTTCCATATAGACATCTAAATTATAAATCCATTCTTTAGAACCATCTAAAAATTTTTTTGCTGCAATAGGCGTTATATAGTAAGCAAGAGCATTTCCCCATCCTGTATGACATTTTATTATTTCAATCCCAGAATCTGTTGTATCAATAACATGATGGTGTTTTAAATATTTATCGTTGTAAGGTTTTCCCAGCCATAAGAATTCGTATATATTCTCTTTTGATGAGAGATATTGATAGACTTTAGTGAAAGAGCTTAATATCTCAATATCATCTTCCAAAATAATAATGGGTTTATTTAATTTGCAACATTTTTCCCACAATGAATAATGACTAGCATAACAGCCTAACTGACTTGTAGTCATAGAGCGTTTTTTTCTTAAAAGACGTTTAATATGATTATATTTTTTAAATAAAAAATGGTCCGGGTTGTTTTTTCCATCTATGGCAGAGAAAAAAGTAAATTCTACTTCTATATTTAGTTCTTTAAATTTTTGAATAATGATGTCCCGACGATCTACAGAACGTTCAAGATTAATTATAAAAATATTAATGAGTTGCGACTCATGTGTATGCGGGGGGGGGGGTATTTGCAATCATAGACTTATAATCAATTATCATCAGTGATATTATACTTTTTTAACAAAGGTACTACAGTTTATGAAAGCAAATCTTATATACTTCTTACCGCCCACTATTTTTTTCTATTTTTATGCTTTTTAAATAATTTAGGAAATCGAACAAGATCCATGATAATTTTATAATAAAAATTATTGTATATATTATTTTTACTATTCTTTAGATCGCTATCAAACAGTTGTTTTATTTTCCATCTGATATGTCTTGGAACAGTAATAATATCTTTTGTCCATTCTCCAGTTTTTGCCTCTATATTAAATTTGCATACACCCCCCCCCATATGATTTTTATTAAAACTCAATGGGATATGTCGAGATAGGCAACTATCTGGGCAAAGGCTGAACAGATTAATATCATAATGAGCACGTAAATATTGAATCATGTTTATATCGAAATTTAAGGAATGAACTTGTCCTTTCCCCTCTTTTTTATCAATATTTGGACAAAGATTTAAAATATTTGTTTTCGCCGTATCAAATGCATACAAGCCATCTTGATAAAAATCAATGCCTGCAATATAAATATTTTTATATCCACAGGCCATCGCTGCAATAATCATATAAATGCCAGATGTAATTCTTTTATTTTCAAATAATTCATAACGACGCAGTAAAGCATCCACATCTAAATAATGAGACAGGAACGCTTCATATCCATCAATCACATCTACTAAATAGGCAATTTCTTTTTCCTGTTGTTCATTTTCAACGAAGGGGTTATTAAAGCGAGAAACGATAATGTTTTCTATCTCATATTCTCCATTTTCTATTAATTTCTGCATCGTTATATACTGGTGCATCAGAACGCTTGGAATAAAAAAGGCGGCTTTAATTTTTTTACCTATAAAATAACTATCTTCAAAATAAAATTGATTGCATCTGAATACATCATAATCTGCAGGTAATCTATCATAGTCAATTGCTTTTAAGCTTGGACCATTGCCACAAATAATAACATTGTCGCTTGTTCTGTGGATTTTTTTTGTTCTTGCTAATAATGTATCTGTCATATTTTTACCCCTAGTTAGCTATAAAGCTATTAAAACCTATGACTTTCTGCATTCTCTATTGAAATAAAAGTAAAAGAGTGAGAATGAAAGTACTATATATTGTTAGTAAAATTTCAATGAGATAAGTGTTATAGTATATAACTTATAAATATTAAAATGAATAAATTTAAAATTTATGAAAAATATCATTAAATATCGGCCAGAAATAGATGGGTTAAGGGCGATTGCCGTTTTGTCGGTATTCATCTTTCATTTGAATTCAAATTGGTTGCCGGGAGGGTTCCTTGGTGTTGATGTATTTTTTGTAGTTTCGGGCTTTCTTATTACTCAAATTATCATTGAACATTTACTTCAAGGAAAATTTAGTTTTTCGGATTTTTATGCTAGACGGATAAAACGAATTTATCCAATGTCACTACTTATAGTGTTATTAGTATTAATTGCTACTTATTTTTTATTTGATAAAGACGATTTTATACGGGTAAAAAAGACAAGTGATTATACATATCAGTTTCTTACTAATTTTTACCTGTCTAAAAAAACGGGTTATTTTGATCTTGATTCACATTCAAACCCTTATTTACATTACTGGTCATTGGCGATTGAAGAACAATTTTATTTTTTATTTCCATTTTTAATTGTTATTGCTTATAAACTATTTAAAACAACTAAATATTTATTATGGTTATGTCTATTTTTGTTTTTAACTAGTTTTTTATGGAGCATCTTTTCCAAGCATCCGAATGCTTATTTTTTATCTCAATTAAGATTTTTTGAAATTCTAATTGGAGCTATTATAGCGATTGTTTCACAGCATACTTATTTGATGAAATATGCCTTAAAACCTAGTATAAACGGGGGGGGGGGGGTAGCACTTCTTGCATTCTTTGGACTAGTATTGTGTTTTATATTCATTACTCAAGAAGTAATGACATGGTCCATAGCTATATCGATCATTCCTTGTTTACTAACCGCCGTTATTCTTTTATTTTCTCGTGATATTAGTTTTCTTGGACGGGTTCTATCTAATCCTTTCTTAGTCGCGATTGGGAAAGTATCTTTCTCTTTGTATTTATGGCATTGGGCGATCATTAGTATTGTTACTTACTCATTTGGAGCGGGTCTAGGTATTTCATTTAATAGCCATGCATTTTATTTTATTCTTATTGGAACATTTTTATTTTCGACAATAAGTTATTTTTTAATAGAAAAACCAATAAGAGCATTACGATTAACATTTAAAAATGCATTTATATACATATATTTAATTCCTAGTATTATTGTTTTATCTTTAGGATTTTATTTGTCAACGCAAAGAAAGTCTGAGCACTCTTATTTAAGAGAAGAAATTTATAAAGTAGAAATGGGAAATAACGATAAAGCCAAAATATTGCTTTATGGGGATTCACATGCAACTCATTTATTTCCTTTTATGTCGTATTTAGCAGAACAAGAAGGCTGGGCGTTTCATATTTTTAACACTAATTCATTTGAAGAGTGTCGCTTTCCATTCGATAAAAATGGAAATTTAATAACTAAATTTAATTGTCAAAGTGTTCTAGATAGACTTAATAAGTATGATGTTGTGATTTTAAGTTTTTACTATGATAGATTTTCTGGAGATTACTATATTGCTAGAGAACATCCGCGTAGACTGATAGATAAACATTTTTATCAAAAATTTAGATATTTGGTTCAATATCTTTCTGAGCAAGGAAAACAGGTTTATATGTTTGGGGATGTTAGTACATTAACCCAGTATGCTGTACGTTATCAACGAGCCATGAATAGGGGATTAAATTTTATACTACCCGATATTTCACGTTATACATTTACTGCAGAAAGTAATAAGCGAATATTTGAGCAAATAAAAGATATTCCAAATGTACATTACATTGACATTGATAGATATGTACCCAGAGATTTATTTATTGATGGTCAATCAGTATATTTGGATCAAGATCACCTTACTGCTTTTGGTTCAAAATCGACAGCAATTAATTTTCATAAAAATAGATATTTATTCTCAGAAACGTTAATTAAGAAACTTCGTCTCAGAGAGGATAAATAACGAAACTAGGTTAAAAATTCAAATGAGTTAAATCATTATTGCTATGATAAATAAACTTCAACTGTCCTAAATATGATTTTTTGTAATTACAAATGAATAAAAAACATTCCCTTAGCTAAGAAAACAATTAATAACACATGAATAAAGACGCTGGTATGAATCACGTGATTTCTAAATTTATTAAGACGATGACGTTTAATTAAGATCATTGCTGTTAAAAAGTGTCCAAATACACTGGTTGCTAGAATGATCTTTATCAGTAAAAGCGTCCCAAAACTAGACTGAAATGGATGATGGAGTACATCAGTGTAGCGTAATGCAATCATTGCTAACCCAGAGCCGTACAATACTAACAAGGCAAAAGGAATAATCTCACGAATACGTTTACCCAAGACTTTTTCCATATCACGCATAAACTCTACGCTAACACGCTTTCGTACACCTTCCATAATCAGTACTTCAAAGAACACCGTACCGACAAACATAATGGCTGCATAAAGGTGAAGTGTTTGGGCAAAAGCGTAATAGTTCATAAATAGATACTCTTATACGATTAAATTAGTCTTTTTTGAAAATTTCATCAGGTGATTTATAAGTCCATTTACTTCTTTTCTTATCAATATATTGAAAATGTTCGTTTGTAAAGGTTCCTTGACTGCAAGTTAAGCTATCACGCCGAACCGTAATAGCTTCTTCTTTTGGGTTCAATACAGCATTCAGAACTGTGGGTCCAGTTAAACCATAAACACCCATTTTCTTATTATTTTCTTTGTCTTGAATATTTAGAATGATGCGATCGAGTACATCCTTTAATAAAGGATTACCAGGAGCACTTGCCATAAAGAAATTATTGTAGTGATCGCGTCGTGTAATAAAAACTTCTTTATCCTCTTCACCAATAATAGCAGATAAATTCCAAGCGAGTTGTGCATCGATATCTAGATAAACACCGCCTTCAGTATATAGAACGAATAAACGCCAGAAATCTGCTTGTGCAGCACCATCGGCAATCTGATCAAAAGCTTTAAAGGTGACTTCATCTGCTTTTTCCTTAATATACTTTTCGCGTTCTTCATGTCCCATATAACGATATTCATAATCTTGAGAGAAGAAACGATTAACTAAGTAGTTGCAATAAACGGGCAATGATACTTTATTAGTATAATTCGTTTGCCAAATAATACGAGGAATCTTTTGATCCTGTGTTTTCTTTATTTTTGCAGGACTGTAAAAAGGAATCGTAAAACGCTTTTTCGGAAATAGGAAATGAAAAATATAACAAAGATATTTAACAATATGTCCTATAAAACGAGTAATCGCACGACTTGCTAAGATTAATTTTTCGTGTTTAACGGGTTTGTAAAATTTCATTTTTCACCTATTGTCATTGCCTTTATTATACGAATTTAGGCCTGATAATGGCAATTTAATTGGTTAAGCAACGTTTTATCCGATAATAAACAATCGTCTTACAATATTTGTTTTTCTAATCACACAAATATTTACTTCAAGGCAGTATCTTATTTTCAATGTCTTTAACAGAGACTCTCATTTATACACGAATTTTTGTACCCATTACATTATCCATATCCACTTATAAAAAATACAATTTTAAATATACATAACAAAGCAAAAATCATTTCTCTTATAATCTCGTTATAATAAAATTACTCACTTTTTACCTTATTCACCATGAAATTCGCAATTATCATTGCCGCCTACAATGTGGCCCCTTATTTATCACAAGCAATTGACTCTGTAATTAGTCAAGATTATAAGAACTTCGAGCTCATCATTGTGGATGACGGTAGCAGTGATGATACTTTGTCCATTGCTCAACAGTATGCGTTAAAACATCCAGATATCATCAAAGTCATCGATTTAGGAAAGAACACGGGCACTTGGAATGCTCGCTATCAAGGAGTATTGGCGACTTCAGAGGATGTAGAACTCATCACCTTTTTAGATGGTGATGATTATTTTTATCCTTATGCACTCACTAATATTCATAATCAATGGTCAACCACACAACCCGACTTTTTATGCAATTCGATTTTTATAGAGAAAGAAGAACAAACAGAGCCACAAAAAAATAACATTTTCAAAAATCAATATAAAAAAGAATTTACTTATCGCCAGAAAGCATTTAGTTTAGAACAGATTTTAGGATCTTACATTATTAGACAATTCTTCCCATGGTTTATTGCAGGCAAGGTCTACAAACGTTCATTATTACTATCCACTTACCATAGAATTGGAAAAATTACAGATAGATACTATATCAGCGAAGATTTATTATTAACCATAGCTTATCTTATTTCTTGTCAGAAAATAGCAATGAATTTTACGCCATTTTATTTCTATCGATATATTCCCAAAAAAAGTGAAGAGTATTTAAGAGAGACGAGAAAACAAAAAAATATCACTATCTCTCATTTAACAAAACTTTCTGATAACGAAGAGTTTATTATCAAAATTTTTATACAAAAGCACATATTGTTGCAAAAAGATTATTTTTTCGTTTTCAACAGAACCCCTCCTTACATTTTACGTAAAATCTACAAAACAAAACGTCGCATAAAGCTCAAACACATCCGTTCAATGTATTATCGACATGTCATTGGAGGCATAAAAGGCCATACCTTGGCCTTATTATCTTACTTTCAAAAAGTATAACCATTCATCTCCCCCTACCTTACCGAATCTGCAAAAATCCTTTGAATAGGCTAAAATATAAGAGTTTTGATATTAAAAGGGTTTGACTATGTCAGCTTTCTTGGAAGGAAAAGTATTAACTGTTCATCATTGGACAGATCGTTTGTTTAGTTTTACCACGACTCGAGATCAAGCTCTTCGCTTTATTGATGGTCAGTTTACGATGATCGGTTTGCCTGTAGATGGTAAGCCTTTGTTGCGAGCATACAGTATTGCTAGCCCGAATTATGAGGAGCATTTGGAGTTTTTAAGTATTAAAGTGCCTGATGGTCCCTTAACGTCACGTCTTCAGCATATTCAGCCAGGTGATAGTATTATTATCGGCCGTAAGCCCACAGGAACGTTAGTGGCTGATTACTTGCTTCCTGGAAAACGTTTGTATCTTTTGGCCACGGGTACAGGTCTTGCACCGTTCATGAGTTTGATTCGTTCTCCAGATGTTTACGAGAAGTTTGACGAAGTGATTTTAGTACACGGAGTTCGCCAAGTGGCTGAATTGGCTTATCGTGACTACATCACTAAAGAACTCCCTCATCATGAATATTTAGGCGAGATGATTGCATCTCAACTAAAATACTACCCAACAGTTACGCGTGAACCCTTTGAAAATCAAGGTCGCATTACGGATCTGATTGAAAATGAAAAATTGTTCAAAGATCTAGGCGTACCTGTGATGAATCCTACTGAAGATCGTGTCATGATTTGTGGTAGCCCAGGTCTTTTGGCAGATTTACGTGTGATGTTAGATAAACGCGGGTTTATTGAAGGCAATACAAGCACACCGGGCACCTATGTGATTGAACGTGCTTTTGTGGACTAATCCTTATTTCCTGTATTTAAAAACGTTACTCTCACGGTTGTAAAAACTGTGAGAGTTTTTTGTATCTATCAAACCTATATCAAGTTATTCAAATACCGTTTTTAAATTGGGGATACTGGCAGCAATGCTCCTCTTTTCTAGTGCAACCCCGCGATAGCTAACGGCTAACTTCATTCTTGAATGATACTAGGTTTACATTAACCTCTCACACTTCAAAAGGATTCATTCATCCACCAATCACTAAGAATTATTATGAAGCTGGCGTAAAAGCCCCCTACTCTATCTCTCAAAAAATTCACTCATCGATCTTGACGGTATATATGGTAAAGCGTCCTTAGCCTCCTCGACCTTTCACTCCCCACCATCCATCATCTCTTATCAATCTTATTTTTCCAAACAAGTGAATCAAATACGTTCTCAATCACACTGCTCAAGTGGTGAAGGTAATTTTTTACCAATCACCCCAAACTCAACAAAATAAGGGTTTGTTTTGCTCGGGTCATCGCCACGTAACATTCATTTTGTGAAACTAAGCTATGATGTGCGAAATCATCGCCCTCTTTATTCACATCGTAAACGACGACACGATTAAATTCCTTTCCTTTTGCATTAAGCACTGTATCCAGTTTCCATTTCGAACGTCCATTTCTAGTGATCAAACGTTGATGAAAGTTTGGCCACTCACGATAAGTTAAATTCGGTTCTGTGCTTTGGATATAGTGTTTTAGGGCATTCCAAGAGTTTTGTTCGCCTATCGAAACGAATGATAGCCAATCGGTTTTTTGTTCAAAATCATCCATGATGGTCAAGATAGGTGTCTCATCGGGAGACATCCAAACCAATACCGCTTCTCGCATCATTCTCAAAAAGTGTTCGTTCAATTGATTTTTAGCAGAAGTCGAACGATTTTCCCATGTTGTCCACTCATTATCATTTGACCTTATCACTTCTCGTTTATTGTGTTCATAAGAGTGTTGAACATTATCATCCGTGTAAGCAGCTTCATAAACACTGCTATCCTGCTCATCACCCGATCTTTGGGTATGCATCATGTCGTGATGTTGAGGTGCTTCGTCTGTTACACAAGAAGGATAGTCGCTTTCTTCACCTAGTCGCTTTCCGCCGTCTTCACCACGGTCCACGACATCAGACGGTTCTATCCCTATCTTATTATCCCATCCGTTCACATCCACCGAATCTTCACAAAACTGTCCAACCGTACTCGCTTCACCACGCCCTGCGACAACAGCTACATCACTCACATATACATCATGGCTTCTTATCAACTCGTCTTTTTTCTCAGACTCATCACGCCTCATCATTTCTTGCCAATCACCTAGTGTTTGGTATATTTTTCCATCAAACGCGGAGGTCCCAAATACCTGGATATAAAACTGATTAATCAATCTCACGGCAAAGATTTCATGAAAATTAAAACTGACTCGCGACAGGAATGACAACATATAAAAGGCCGCAGAGACCAAGTCGGATCGATGTTGAACGATAAGCGTAGTCGGTAATTGTTTATCTGCTGAAGTCACCTCAAAACGCACCTCGCTGCGGTCTTCAAGACTGTTTAAATGCGTACCTCTTTGGTCGTTTGTAATCTTCTGAACGCGTTTAGCAATGGCCTTTCCGTAACGATAACTTTTATCAAGATACACGACTTCTGGATTATATGCGTTTTTATACAATTCAAAAACAGAGGTGCTGTCTTGGGTTCGCCATATATTCAAACTTTGGAAACGGTCTCCCACGGCCACTAACTGACAAGAACGCCCTCTGTCATTCGCCATCAAATTAGCAACCAAGGTCACCACGTCAAGGTACAATGGCGTGACATCATGAAATTCATCAATCATGATATGAGCATAACGCCATGCTTGTGGCATCGTGTGTTCATACTCACTCATCACCAATAGGTCATAGCACAACTCTTGTACGGTGCGAAATCCAAATACGCCCTTTGGTCCTTGTCCATTCGTCCAATGCGAACGATACTGTTCATAGCAAGCAAATATCGTTTCTACAAAAGGCAAGGAAAAATGAAATGTTTGATAAACATCGGCCGAATCTAACTGATACGATTTGGAATGTCGGTACAAAGAAATATCTTCAAAAATCAAATAAAGATTCTCACGTGTTAACAAAGGTAAATCAATATGTTCTTCTTTAAACACTTGAGCATATTCGTCTATCACATCGGGCAAAATCTGTTCAATGACGGTTTCCAAGTCCAATAATTGATAATCATCGCCCCAGAATGACAACAATGAATAAGCCATCTCATCCAGTGTCATCACCTTAATTTTTGCGGATGACGACAGAAGATCGGCATCTAAAAGAAAATGTTCTGCATCGCGATCTTTAATGTATTGTTTGGCGACTTCTCTGGCTGATCGTGTAAAAGTCAAAATCAAACTTTTTGCATCCTCTGCAGGTTCATACTTCGCTTCATAAATTGCCAAATCCACGATATAGCTGGTTTTCCCAGCCCCTGCACAAGCTTCCACCAAAAGATTATCTTTTAATAATGTATCCACTTGTAATTCAGATGAACGATTTACCCGCATCCCACATCTCCATATAAAGCCTTTGTCTGTCTCAATCACTTGTCTGTTTTATCTTCACCAAACGACCATCTTAACACCCATCTTCACTATCCCCTCGACATCTCTATCACCTCAACATGTTTCAAACGATGTTCTATCACAACCTATTCCCTATCCGCTATCAAGCACTCACTAACTAAACAACCGCCTTATCCCTCACATAGCCAGTCTCGCCATTTATCCCCGTCAGCAATGATCGGTAGATCGAAACAGTTCTATCACCACCTCCACCACAGCACATCTGTTAACTGAACAACCGCCTCTTTGCTCACGTAACAACGGCCACCCCGTCGATCCGCCACCAGACACCCTTAACGACGTTCAATGATCGTGATAACACTGCTTCGCCATTTCTAAGGTTAGACGACTTTCAAAAACATGTTCTTTTTGACTCAACGGATCGATAAATCTTACTGATCGCGCCAGCAATTGCAAGGGACGGCTAAAATCACCCACTTCACGAGCAGGCAATAATGTAGGATAAAACTCATCATTTAAAATAGGCACCCCTAAAGCATTCATATGGGCTCTTAGCTGATGTTTTCTACCCGTAACAGGTTCCAATAAATAATGCCCCAGTCCATTCGCATGGCTTAATAAAGTAATACGCGTTTCGCTATTAGGTTCACGGTCATATTCTTTCATCACAAAAAATTGATCGCTTCGAGCCAAATAACTGCGATAAGTTAAAGGAAGTGCTAAATCGGCACGATAAGGGGCTACGCACTCATAGGTTTTTTCAATGTCTCTGGTTTGAAATAAACTTTGATAAACGCCTCGAACTTCTACTTTTTTAGAAAATAAAAGCAACCCTGCTGTATCTCTATCTAAACGATGAATAGGGTTAATCTCTTGGTTGTTCAGCATTTCCCTTAACCGAATCACAGCGGTTTCTTTAAGGTATTTGCCGCCTGGAATCGTGGCCATAAAATGCGGTTTATCGACAACGACTAGATGTTCGTCTTCGTAAATAATCGTTAATTCAAACGGATTAGGAGCTTCATTAGGGACTTTGCGATAGTACCAAATCCAAGAGTCGGGGCGATATGGACTATCTGCGGATAAAGGCTCTCCCTCGTCATTGACCATCGCACCTGAGGCAAGTTGTTCTTGAATGTAACGAGAATCGAGGTGAGCAAATCGCCAACATAGGAAAGCGTAAAGATTCGGCCATTCACCTCGCACTAAACGTACCCGACTGGGTGCAATGCCATCTTTAACAGGAAGGGGAGGCGTTGGCTTGCCTCCCTTCTTCATCATTGATGCCATTAGGATTTTAATGCTTTCAAAATCGCATCAACTGTTTCACGGGCATCGCCAAAACACATACTTGTGTTTTCACGGAAGAATAATGGGTTTTGGACCCCCGCATAACCCGTATTCATTGAGCGTTTAAAGACAACGACCTGACTCGCTTTCCAAACTTCTAGCACAGGCATACCCGCAATCGGACTATTAGGATCTTCATTGGCCGCTGGGTTAACCGTGTCATTGGCACCGATTACCAACACCGTGTCCGTATCAGGGAAGTCATCGTTAATCTCATCCATATCTAACATAATATCGTAAGGCACGTGTGCTTCAGCGAGCAATACGTTCATATGACCTGGCAGACGACCTGCGACGGGATGAATCGCAAATCGCACATTCACGCCTTTTTCGCGAAGTAGTGAGGTAATTTCTGCCACAGGGTATTGGGCCTGAGCCACCGCCATACCGTATCCTGGCGTGATAATAACCGACGTACTATTTTTTAATAGTTCGGCCACCCCCTCTGTACTGATTTCGTGATATTCACCCTCTTCTTCATCGCTAGAGGCACTAGAACCGCCTGTACCAAAGCCACCTGCGATAACAGAGATAAATGAACGGTTCATTGCTTTACACATAATGTAAGAAAGGATCGCCCCTGATGAACCGACCAAAGCACCCGTTACAATCAGCAAATCATTGCTTAACATGAAACCTGCTGCGGCCGCTGCCCAGCCTGAATACGAGTTCAACATGGATACGACCACTGGCATGTCTGCACCGCCGATAGAAGCCACTAAATGCCAGCCAAATGCCAACGCAATGAGTGTCATCAAAATCAAACAAAATGCACTACCATCGACCGATACAAAGATGATCATCAGAATGAGTGACACAAGCAAAGCCGCCAGATTCAATCCGTGTTTATAAGGCAACATTAAAGGCTTACTACTAATAAAGCCTCTTAACTTGCCAAAAGCAACGATAGAACCTGAGAAAGTCACCGCACCAATAAACACCCCTAAAAATATTTCGATAAGGTGGATATTGTGCATAGCCTGTGTATCAGCGTTCACATCACCGATTTGAGCCTGAGTTAACACGGTTAAAATCGTTTCTGATAAGTTATTTAAAGCAGGGGCCGCCGATAGGTCTGATAGCATGTAACTGTTATAGCCCACAAACACAGCCGCCAACCCTACAAAGCTATGTAGAATCGCCACTAATTCTGGCATTTGGGTCATTTCAACACGTTTTGCCAACACAATCCCTGCAGCACCACCTACTAACATGGCAAAGATAATGGCCACCGTACCATTGACATCACTTGAAAACAACGTCGCTAACACGGCAATCGCCATCCCCACGATACCCAGTAGATTGCCTCTTTGGGCCGTTTCTTGTCGTGACAATCCCGATAAACTAAGGATAAAACAAAGTGACGCAGCAATATAAGCAGTAATAACGTAAGACTGACTCATCTTATTTACCCTCTTTACGGAACATTTTTAACATACGTTGGGTGACAGTAAAGCCACCAAAAATATTGATACTGACAACCAGTACGGAAACAAAAGCAAGGATGCTCGCAAAAGCGTGACCTTGAGCGACTTGCAATAATGCCCCAATAATCACAATACCAGAAATAGCATTCGTCACCGACATAAGAGGCGTGTGTAAAGAATGCGATACATTCCATACAACGTAATAGCCCACCACACAAGATAGTACGAACACCATTAAATGCGACAAGAAAGCCAAAGGAGCGTATTGGGCAATACACAACATCACGATGACCGCCAAAAGTACCCAAGGCCATTTGGCAGCAGGTGCTTCCGCTTGTTTTGTCACCATTTGTTTTTTCGCGGTTTGGGTAGGTGCTGTCGCCGATACACTAATTGGAGGCGGTGGGAACGTAATCTGTCCCGCTAAGACCACGGTCATATTTCTAATAATGACATCTTCTTGATCTAAAGTGACCTCGCCATTTTTCTCTTTGCAGATTAACTTCGTCAAGTTCACTAGGTTACTTGCATACAACTGAGAAGACTGAGCGGCCAAACGTCCTGCTAAATCCGTGTAACCAATAATCTTCACCCCATTATCCGTAACGGTTAATTGGCCTGCCTGTGTCAATTCGCAATTTCCACCTGTCGCGGCCGCCATATCCACAATAACGGATCCCGGTTTCATGCTAGCGACCATTTCTTTGGTAATCAAACGGGGAGCGGGTTTACCAGGAATCATTGCCGTGGTAATGATAATATCGACTTCTTTTGCTTGCTGTGCAAATAACGCCATCTCCGCTTTAATAAATTCCTCAGACATGGTTTTGGCATAACCATCCGAGCTAGAACCATCTTCTTTAAAGTCCAGTTTCAGGAACTGTCCACCCATCGATTCAATTTGTTCAGCCACTTCAGGGCGTGTATCAAATGCTCTGACGATGGCACCCAAAGAGCTGGCCGTACCAATCGCCGCCAATCCTGCCACGCCCGCACCGATAATCAACACCTTAGCTGGAGGCACCTTACCTGCAGCGGTAATTTGACCTGTAAAGAAACGTCCAAACTCATGAGCAGCTTCCACTACAGCTCGGTAACCACTAATATTCGCCATCGATGACAAAGCATCTAAAGATTGGGCACGAGAGATACGTGGCACCATATCCATGGCTAGTAATGTAATGTTCTGAGTGGCCGCTTGTTTGACAATATCTGGATTCAAGCTTGGCTGCACAAAAGACACTAATGTCGCCCCCGCTTTCATCTGTTTGATTTCTTCTAGCGTGGGTGGATTAACCTTATAAACCAAGTCTGATTGCCAAACCTCTTTATCTGATAATACCAAAGCACCTGCTTCTTCATACGCCTTATCATCGAAACTCGCTTTAATACCAGCCCCTGTCTGGATAGCGACCTCAAACCCTAATTTAATCAGTTGAGTCACTGTAGAGGGAGTCGCTGCAACACGTGTTTCACTCGATAGGATTTCCTTTGGAATTCCAATTCTCATACCAATCCTTTGTAAGTTAGCAAATTATCGTTCTTATTCTAGCTCATTACACCTGCTAATTAAAGGATCAACGAGGTACGGTAAATAAAAAAATCGCCGATGAATAAATAAAAAATGGCCCCACATTAAGCTAATAAAATCAACTAAATGTGGGGCTTTCCCCTTTGAAAGATCTATATCATAGATGAGTTCATTTTAAGAAGAAACCATAATACTGTCAATGTTAATATTTGACGTAAATAGCAAGTTCTCAAAACTGTTGTCATATTGATACAGTTACAGGGATGGATTCCTAGAAAGAACCTTATTGACGGCTTGATGCCAAAGGGCTAATTTTGTGCATCGTTCGTCTTCCGATAGACTCGGCTCAAACGCCCGATCTAAGGTCCACTTCACTTCTTTGGATTGGAAAAGTCCTGACACTTCACCCGCTAGTTTTGCCACGCCCCACGCCGTCATCTCTGACATAACAGGTCTCAATACGGGCACTCCCAAAATATCCGCTTGGAATTGCATCAATAGATCATTTTTGCTGGCACCCCCATCGACACACAACTCGGTCAATGCAACATTGGTGTCTTTTTGCATGGCATTTAGTACATCAGCGACTTGATAAGCAATGGCTTCTAAGGCTGCCCTAGCGATATGGGCACGATGCGTACCACGAGTCATGCCAAGAATTGCGGCTTGAGCCTGTGCATCCCAATAAGGAGCCCCCAATCCAGTAAAGGCTGGCACTAACACCACGCCATTACTGTCTGACACTTCCATCGCCAGTGCTTCCACTTCATGAGAGGCTTTAAACAGTCCCAACCCATCTCTTAACCATTGAACGATCGCACCTGCCATAAAAATACTACCCTCAAGTGCATAATTACTGGCTTCATTGACATCTTTTTTCCAAGTAATCGTGCTTAATAGCTGATGGGTGCTTCGCTGTAGTTTTTGTCCCGTATTCATCAATAGGAAACAACCCGTGCCGTAGGTATTTTTAGCCGTGCCAGGTTCCTCGCAACCATGTCCTAATAAAGCAGATTGTTGGTCGCCCAACACCGCATAAATAGGGATTTCTACACCAAACAAATCTTTATGTGTGTACGCTAACTCCCCTGCACTGGGCACGATTTCTGGCAAAATTGATTTAGGAATATCAAATAAATCTAATAAGGTATCAGACCATTGCTCGGTTTCTATATCCATCAGCATCGTACGCGAAGCATTCGTGACATCCGTAATATGTCGTTGTCCTTTGGTCAATTGCCAAATTAACCAACTATCAACCGTGCCAAAGGCTAATTTACCTGATGCTGCAAGGTTTTTCGCATCGGGATAATGATCCAACATCCAACGAATTTTACTCGCACTAAAGTACGGATCGGATTTTAGGCCTGTAATGGATTGAATGGTTTCTAAATGACCTTGTTCCACCAAAGATCGGCACCATTCATGCGTACGTCTATCTTGCCAAACCAAGGCTGGACCAATCGCTTGCCCCGTATCCTTTCGCCATAAAATCGTCGTTTCTCTTTGGTTCGTGATACCAATCCCACTGATTTGATAAGCGGGAATATTGGCTTTCTCCAAGGCTTTTTTCATGGTATCAAATTGTGATAACCACAAATGGTGAGCATTTTGCTCCACGTAACCATTTCTTGGAGCTTGGATACCCACTTCTTCTTGAGCAATGGAAATCAACAAGCCTTTTGATCCAAAAATTAAGGTACGGCTGGAAGTCGTACCTTGATCTAGGGACATTATGTACATATCAAATATCCAAGTTTGCAACGGACAAGGCGTTGGTTTCGATAAAGTCACGTCGTGGCTCAACCTGATCGCCCATCAACATGGTAAAAATCGCATCAGCCGCGATAGCATCTTCTACCTGAACACGTAATAAACGTCTCACTTTAGGATCCATCGTGGTTTCCCAAAGCTGTTCAGCGTTCATTTCACCTAAACCCTTGTAACGTTGTTTCGTAACTGATTTTTCAGCTTGTGAACGTAGCCATTGGACTGCTTCACGGAAGTCACTCACCGCCATTTCTACACGCTTATCGCCCTCGCCTTTCCAAACATAAGCACCTTTGCCGATCAACTGATGAAAGGTTTGGGAAGCTCCTGCCAATACGGCATAATCAGGGGTTTGGGTAAATTCAGGCGTAAAGTGAGAAATGCGTGCGTTACCATGATGAATACGCACCACTTCAATATAATGGGCCGATGTTTCAGCATCCTGTTTCAACGTAACGGTTACAGCATTCGGCATGCTTGGATCCGTTAAAGCCGCTTGCAAAGCCGCTGCGGTTGCTTGAGCTTTTTCAGGGGTTGAGAAGTCTAAACCAACGCCCTCTGCAATCACCGATAAAGCTCCCTCATCTTTTACTTTTGATAATTTATGAATCACCTGATCGGCACGTTCATAAATGTTCATCAAGTTTTCCAACGCTTCATCCACAATAGGGTCTTTACCCTCAGCAGGCACCAATCCTGCCGATTTCAAGGCGACTTTCTGCATGAAACGTGCTTCTTCTTTCTCATCGATCAAATACTGCTCTTCTTTACCGACTTTTGCTTTGTATAAAGGAGGTTGGGCAATGTAGATATAACCGCGTTCCACCAATTCAGGCATTTGACGATAGAACAATGTCAACAGTAAGGTACGAATGTGTGCACCGTCCACGTCCGCATCGGTCATGATAATGATGCGGTGATAACGTAATTTTTCGACATTAAAATCAGGGCCAATATTCGTACCCAAAGCAGTAATCAATGTCGCAATCTGTTCACTGGCCACTAATTTATCAAAACGTGCTTTTTCAACGTTTAGCACTTTACCTCGCAAAGGCAAAATAGCTTGGAACTTACGGTCACGACCTTGTTTTGCAGAACCACCCGCTGAGTCACCCTCGACAATATAAAGCTCAGACTTTGCAGGATCTTTTTCTTGGCAATCCGCTAATTTACCTGGTAGGCCCGCTCCCTCTAAGACACTTTTACGACGGGTAATTTCTCTTGCTTTACGAGCAGCTTCACGAGCACGAGCAGCCTCGATAATTTTCCCACAAATCGCTTTGGCATCATTGGGATTTTCTAGCAACCATGTCTCTAACTCTCTTGCTACAGCTTCTTCAACCGCTGGTCTAACCTCACTAGAAACCAGCTTGTCTTTAGTTTGGCTAGAAAACTTGGGTTCTGGCACTTTCACAGATAGAACGCATGCCAACCCCTCACGCATATCATCGCCGGTTGTTTCCACTTTTGCTTTTTTAGCCAATTCATTATCAGCGATATATTTGTTAATCACGCGAGTCATGGCTGCACGCAAGCCTGTTAGATGCGTTCCACCATCGCGTTGAGGAATATTGTTCGTGAAACACAACACATTCTCTGAAAAGCTGTCATTCCACTGCATCGCTACATCTACACCTACTTCCACACCACCTGCATTGGAGCTGGTACTTACTGAGAAGATGTTTGAGTTCAAAGTGGTTTTGCCACGATTAATGTAAGCGACGAAACCTTGAACACCGCCAGAAAAAGCAAAGTTTTCTTCCTTACCTTCGCGTTCATCGACCAATCTTACTGCCACGCCATTATTTAGGAAAGATAACTCTCTTAGGCGTTTTGACAAAATTTCATAATGGTACTCAATCTTGCCAAAAATCTCATGATCAGCCAAATAGCGTACAACCGTCCCCGTTTTATCGGTATCACCCGTTACTTTTAGTGGCTCAACGCGTTCTCCACGGCGAAACTCCATCTCATGGATATGGCCTTGTCTAAAGATTTTCAGTTTCAACCATTCAGACAAAGCATTCACGCAGGACACCCCCACGCCATGCAAGCCACCAGACACTTTATAAGAATTTTGGTCAAACTTACCACCCGCATGCAGCTCCGTCATCACGATTTCTGCGGCACTTCGGTGATGTTCATCTCCTTGGTGAATATCCGTTGGGATGCCTCGTCCATTATCGGAAACGGAAATCGAATTATCCGCATGAATGGTCACGACAATATCATCACAATATCCAGCTAATGCCTCATCTATCGCATTATCCACCACCTCAAAGACCATGTGATGAAGACCTGTTCCATCCGAAGTATCACCAATGTACATCCCTGGACGTTTACGAACAGCCTCAAGGCCTTTGAGCATCTTAATCGAGTCGGCACCGTAATTTGTATTTTCTGACATAAATAAAATCTTTTACTAGTTAAACACGCATGGGCATTACAACATATCGGAACGTATCATCTTGGGGGATCGTGATAAATACCGAAGAACTTCCACTGCTTTGGCAAGTCCACACTACTTCTTCAGATTTAGCCATCGCTAACACATCTTGAAGATAAGAAGATTTAAAGGCTGTATCGATGGGTACCCCCTCATAATGGATCGCTACTTCTTCCATCGATTCTTCTTGTTCGCTATTATGGGCTTGCAAACGCAACATATTATTTTCAAAGTGCAGTTTGACCCCTTTTTGGTCCTTTTTATCTGCCGCTAACAATACTGTTGAACGTCTCAAAGCACCTAACAATTCCTCACGATTGATATGAATAGAAATCTCATAAGTCGTATCAATCACACGTGAATAATCTGGGAACTTACCTTCTACCAGTTTAGAAACAATCTCTACATCACCAAACGATAAAGAGATCTGGCTATCCGTAAGGCCAACGGTCACCAACTCATCACTTTCGTCCAACAAACGCTGCAATTCGTGAATCGCTTTACGAGGGATGATAATGGAATGATCCGCACCGCTAATTCCCTCTACGACCGCAACAGATTTTGCCATACGATGCCCATCAGTTGCCACCGCTGTTAGCACATTACCTTTAAACTCAAGCAACACCCCATTTAGGTAATAACGGATGTCTTTTTCAGCCATCGCATAATGCACTTGATTCAATAATTTGCACAAAATACGCTGAGGCATTGCAAAGCTTAACGTCCAGTTTTCTGGCTGTTTCACCACAGGATAATCCATGCTAGGCAAAGTCTGTAAAGTATAGCGACTACGTCCTGACTTCACGACAATCATGCCCCCCTCTTCTTCTAAGGAAACATCTGCACCATCAGGCAATGCCCTTAAAATATCTAGCAACTTTCTAGCAGCCACTGTTGTCGCCATCTCGCTATCCCCCAATCCAATTTGGGCATGGGTTTTAATCTGGACTGATTCATCTGTTGCCAAAAAAGATAGCTGACCGCCTTTCTTTTCAATCAACACATTCACCAAAATAGGCTTGGCTGAACGATTTTCAATAATCCCCGCCACCGTCTGTAACGGTTTTAATATCGACTCTTTTGACGTTTTTAACAACTGCATAGTTTATCCCTTAATGCTTTGTTCCAATATATTTAACTGATGATTTAATTCACTATCTGTCTCTCTGTTAGATGCTATTTTATTACAAGCATGCATCACAGTCGTGTGATCTTTACCAAATGCCTCTCCAATCTCTGTCTGGCTTTTTTTGACCAACTCTCGACACAAGTACATCGCCACATGTCTGGCCAATGCGATTTTTTTGCGACGATTCTTTGAATTAATATCCTGAATTCTCACATTATAATAGTCTGCCACCGTTTTCTTAACTTCTTCGATCCCAACATGACTTAACGTCGTTGTAATATAGCCAGAAATCACACTACGACAGCAGTCGATATCGATGACTCGTTGACCAAAACTCATAGCATAGGTCTTCAAACGGTTAATCGCCCCCTCTAACTCACGCACGTTTCGCTCAATATTTCGCGCAATATAAAAGGACACTCCCTCACCTAGCTCTAGGCCTTGTTGCTGGGCCTTACGTTCAACAATCGCTTGTCGCATCTCCAATCCCGGAGCACGCATACCCACCGTCAACCCTGAACTAAATCTTGAAATCAGTCGCTGATGAAACCCTTTTAACTGATTGACAGGCACATCTGACGTAATGACTACCTGACACTGATTATTCAATAAAATCTCGTATAGATTAAAAAACTCATTAATCGTGACTTCTTTGCCCACCAATATCTGAATATCGTCTATCAACAACAAATCTAGCGATTCATAATCCTGTCGAAAACTATCATAATCCTTAGTGCGGGCCGCTTTAACATAATTGTTCAAAAAAGTTTGGGCAGAAATAAACTGTGCTTTTTTGACCTTATCCTGTTTAATCAGTTCAATACCAATAGCCTGCATCATATGCGTTTTACCTAGCCCAGTATTGCCATAAATAAACAAAGGATTATTACCCATCTCTCCTGGACAGTTCACCACTTGCAACGCCGATGCCACCGCCATTTTATTTTCCTGCCCCTCCACAAAATTCTCAAAACTCTGTTGGGGGTTGATACCAAAGGATTTCAACTTTTCATCTAAGCTCAATGGGGCTGATTTTGGCATCATGGAAGCAGAATGAGCCGTATTTTCTGAAACGTTTTTTGAGATAGAAATATTTGATATCGAGATTTTATTCGCCAACACATCTTTATTCGTGTCTAATACAAAGCGAACATCCGTCCCTTGAACACCAAAAAAATCATCGGCAAGGCTTTCAATTACTTTCTTATAATTAGCGATTGCGTACTTGAGTTTCATCGGATTAGGCACAGACACCTCTAAGGTTTTTTCTGCCTGATCCCATCGAATGAACTTCATCGGTTCAACCCAAAGTGCAAACACATGTTCATTCATATTTGGGCGAACAAAGTTAAGAAACTCATCCCAAAACTTTTCTTCCATCATTGACACCAAAATTTCCAAACATACATTATATACTTTTCTAGAAATTTAAACCTAGTAGATAAAAATGGATTGAATATTTTATAATTATCATTTAAAATCTTTCGTTTATTTAGAAAACATTCAGGAATTAATTATGAAACGCACATATCAACCATCGGTTACGCGTCGCAAACGCACTCATGGTTTTCGTGTACGCATGAAAACTCGTGGTGGACGTGCTGTGATCAATGCACGTCGTGCAAAAGGCCGCAAACGTCTAGCAGTGTAATCGAATTTTCAATAAGAACGTCTTGAATAATTCATTATTTAAATTTCGTTCAGATGCTAGACTTCGTCGTGCGGATGATTTTGCTCGCACACTGAAAGGAAGATGCTTAGGAAAGACCCGTCATTTCGTTTTGATGACCGACCTAAGCTCTTCCTTTTCTTATACCCATCCGCGTTTAGGTTTGGTTATCGGCAAGAAATTTGCCAAACGAGCGGTTTCTCGCAACACCATTAAACGAGTGATTCGTGAATGCTTTCGTACCCATCAAGCAGATATCCTCCTATCAGACTATGTGTTTCGTCTTTATCGACAACCGCCCCACTGCAGTTTGCGTGCATTAAAAAAAATCGTTCACGAAGAAACCCTTTTCTTACTTCAAAAGGCATTTATCAACATACCTCAAGATAAGCAATCATAATGAGGCCAATTACCCTCCCATTCAAACCCTTATCTCCATAACGAGTGTGACACAAGTCGTATTGGTACTCAACAAGAAAAGCGATAAAATAAGTTTTTACTATCCTTTAGTTTTTACGACCCTTACTCATTATGATAAAAAAGATGAATAACGCCGTTGCTTGGTGTTTATTAAAATTGATTCGTCTTTATCAAATTACATTAAGTCCTTTTATTGGCCGTCAATGTCGGTTTATGCCCACTTGTTCTCACTACACCATGCAGGCGATCCAATTACACGGCCCTTTTAAAGGAAGCTATTTAGGTGCTTATCGTATTTTGAGATGCGGTCCTTGGTGCCAAGGTGGGCATGATCCTGTTCCTGAACCACGATCTAAAAACAAAACACCTCACCAAAATACGCCTTGAATGGATGATTCACCTCCTTTTAACGCCCTCATCACCCACCTTCAACGCGTCTAAACTCAACACAGACTTTTGCGTATCACCAGTGAAGCTGATATCACTGCAAACCTATTTAAAACTCACCACTTTTTTACTCAAACAACCTTTTGCACACCTCAACGCCCCACTCAACATCAGCCTCTTTGCCTATCGCTAATAATTTTAAGTATCCGTATCAAGTTTTATATTAGAAAATACCGATATTAGGTTAAACTGTTAGCTTTCTGTTTTTTTCAACTTGATACGAGAAATATGAATTTTAGACAACTTATGTTATGGCTAATTGTGGCCTTTTGTACGATTACAATTTGGAACAATTGGCATCAATACACCAACCCTACGCCCGTCCAAACGAGCAGTCAGGGTAACGAAACGCCGAACTTGCCTATATCCACCACTAAGGAAGCGGCTATCGACAGTCAGACAACACTCGCTCAAGCGACTGGAGAACTCATTGACGTTTCTACCGATTTATATCGCCTAAAATTTGATACATTAGGGGCTCAGCTTGTTTATGCCGAGTTATTGGCACACCAACACGCTGTCGATAACACCCAACAAACGCTTCTTTTGGACAACGATCCGAATAATTTCTTTGTTGCTCAAACAGGGCTGAGTGGTGCCACTCCTGATGTCTATCCTAATCAGAAAACACTTTTTACTTATTTAAAAACTGAGAAACAAGATAACCGCACCCTTGTTAGTTTTGAAGCACAAAAAGGTGGATTACAAGTCGTTCGTACTTACACTATTGAGAACAACAGTTACGATATTTTAGTCAACGATAAGATTACCAATATCTCTGATCACGATATTACTGCTTCTCAATATTATCAAATTACACGAAACAGTGCTGATCCAGTCGGTACACAGAAGTTTGATCACTCATTCCACGGACTAGCACTTTATACCGAATCAGGGAAATTCCAAAAATTAAAATTCAGCGATATTGCGGACAATGACGCAGAATATACAAAAGAAACCAAAGCAGGCTGGATTAGTTATGTTCAGCATTACTTTGTGACGGCGTGGGTACCTGATCAAACCATCACACATCATTTAAGTGCTAGAAAAGTTGGCGATGATCGATATGCGTTAAGTACGATTTCAGCGTTACCGACATTAGCTCCTAACGCCAGCATCACCACGCAAGCCAATCTTTGGGTAGGTCCACAAGATAAAGCTGGATTAGCAGCCGTTAACCCTACTTTAGATGTTGTGGTTGATTATGGATGGGTAACGATTTTGGCCAAACCCATGTTCTCATTTATGGCATGGATCCATTCTATTGTGGGCAACTGGGGTTGGACCATTATCATTCTGACCATTGTTATCAAACTTATTTTATTCCCATTGTCTGCGGCCAGCTATAAATCCATGGCCAAAATGAAACGCGTTGCTCCTCGTATGAATGCGATTCGCGAACAATATGGCGATGATCGACAAAAGCTCAATGCCGCGATGTTCCAGTTGTATAAAGATGAGAAGATTAACCCAATGGGTGGATGTTTGCCTATCTTATTGCAAATCCCCGTATTCTTCACATTATATCGCGTGATTCAGTCCAGCGTCGAACTACGCGGTGCCCCATGGTTAGGCTGGATTCATGATTTAAGCGTGACTGACCCCTATTACATTTTACCTGTATTGATGGTTTTATCCATGTTCTTGCAGTTTGCATTGAACCCTACCCCAGCCGATCCGATGCAAGCCAAAATGATGAAAATCATGCCGTTGATTTTCGGGGCATTCATGTTCTTCTTCCCAGCAGGTCTCGTACTCTACTGGTTAGTAAATAACATTCTTTCCATTGCACAACAGGCTTACATCAGCAAGAAATACAATGCTGAGGCTAACGAAGCCATTTTAAAACACAAGTAATCTGCCAAAAAACAACCAAACCTTGACCCCCTATTTTCAATTTCAAAATAGAGGGTCATTTTTTTGCTCCTTACCCCCCCCCAAAAAAAACGCACCTCCACCAAAACCACCCTTTTAGCCTTAGCAACCATCCTACCAGATCACTATGCCCCTCACATCATAAAGCACCTCTAAAATCCTCCTGTCTCTATAGTGTGCGTTCTCTCAGGTTTCCTAACTCAATTGTCACCCCCCCTTATTTCAATCCTCACTCTATTTTATCTATGCACACAAACACCCTTAAACATTGGCATTAACTTACTTACGCCTACCGCCATTAATAAAAACTATCGATTTATAAAAAATATTTAATTTTACTTATTAATAAATTTTCTTTATCATTTAAAAATCGTTTTGAAAAAGTTATCATATAAGGAGAAGTAAATGAGCGATAAGAAAGTAATGACCACTGCTAACGGTTGTCCAGTATCCCACAACCAAAACAGTTTAACAGCAGGTCCTCGTGGCCCTATACTATTACAAGATGTTTGGCTAGTAGAAAAGCTAGCTCATTTTGATCGTGAGCGAATCCCTGAACGCGTTGTTCATGCTAAAGGATCGGGAGCCTATGGTACATTTACAGTTACCCACGATATCACTGCCTATACTAAAGCTAATTTATTTAATCAAATCGGCAAGCAGACCCACGTATTTTTACGTTTTTCAACAGTGGCGGGTGAAGCAGGTGCCGCTGATGCAGAACGTGATGTAAGAGGCTTTTCTGTCAAGTTCTATACCGAAGAAGGGAATTGGGACTTAGTAGGCAATAACACCCCCGTTTTCTTTATCCGAGACCCCCTAAAATTCCCTGATTTTATTCACACACAAAAACGCGATCCTCGCACGCATTTACGTAGCGCAACAGCTGCTTGGGACTTTTGGTCTAAACACCCCGAATCCCTTCATCAAGTAACCATTTTAATGAGCGATCGCGGATTACCTCAAAACTATCGCCAAATGAATGGTTATGGATCACATACCTATAGTTTTATTAACGAACAAAATGAACGTTTTTATGTAAAATTCCACTTCAAATCTCAACAAGGCCATGCTTTTTACACAAATGAAGAAGCAGCGCAAGTGGTCGGAAAAGACCGTGAATCTGCCCAACGAGATTTATATGAACATATCGAACAAGGCAATTTTCCAAGGTGGACCGTATGCGTTCAAATCATGACTGAACAGCAAGCACAAACCTATGCTATCAATCCCTTTGATTTAACCAAAGTTTGGCCACACGCTGATTATCCTTTAATAGAAGTAGGCGTATTGGAACTGAATCGTAATCCAGAAAACTACTTTGCAGAAGTGGAGCAATCGGCATTTACTCCTGCAAATATTGTCCCTGGTATCGGTTTTTCTCCTGATCGCATGTTACAAGGACGTTTATTTGCTTACGGTGATACGCAACGCTATCGTTTAGGCATTAATCATGCTCAAATCCCCGTCAATGCTCCGCGTTGCCCATTTTCATTTCATCGCGATGGGGCAATGCGTGTCGATGGCAACCAAGGTGGCACAATTAATTATCAACCTAACCATATAGAACAATTCCAAGAAAGCGTTCGTTCAACTGAGCCACCTTTACCTTTACGTGGGCCAGCAGACCACTACAACCATCGAGAAGATGACCAGGACTATTACTCTCAACCGGGAGCTTTGTTCCGACTATTAGGTTCAGAACAACAACAACGCTTATTTAAAAACATTTCAGAGTCTATGCAAGGTGTCCCACAAACCATCATCGATCAACAATTAATTCATTTTGAAAAAGCAGATCCTGATTATGCCGCGGGCGTTAGAACAGCATTGGCTTTGAATAAATAAGCCATGTCATGAATAGCGATTGGTCCATTATTGGCGTCAATCGCTATACTTTATTTTTTGAACCACTTTTTTACCCTTTCATCTAGCTTTTAATTCTCTCATTCCCCAACCAACTCAACCTAACTACAAAAATCCACTAAAATAGTGATGATGTGTAGCTTAGTCATGTTCAATCAAACCACCGATTCAACAATAGAAGGCTTATTTAATTTGCTATAAATAACCTATAGCCTTACGCTATCAAACCTATGCTATACCCGTATAAATTTACAATCTAATATCTCAAATCTTACTCACCATGACACCAGACACTAAACAGCCCGCTCTTTATCCCATTGTGATGACGCCTAGCCACGATGGCAAATACTTTCATAATTATGTTATTTCATTACTGAATCTTGTATCAGTCATGACAGAACATAAACTGAACTTACAAATCAAATTACAACAAGGTGAAAGCCTCATCACACGAGCCAGAAACAATATGGTAGCTGATTTTCTTGCTAACCCCCAATGGACACATCTATGTTGGATTGATAGCGATATTGGTTTTTCGGCACAAGCATTTCTAAGATTATTAATGTCTGATTACGATATCGCTTGTGGTGTATATCCGTTAAAACATGAGAACTGGCCAACGGAAGGTGTGCCAGAAAAGATGACAGAAGCTGAGTTCAACGCTCATTACATGCGATACACCGTTAATCACAATAGCATCCAAGAAAACACGGCCGATATTGTGATTGGACCTGATGGATTCTTTGAAATTGATGAAGCACCTACTGGTTTCATGATGATAAAACGTCAGGTGTTTGAAAAACTCATCCAAGCCTATCCTGATCTCAATTATGTACCCGACTCGATTGGTGTAGAAAACAAAGGCTTTCATTATCGCTTTTTCGATGTAATGGTTGATCCTCAATCCAAACGATATCTTTCTGAAGATTACGCTTTTTGCAAACTATGGCGTAATATTGGTGGCAAAATCTATGCAGATGCTCATTCAAACCTTACTCATCAAGGCAGCAAGTTGTACCAAGGCGATTTTGCTCGTTCCTTACAAACCAACCTCCCCTTTGCCGTCGGTGCACCACTAGGGGCCCACATACAGTTAAAAGGCAAAAACTACCTACATTCAGAAAACGAATAAACACTTATCGCAATGCATTGCCCTTCTGCACCATTCATTCATGATTTTTAAAAAAACGTTCTAGGGAAAACCCCTAGAACTTAGTAAATTGCTATAATTTTACCCGACATAGATTTATAAAAAGGACACAACTATGAACAAGCATACTGCATTCAAAGTAGAACCTAGTCATGTCGGCTTCAAAGTAAAACCCAGCCTTATTGCCTTGGCGATTACACTTATCATTTGGTTCATCATCCCCGTCCCTGAAAAAGTCAGCCCTCAAGCTTGGCATCTATTAGCCATGTTTGTAGGCATTATTGCGGCCATTATTGGAAAAGCCATGCCGATCGGAGCTTTGTCCATCATCGCTGTGGCATGCATTGCCGTAACAGGTGTCACTAATGACAATCCCAACAAAGCCATTAGCGATGCCCTCAGTAGCTATTCCAATTCGCTTATTTGGTTAATCGGTATTTCCATTATGATTTCCCGCGGTATTCTGAAAACAGGCCTTGGGGCTCGTATTGGATATATTTTTATCGCCATCTTTGGTCGTCATACGATGGGAATTGGCTATAGTTTAGCGATTTCTGAATTATTACTGTCGCCTGTAACGCCAAGCAATACGGCCCGTGGTGGCGGTATTATGCACCCAATTATGAAAGCGATTGCCAGTTCTTATGACTCCAATCCTGAAAAAGGTACTGAAAATCGCATGGGTAAATATCTGGCCTTGGTCAACTACCATTCCAACCCCATTACCTCAGCGATGTTCATTACTGCTACCGCTCCTAACCCCTTAGTCGTGAATTTAGTGGCAGAAGCCACTCACAGCGATATTCATTTATCTTGGGGGACTTGGGCATTATGTATGTTGTTACCTGGTCTGACCGCTATTTTATTAATGCCTCTGATTCTTTATTTCTTGTACAAACCAGAAATCAAGTCAACACCCAATGCCATTGCTTTTGCAAAAGACAAACTCAAAGAATTAGGGCCAATGACCTGCGCAGAATGGATTACCTTGGCTGTGTTTACCATTATGCTTATTCTTTGGGCTGATTTACCCAACTGGATCTTTGGTCTTCCTACTGTCAATGCCACCACCACTGCCTTTATTGGCCTATCTTTGTTATTACTCACCAATATTTTGACTTGGGAAGATGTCAAAGCTGAAAAAGGGGCGTGGGATACCATTATTTGGTTCGGTGCCTTAATCATGATGGCGACATTTTTGAACAAACTTGGCCTTATCTCTTGGTTCTCAGGGGTGTTGCAAACAGGTATTAGCAATTTAGGCATGGGTTGGCTAGGTGCTAGCATTTTACTAGTACTTGCCTATATGTATGCTCACTACTTCTTTGCCAGTACAACCGCACACATCACCGCTATGTTTGGTGCATTCTATGTTGCAGGTATCTCTTTAGGAGCACCGCCCATGCTACTAGCCTTAATCATGGCTGCCGCCTCTAGCATTATGATGTCCTTAACACACTATGCTACAGGCACCTCACCTGTTATCTTTAACTCTGGCTATGTCACCATGGGCGAGTGGTGGAAAGCAGGCTTTATCATGAGTGTTGTTAACCTACTCATCTTTATTTTCATCGGCGGTATCTGGTGGAAAGTATTAGGTTACTGGTAGCCTGCCACCCATTACTGTTTATGATAAGCTCACTCCCATCTTCCCCTTATGATGGGAGTTTTTTTATTCATTTTTGTTCTACCCATACGTAAGCAAAACATTCACTTTTTAAAAATGAATATTAATGAGGTCTAAATTGTTTCAATTTGCTTGCTTTTTTTCTTTACTTTTTTTCTTTGGTATGTTGTGAAAACATCGCTGATTAAATAATCCCTTTATTTATTAGAACCCTCTAAATAACAAGCACTTATTCCTATTTGCATCGAATCAACTCGATCCAATTCACCTCTCGTGACCGATACAATGGCTTATCCTTTCCACATTACCTTCCTCCTGTTGCAAAAATCCTATTGCTTTAAATCCAAAATCAAATATTTTTGCTATAAAAGTCATTTCTCAAACCAACGTTCCATTCACGTCAAGCAAGCAAATAAGGGGCATGAAACCATGCTATACATTATGGTTAAAACTTGACTATTTGCTTAAATACTGTTTTACTTAAGGTTTTGTCTTATAAATGGAGTTTCCATATGGAGAAACATGCTCAACAACGAGCAACTTTTTCAGGAAGAAGTGCTTTTATTATTGCTGCCATTGGTTCTGCCGTTGGATTAGGCAATATCTGGCGTTTTCCTTACGTTGCCTATGAAAATGGTGGTGGGGCCTTTATCATTCCCTATATCGTTGCATTATTAACAGCTGGCATTCCATTGTTGTTTCTAGACTACGCGATTGGTCACAAATTTAGAGGCTCGCCGCCTTTGGCCTTTAAACGTTTAAATAAATATTTTGAAGCCATTGGTTGGTGGCAAGTGTTAATCAATGTCATCATTGGTCTGTATTACGCCGTTATTCTCGGCTGGGCCATGAGCTACACTTATTATTCGCTAAGTAGTGCATGGGGCAATGACCCAGTTTCTTTCTTTTTGAACCAATATATTCAGTATGAATCGGTGGCAGATGTTAAAGGAATTGAATTTCATTTCGTCAATCATGTCGTGATTCCTTTAATCGCTGTCTGGGTGATTTCTGTAGGCATTATGGCACTAGGCGTACAAAAAGGTATTGCAGGGGCTTCACGCTTTTTCATGCCATTGCTATTAGTGATGTTCTTGATTTTAGTGGTTATCGCCCTCTTCTTAGATGGCTCGGCAAAAGGCTTAGATGCTTTGTTTACGCCAGATTGGTCAAAACTTACCGACTCTAGCGTGTGGATTGCCGCTTATGGACAGATTTTCTTTTCACTGTCTATTTGTTTCGGCATCATGGTTACCTACTCATCTTACTTAAAGAAAAAATCCGACTTAACGGGAACTGGGTTAGTAGTGGGTTTTGCCAATAGTAGTTTTGAGTTATTAGCAGGTATTGGTGTCTTTGCGGCATTAGGTTTTATCGCCACATCCAATGGTCAAGAAGTCAGTGAAGTCGCAAAAGGTGGTATCGGCCTAGCGTTCTTTGCTTTCCCAACCATTATTAACAAAGCACCTTTTGGTGAAGTCTTAGGCATTTTATTCTTTGGTTCATTAGTATTTGCAGGCTTAACATCTTTGATTTCGATTTTGGAAGTCATTATCGCAGCACTTCAAGACAAAGTAAATTTAAGACGTATTCCCGCTACTTTGCTAGTGTGCATTCCTATGGCATTAGTCTCCATCATTTTATTTGGAACTACCACTGGATTACCTGTGTTAGATGTTTTGGATAAATTCGTCAACAGCTTCGGTATCGTGTTAGTGGCCTTTGTTTCAATTGCGTTGATTTTAGTATGCCGATATTTCCCTAAACTAGCTCGTCATATTAATGAGACGTCTTCGATCAAAGTTGGCTATACGTGGATCTTGTTCGCTGGCTTTATCACGCCTTTTGTATTGTGCGTTATGTTCATTATCGAGCTAAAGAAAATTTTAGCTGAAGGTTACGATGGCTATCCGCAATGGTTTATCAATTATTTTGGTTGGGGCATGTCGATTGGTCTTATCGTCATCGCGATATTGTTGGCATTCATTCCTTGGAAGAAAACCACATCACTTTCTGTAGGAGAGACAGATGAGCGTTAGTGCAATCATTATGATGGTCTTATCCATCTTGATTATCTGGGGCGGTCTTTTATTCTCAGTGATTAGATTGCCTGAAGAAGAATAATTTTTAACTTAACATGCTGTTCGGAACACCTGTATTTAAACGCTTTTCAATGTTTAAATCGTTCCGAACAGAGTGTTACGATTCACATTCATCAAACACCCAAATACTTTATCTTGTTTTAAGCTGGCCAATGCTTTTTGAATATTTATTTTTCATACTTTAACATTATGCATGTTGCCAAACACGAGTATTTAGGCGGTTTTTTGATGTCTTTTTTGATCTCTTAATAATTTTAACGTTTTTATTTTTTAACTTTTTATTTAAGAAAACAATCCTCGCTATAATATAGCTGTTATTCTTATTTTTTAGGGGAACTTTTATGAATACATTATCACTGAATGGTTTAAAACTTAAATCTGACCTAAGCGTCGCTGAAATCCTTGGACATTTTATTCTTTGGTTCTTTATTATTTTATGTACGTTTGGAATTGGTTCAATTTTGTTTCCATTTTACATGAACAAATTTATTTTAAACCACACCACAGTTATCGACAAAAATACTAAAGAGGTAAAAGGGCACTTACGATGCGAACTGACTTTGGCTCCCATTGTTGGTACTATCGTCATCTATTTACTCTTGACGCTCGTTACATTGGGAATTGCTTATTTTGTTTATTTATACAAAATAACAACACTCGCATTAGACGCTACTAAAATCGAACAAAGTTAACGAACAGCCTTCATTCCCTGATAAGTTTCACAATCACCTATCAGGGAATATTTTTTCTCCCCTCTAGTCCTTATGCACCACTAAGCCTGCGAATGTTTGTGCCACTGGCATCACCTCAATACGATTAATATTGATGTGAGGGGGCTGCTGATTCAGCCACAAAACAATATCAGCAATGTCTTCAGGCGTAACATAATCCACTTTATCATATAGCTTATCCGCTCGTTCTTTGTCCCCATGAAACCTCACTTGAGAAAACTCTGTTCCGCCACAAAGTCCCGGTTCAATATTGCTCACCCTTACTTTGGTGCCAAGCAAATCGGCACGAAGATTTAATGAAAACTGTTTGACAAATGCTTTCGTGGAACCATAAATATTACTACCTGGATAAGCATAATTCCCCGCAATCGACCCCATATTAATAATATGCCCATGATTACGTGCCACCATGCCAGGCAACACCAAATGCGTCATACAAACCAACCCTTTGATGTTTGTATCAATCATTTGCAACCAGTCTGACCTATTGGTTTGATGAGCAGGCTCAATACCTAATGCCAAACCTGCATTATTAACCAAAAGATCTATTTTTTTCCATGACTCAGGTAACTGATCCCAAGCTTTCTCAATCTCCTTTGGATCTTGAATATCGAATGCCAACGATTTAAAGTTTTCTCCTAATTCATTTTTCAATGCATCCAATCGTTCCACACGACGACCCGTTCCAATCACCTGATAACCATGTTTAATCAAACATCGACAAATCGCCGTACCAAACCCAGCTGTCGCCCCTGTCACTAAAGCAATCTGACTCATTCCTATCTCCTTTTCATCATTCAATACCCAATACTACAACACTTCACTTAGCCAGTGCAAATATACACGTGAGTTGAGAGATACACGTGGATTGAGATGCACACGCGGATTGAGAGGATTCAGAGAACTCAAGTGATCTTCTCACTCTGACTCTAATTCAGGGAGTGTGGATATACTTGCGGATCAAGAACCGCATGTTTATTATTTCTTAGGGCGAAGCAACATCTCGTGACGATTATTTTCCAGATCGTTTTCATTAAACATGATCGCACTCAAACTTTTAAAAACCGCTTCATTACTAGTGCTCAACATTTTTTTCAGATTGTTTTCACTATGCGTGACCATACTCAAGCTTTTAAAACCCAATACTACAACACTTCACTTAGCCAGTGCAAATATACACGTGAGTTGAGAGATACACGTCAGTTGAGATGCACACGTGGATTGAGAGGATTCAGAATTGAGGTGCTTACTCTACTCTGACTTAGGGAGTGTGGATATACTTGCGGATCAAGAACCGTATGTTTATCATTTCTTAGGGCAAAACAACATCTCGTGACGATTGTTTTCTAGATTATTTCCATTAAACGCGATCACATTAAAACCTTTAAAAACCAGCGTCATTACTGGTGTTTAATACTTTGTTTTCAGATTATTTTCACTATGCGTGACCATATCCAAAACTTTCAAAACTGCGTCATTGCTAGTGCACGAACGTTATCAATAAAAAAGCCCCAAGACATAACGCACTTGGGGCAGACCTTCAAAGGGAAAGAGAGGAAAAAGGGAGATTTAAAACTTCTTCACTATATCAACTAATGCATGTTCTGCTTCGGTCTCTGCGACTTTTTCAAATTCGTGAGAAACACCTGTTTCACCATCAAAACCTAAAGTATAAGTCGGTACTTGAACCGTTCCTAGCACATCCATTTCCAAACGTTTTAACAAAATCGACAATATCTCAGTCACACTGCTGGCACCACTTGGTGAATACGCCACAACCACTACTTTTTTGTTTTTCCATTCATTCTTTAAATGATCAATGGCATTTTTCAAGGCGGCAGGATACGAACCATTATATTCAGGCACAGCAAACACCACTACATCGGCTTGAGAAACCTTTTTAGACCATAATTTAGTTTGCTCACTAACATACTTACCTGTAGCCGCCATATACGGTTCTGCATCATAAGGAAGATGAAACGTTGCCAAATCTACCACATCCACCTCAGCACTAGTTTGATAAGCATTCAGTGTTTTTTTAATCCATTCCACCACCTTCGTGCCTGTCGATTCCTTTCTTGCCGAACCTTTAACAATTAATACTTGACTCATTTTCTTATTCTCAAATTTTCAAAAGCCACATTATAAAATTATTTTTTAACAGCAACCATAGCCAAAATTTAAACACAGTATTAAGCCATACTTAATTGATTGACGCACTTTGTGTCTTTATTCGATACCGCAACACTTCATTTCCCCACCCAACATCACACCACTTTTTTCTATCCCCACCATTTCCAACTCATACTTAAAAACCACCACTCCCAGCAAATTCCAGTGTTCCACGTTATTAGATATTTTTATTAAGAAACGAAAATTATGCACAAACCCTTATGGTCTTTTTTTATACCTAGTGTTTTTACTTAAATTAAATCACTCACTTTCAATTGTAAATAACTAAAATATATGGCATGATTAATTGCATTGGGCATAAATAATAGTGGTGTGACATGTCGGAGACTGTTTTATTTATTAGTGTTTGTATTGTTGGTGGTGTTTTTGCTGGATTAACCTCAGGTCTAATGGGTTTAGGTGGCGGTCTTGTTATCGTGCCAATACTTTGCTATTTACTTCCCTCAATCTACCCAGAATTAAGTACTTCTTATGTTTTGCCAATTGCCATTCAAACTAGTTTCGCATTGGTATTCTTTAACACATTAACGGCATCACTTCACCAATATAAAATCGGAAACATCAATCTCCCTCTTATTAAGTTAATGGGGCCTATTCTTTTTTGCTCTGCATTATTAACTGGACTTTTGGTAACTAAAATCGCTCCTGGGTACCTGAAAATATTTTTTGGGCTCGTTATCACCTATTTATCTTTGAACATGTTAATGAAGAAAAAGGCTCATGAACAACATTCCCAAGAAACGAGTCCTCCTATTCCCAAGAAAAAAAGCATTCCCGTTGGCATAGCTGTTGGAGCCATTGCTGCCACAGCAGGAATTAGTGGCGGTGCCTTTTTAGGTCCCTTTTTCCACTCCTGTAAATTTCCCATCAAACGAGCGTTAGGAAATGCCTCTGCTTGTGGCGTTTTTCTATCACTTGGCGGATTCATCAGTTATTTTATTTCAGGCATTCGCGTGGAGACGGGCATTCCCTATAGCATCGGTTACTTTTCTCTCATCGCATTTTTATCTTTCATGACGACCAGTTTGTTTGCCGCGTCATATGGTGTCAAATTACAGTCTGTTCTGCCTGCACAAAAGGTCAAAAAATGTTTTGCTGTGTTTATATTGCTCATCGCCACCGATATGATCATTTCAGGATTCAAACTGCTTTGAAACATCATTGCACCACCACTACCACCTAATATTCAAGCGGGAGTTCATTAAGCAACACACCCGCTTATCTATTTGATCAAGCTGAAAACAAGCTTTATTCTTTTATCCACCCACCACACAAACCATAAAAAAGGGATTGAGTGTTACCTCAATCCCTTAAAAGGAACGTTTATGTTAATTCAGTTTAGTTAAAAAACTTTTTAAGCTTTTCTGTAAAACTTTCTGATGAGTTGGGTTGATGTCTAGTAATATTCTCGCCCAAAGACTCTTCAAATTTTTTCAGAATCTCTTTCTGTTCTTTAGTCAAATTAACGGGTGTTTCAATATTGATATGACAATACAAATCACCTTTGGCACTAGAACGTAGTTCTGGCATACCTTTGCCACGCAAACGGAAAATCTTACCATTTTGCGTCCCCTCAGGAATCGTAATCACGACCTCATCACCCACTAGAGTCTTAACCGTCACATCACCACCCATGGCAGCAACTGTAAACGGAATATTGACCTGACGATGCAAATCCGAATCATCACGCTCAAAATCTTTGTTGGGTGAGATAAGCACTTGAATATACAAATCGCCTGCTGGACCACCATTTAAACCAGGTTTACCATTTCCAGACGAACGAATTCGCATACCATCTGCAATACCAGCAGGGATATCTACTGATAAAACTTTTGATCCCTTTTTCTTGCCCGTTCCAGAACAATCAGGACAAGGATCTTTAATCACCGTACCTTCACCATGACAAGCAGGACATGTCTGCTTAATAGAGAAAATACTTGATGCTTGAAGAACCGTTCCCGAACCATGGCACATCGAGCAAGTTTCGCGTTTAGCCCCATTCTTACTACCTGTGCCGTGACAAGTGCCACAATCAGACCACGCAGGAATTTGAATTTCCGTGCTATAGCCTGTCGCCGCTTGTTCTAAGGTAATATTTAATTGGTACGTTAAATCTTCGCCGCGATAAACTCTGGGGCCTGATTGACGAGCACGACCGCCCCCGCCAAACATACCACCAAAAATATCACCAAAGATTTCATCAAATCCTCCCGCTCCAGAGAAGCCACCAAAACCGCCAAAACCACCGCCCATGCCAGAGTTTGGATCGACTCCAGCATGGCCAAATTGGTCATAAGCTTGACGTTTTTGAGCATCAGAAAGAATTTCATAAGCCTCTTTAGCTTCTTTGAACTTCTCTTCCGCTTCTTTATCCCCCGGATTGCGGTCTGGGTGGTACTTCATTGCAAGTTTTCGATAGGCTTTTTTAATTTCCTCATCACTTGCACTCTTGGTAACACCCAAGATTTCATAAAAATCACGTTTAGCCATTATTCGTCACGCTTAACTTCTTTAAAGTCTGCATCAACGACATCATCAGCTTTCGCCGTAGCAGATTCATTATTTGCTTGAGCCGCTTGTGCCTGCATATCCGCATAAATCTTCTCACCCAAAGTTTGGGCTGCTTTAGCTAATGCTTCAGTCTTCGCTTCAATCGTTGCTTTATCACCATCTTTTAGCACCGCTTCTAGATCTTTTGCGGCGGTTTCAATGGCTTCTTTTTCAGAGTCACTTAACTTATCGCCATACTCTTCCAAAGACTTACGAGTTGAGTGAATCAACGCATCTGCTTGGTTACGAGCCGCAGCCAATTCAGCAATACGTTTATCTTCCTCAGCATTTGCTTCTGCATCTTTGACCATACGTTCGATTTCTTCTTCACTCAAACCAGAGTTTGCTTTAATGGTGATTTTGTTTTCTTTATTTGTACCTTTGTCTTTCGCTGATACATTCAAAATACCATTCGCATCAATATCAAACGTTACTTCGATCTGTGGTGTTCCACGTGGAGCAGCGGGAATGCCTTCCAAGTTAAACTCGCCCAATGCCTTGTTACCTGACGCAATTTCGCGTTCGCCTTGGTAAACCTTAATCGTTACAGCAGGCTGATTATCTTCTGCCGTTGAGAACACCTGTGAATGTTTAGTAGGAATAGTCGTATTCTTTGGAATCATCTTAGTCATTACACCACCAAGTGTTTCAATCCCTAATGAAAGAGGTGTCACGTCTAACAACAATACGTCTTTACGATCGCCTGATAAAACAGAACCTTGAATAGCTGCACCGACGGCCACCGCTTCATCTGGGTTCACGTCACGACGTGGCTCTTTACCAAAGAACTCTTTTACTTTTTCCTGTACTTTTGGCATACGGGTCATACCACCCACCAAAATCACATCGTCAATTTCACTAACTTTGATACCTGCATCTTTAATCGCTACACGGCAAGGCTCAATCGTTCTTTCGATCAATTCCTCAACTAACGATTCCAACTTCGCACGCGTAATTTTCAGATTCAAGTGTTTTGGACCTGTTGCATCCGCTGTAATATAAGGCAAATTAATCTCAGTTTGTGTACTTGATGATAATTCGATTTTTGCCTTTTCAGCCGCTTCTTTTAGACGTTGCAATGCCAATACATCTTTTGATAAGTCCACGCCATCTGATTTTTTAAACTCATCAATAATGTACTCGATAATACGTTGGTCAAAGTCTTCACCGCCCAAGAACGTATCACCGTTTGTAGATAACACTTCAAACTGTTTGTCGCCATCAACGTCTGCAATTTCAATAATAGAAATATCAAAGGTACCGCCACCCAAGTCATATACAGCAATACGACGATCGCCTTTAGAAACTTTATCCAAACCAAACGCCAATGCTGCTGCAGTAGGTTCGTTAATAATACGTTTTACCTCAAGACCTGCGATACGACCTGCATCTTTAGTTGCCTGACGCTGACTATCGTTAAAGTAAGCTGGCACTGTAATAACCGCTTCTGTTACTTCATGTCCCAAATAATCTTCCGCTGTTTTCTTCATCTTACGAAGAATTTCTGCAGATACTTGTGGTGGGGCAATTTGTTCACCTTTTACATCAACCCAAGCATCGCCGTTGGGTGCTTGAATAATTTTATAAGGCATTTGTTTAATATCACGTTGAACCGCTTCTTCAGTGAATCTGCGACCAATCAAACGTTTTACTGCAAACAATGTATTTTTAGGATTAGTAACGGCCTGACGTTTTGCAGGAGCCCCCACTAAAATCTCACCATCATCCATGTAAGCAACGATAGATGGGGTAGTACGTGCACCTTCAGCGTTTTCGATAATTTTTACCTGATCGCCTTCCATCACGGCAACACAGCTGTTTGTTGTACCTAAGTCAATACCAATAATTTTACTCATAATTCATTAACCTATTAATTTAAACTTCTAATGTTACTTAGATAAGGGCTCATTTTTAATTTTCAAGTCCTTATTTATTTTCTTATTCAGATTTACCTGCCGAAACAATTACCAACGCAGGACGCAATACTCGATCAGCAATCGTATATCCTTTCTGTAAGCACTCAATCACCGCATTCGCTTCAACCTGTTCAGACGCAATAGATGAAATAGCCTGATGAACATGAGGATTAAACTTCTCCCCTACCTCAGGCTTAATTTCTTTAAGCTGATTACGTTCAAAAGCCGACTCAAGCTGTTTTAATGTTGTTTCCACACCAGACACTAACGACTCCAGTGACTGTTCTTTTTGGTTTAATGCCGCTTCCAAACTATCTTTCACTGGGATCAAACTTTCTGCAAAAGATTCCGTGCCGAATTTTCGCGCTTTAACCACCTCTTCATGCGTACGTTTTCTTAAATTCTCCATCTCAGCATGAGCACGCAACAACTGATCGTGATATTGAGCAACCTTTTCCTCTAACTCATGCAAAGGATCAACGGCCTCTTCAACATCCACCTGTTCAACTACTTCTTGCGATGGCTCAGCATTTAAAATTTCTTCTTTATTTTCAGTATTTTCGTGAGATTCACTCATTACATACTCCATTCATTTCTTTCTTGACCATAACTTATATGGGGATATATCTTTGCATTTCAAGAAAAAAAATAAAATTTAATCAAATATAAAAACTTAGCGCTTGTTTAATCATGTTTGAACACGATTGATCAAAATAAAACCGTTTTTTTTCATAACAGCTAATTGATTTTTATACTATTTTTCCCAAACAAAAGAAAAGACACTCGTTCTTTATTCCAAGACAATTACTCATTAACCGATAAAATGAGACATCAGCGATACCGTCCACAGATAGACATTATCCCTTAAAAATCAAGATGGTTAGCAAGAATACGCGTGAGTCATGCAGTCTGTCGCGAACCTCAAATGATTACGCATTATCCTCCTCATGAAATTCTGCACAGATAGTCTGGCTATAAAATCAACGAAATGCAACACGAATCCCCTCTCTCATTCCAACACAATTACTCATTAACCGATAAAATGAGACATGAGCGATACCGTCCACAGATAGACGTTATCCTTTAAAAATCAAGATAGTTAGCAAGAATACGCGTGAGTCATGCAGATCACAGTTAGATTGGAGTCCGTGCATAGCCAAACATAATATTTGCGACAAACAACACGCCTGTCCATACACGTCACCTACTGCAATCTTACTAAACGTCCGTCTTTGCAATCATGTAACGACAAATACAAACGTTATCCCAAGTGACTCTAAACAAGTTATCAAGGTCCAACACACGAGAATCAAGGCCTTTATTTGAAACGATGCCTACCATTAAGACTTCGCATGATAGCCCAAAATACACAAGCTTTCATGATGCGTTTGCATATCCGCGATATTAGGCAAATCTCCCCATATTTCAAAACCATTTTTCAAGAAACAATTAATACTAGGTTGATTACCTTTAAATATAAAGGCCAATAAGGTTTTAATACCTCTTGTGGACATCTGTGATTTTAAAAATTCAATCACCTGACTGCCCAGCCCTTTCTGCTGATACTGACTATCCAAATAAATGCTTACTTCCACTGTCTGTGCATAAGCCACTCTACCGTAAAACACAGAAAACGAACACCATCCAACTACTTTTTCGTCTGTTTTAACCACCCAAATAGGATGTTTATCATCATTCAAATGTGAATCAAACCATTCCTGTCTGTCTGCCATGCTCACCGGAGCTAGGTCTGAAGTAATATAACGACAAGCAATCGTTTGATTGTAAATCTCTAACACACGAGGTAAATCATCTGTCGTTGCAAGTGTATATTCAATCGTCATCGCTCACTTCTCAGATAGATAAAAACATCTATACTATCATAAGATTTTTTCTTCAGTATCCTAATGCTTTTCCATCTGGATTACGAGTATCTGATGCACCATAATAACCATCGCTTCCTACTTGAATGATTTGGACCCTACCCATAGTCGCTTTTTCACTGACTTTATACCCCTGACGTTTCAAAATATCAATTGTGTCTGGACTAATTCCTTTTTCAATACGTATTTCATCAGGCAACCATTGGTGGTGGACGCGTGGAGTCAAAATCGCTTGAGCGGGATTGAGTTCAAAATCGATAATATTAACGATACTTTGTAAAACCGTCGTAATAATTCTTGCCCCACCTGGACTGCCTGTTAAGATAAATGGTTTGCCATCTTTCATCACAATCGTAGGTGTCATCGAAGATAATGGCCTTTTCTTGGGAGCAATCGCATTCGCCTCACCACCTATTAAACCAAAAGCATTAGGTACACCTGGTTTTGATGAAAAATCATCCATCTCATTATTTAGCAATATTCCCGTCCCTTCAGCCACAATTCCACTACCAAAATTAAGATTTAACGTATAGGTTAATACCACTGCATTACCGTCTTTATCAATAATCGAAAAATGAGTGGTTTGGTCGCTTTCATAGGCTTGTGGTTGGCCAGGTTTAATCTCCAAAGAAGGTCTAACTTTTATGTCATCAATAGACTGTGCTTGAACGTTTGCATACTCTTTAGAAATTAGCCCTTTGACGGGAATACTAACAAAATCAGGATCACCTAAAAACTCAGAACGATCCGCATACGCCAGTTTCATCGCCTCTGCATAATAATGAATCGTTTTGGCACTGTTCAGCCCGTACTCTCTTAGAGGAAAATGTTCCAAAATATTCAAAATCTGCACCAAATGGATACCTCCAGAACTCGGTGCTGGCATAGTAACGATCTCATAACCTCGATAAGAACCTGACACGGGTTCTCGTTCTATCGCTCGATATGCCTTTAAATCTTCTTTGCTAATAAGACCGCCATGCTTTTTCATTTCAGCCACCATCTTATCTGCAATTTCCCCCTCATAAAAAGCATATTTCCCTTCTTTTAGAATTAATTTTAAGGCATTCGCTAAATCTTTCTGAACTAGACGATCGCCTGCTTTTAAGGGCTCATTTCCTTTAAAGAAAATCGTTTTAGTAGAAGGCCATTTCCCTAAATTCTTACGCTCAGTTTCTAGCATCCTTCCGAGCGTTTGGCTAATTTCAAATCCATTCTCAGCAAGCTCAATAGCGGGTGTTATCAAATCTTCCCGAGGCAATGTTCCCCATTTTTCATAAGCTAATTCTAGTCCCGCAACCGTGCCTGGTACACCCACTGAAAAATGCGTAAACATCGATTTACCGTCAATAACATTCCCTTTCTCGTCCAAATACATATCTTTCGTCGCTAAGATCGGTGCCATCTCACGAAAATCAATAGCAGTCGTTTTACCTGATTTCGCATCATAAACCAGCATAAAACCGCCTCCGCCAATATTACCTGCATTCGGCAATACCACAGCCAACGAATAAGCAACAGCTACTGCAGCATCTATCGCATTTCCGCCTTTTTTCAAAACATTCAATCCTACTTCTGTCGCAAGCCCCTGCTCAGTTGCAACCATCCCATGACGACCATAAACGGGATGAAAAATGGATTTTCCCTGATCATATCTCGCGGCGGCTGCTATCGTTGCCGTCGTTGGCGATGCTGTCTGAGCCACTACCTCATGACATGAAAAACAAAACAAAGTGGCCAACACTAAAAATGGATACTTAATATTCATGATATTCCTTTTGTTCAACTACCCACTAGCATAACCTCAATCCGCCCATAATAAAATTAGGGAAAGTACGATATATCGGGGTTTTACGGACACTCAGTTCATTCAGATAATACCGATTTTTATAGTGTGAACTGTTGGGGGAATTTTTTGTTAACTTTATCTCTATAAACATCAGATAAGAAATTCAGATTCTCTACACAATCCGCTCATTTATTCACTTTTCCAGCCTTGCATCAAGCACAATTTTTCAAAACACCCGTTAAGTAAGCTTGAATTTAACTGTTCGATGATCCTTGCAAAACAAGAAAACAAGGCGGTTTTGATAAAGCAAGCTATCTGATGAATCAAACCAATACCGCTATTCAACACTCTTTCGATAAAACGATAATGCTTATTAAAACTCGCTAGCATAAAACAATGACGTTGTTAAAAGCAGATGCCGTAAAACGATGATACATACTAAAACCCGCTAGCAAACGGAGATAAGATAATATCGATTTTTATAGTGCGATCTATCGGAGGGATTTTTTGTTAACTTTTTTTCTATAAACATCAGATAAGAAATTCAGATTCTCTACACAATCCGCTCATTTACTCACTTTTCCCGACATTGATAACAAGCACAATTTTTCAAAACACCCGTTAAGTATGTTTGAATTTAACTGTTCGATGATCCTTGCAAAACAAGAAAACAAGGCGGTTTTGATAAAGCAAGATGCATGATAAAACAAACCAACACCGCTATTCAACACTCTTTCGATAAAACGATGATGCTTATTAAAACTCGCCGACATAACACAATGACGTTTGTTAACAGCAGATGCCGTAAAACGATGATACATGCTAAAACCCGCTGGCAAACGGAGATAAGATAATGTCGGTTTCTATAGTGCGATCTGTTGGGGGAATTTTTTACTTAGATTAACTTCTCGCACTATACTTTGATATTTAAAGAAGCCCAGCCTATCGCTGTTTCATAATATTCGTTAGAATCCGCAATTGTCGTGCCTCTTTAAAAAAGAAAGAGACACGACACAATCAAACATTTTTATTCTTTATTTTTTTGATGGCACTTTAAAATGATGCCGCTTAAATCTTGAATAAATTGTTGAGAACTAGCCTCATCACTTTTACTCGTACCTAATTGTTTTAATTCATCGATCGTATATTTTTTCATTATCTCGTCATAGCTACATTCGCACAACTGTTTGTCGGCCCCGTCCGTGCAAGACTCCATATAATGTTTCTTAAACATCTCTTCTTCACTATTTGAACAAGCTGTCAGTCCCAAAACCCCTGCTGTCAACAGCATAAAAATAAAAAACTTTTTCATCAGAATCTACTAAAAAATAATTTAAAACACTAATAGTATAGCCCTTATTTTTAAATAGGCCTTGATTTTAATAAAAAAATTATTTTTATTTATCAAAAAAAATTCAGACTTTCACAAGAGATTTATCCATAAAACAGCTTAAAATCTAGCATTACACACTATCCTCAACTCATTTTATTCCCTACTCAAACAGAAACTTACGTAGGCAATGCGAGTTTAATTAAACAACATTCTAAACAGTATTACTAAATTTTTTGACAACACCTCACAACCCGCATAAAAACAAGCATTCAGCTAAACATCCACACAATGTTCCAACTACATGTTCGTGTGAACAACATCTCAAAACCCGCACAAACACAAGCTTTCAGACTGTCGCGATGCATGCAACTTTATCGTTTTAACTATCTGTGTTGATGTGATAAGTTAGTCAACAGCAACCATGTTTTTAAGATCCCACCTATCACACCACACAGCATTCAGTTAAATATCCACACAATCTTTTAACTATACGTTCGTGTGAACAACATCTCAAAACCCTTGAAAACACATGCTTTCAGACTGTCACCATGTATGCAACTTTATCGTTTTAACTATCTGTGTTGATGTGATAAGTTAGTCAACAGCAACCATGTTTTTAAGATCCCACCTATCACACCACACAGCATTCAGTTAAATATCCACACAATCTTCCAAATACATATTCGTGTGAACAACATCTTAAAACCCTCATAAACACAGGCTTTCAGACTGTCGCGATGAATGCAACTTTATCGTTTTAATCATCTGTGTTGATGTGACTAATGTGTTATTTAACCATTTAAATCACCAATTAACAGAGATATATTTAATCTCCAAATAGTCTTCAATTCCGTATTTAGAACCTTCTCGCCCTAAACCAGATTGTTTCATTCCACCAAAAGGTGCTGTTGCATTTGAAATCAAACCTGTGTTCACGCCAATAATTCCGTACTCTAAACCATCCGTCACTCGCATGACCGTGCCTAAATTTTGACTATAGACATACGCGGCAAGCCCGTATTCCGTATCATTGGCACGTTTAATTACCTCTTCTTCCGTGTCAAAACTGTATATCGGTGCAATGGGGCCAAAAATTTCTTCTTTTGTAAATAGCATTTGATCATTAGCATGACTAATAACGGTTGGCTCAAAGAACAGCCCGGAAAGCGAATTACCGCCAATTTCAATTTGCCCTCCTTTCTCTTTGGCATCATTAATATACACCCATACTTTGTCTAATGCCTTTTGACTAATCAAAGGACCAATATCCACATCTTCTGTCAATCCGTTCCCAACTTTCAACGTACGTACCACTTGCGTAAATTTTTCTACAAACGTTGAATAAATTTTCGAATGAACATATATGCGATTTGCACAAACACAGGTTTGACCTGCATTTCTAAACTTTGCCAATACGGCACCTTCAACAGCTTTATCAATATCCGCATCGTCAAATACGATAAACGGAGCATTTCCGCCCAACTCAAGCGATACCTTTTTCACAGTTGACGCACTTTGAGCCATCAAAAGACGACCAACTGGCGTAGATCCTGTGAAACTAAACTTCTGCACATCGGGACTTTCTGTCAACACCTTGCCAATTTCTTTGGCATCACCTGTGATAACATTAAAAACCCCTTTTGGAATTCCTACTTCTTCAGCCAACTTCGCCAAAAGCAAGGCTGAATAAGGTGTTTCTGATGCAGGTCTGATGATGAACGTACAACCAGCAGCCAAGGCAGGTGCCACTTTTCTCGTAATCATCGCGTTGGGAAAATTCCATGGTGTCACAGCGGCACACACCCCAATCGCTTGCTTTGTTACCATAATTTGTTGATCTATATTAGTCGCAGGGATTATGTCGCCGTAGATTCTTTTTGCCTCTTCTGCAAACCATTCAATATATGAGGCCCCATAAACAATCTCCCCTTTTGCTTCTTTTAGTGGTTTGCCCTGTTCTAGCGTCAGGTAATAGGCCAACATATCTTTATGTTCAATAATTGAATCAAACCACTTTCTCATTAAATCTCCACGGTACGCGGCAGTTGTTTTGCTCCAAGTGACAAAAGCCTCTTTGGCAGCCTGCACAGCAATCTCCGCATCTATCTTTCTCATGTTTGGAATCGTGCCAATCACATCACCCGTTGCTGGATTAGTAACTTCCAACGTCAATCCACTTTGAGCATCTACCCATTTGCCGTTAATGTAAGCTTTATTTATTATGCAATTTTCCATCCTACACTTCCTTAAACTATTGTCAAAAATTTACATCAAAAAACGTCTATATTTTATTCAATGCACCATTCCTCTGCCAACCTCATAACACAGCACGTTTAAACTTCTAACCTCCCACATCTACATGACCTGCTTCTATCATCCTTGATGGTTCTTGCTTTTCGATACTCTATTATTAAGGTGGCTGAATTATTTACACAGCTATGTTTTAAAGCACTCTTGGTGTTAATTCAATACACCATCCCTCTGCCAACCTCACAACACCGCACGTCTAAACTTTTAACCTCCCACATCTACATGACCTGCTTCTATCATCCTTGATGGTTCTTGCTTTTCGGTACTTAAATATTAAAGTTGGCTGAATTATTTACACAGCTATATTTTGAAACAGTCTTAGTCTTATTCAATTCACCATCCTTCTGAAAACATCACAACACCGCACGTTTAAACTTTTAACCTCCCACATCTACATGACCTGCTTCTATCATCCTTGATAGTTCTTGTCTTACGGCACTCAATTAATCATTATTTATTAACATTCATAAAAAGACTTTGTCCCACTCCAACATTATTTAATTTTTGTGATCCTAATAAACTAGTCTTAAATATCTCTTAGTTAATGTTATTAAAGTCGGACGGATCACTTACACTGATATGTTACGAAAAAAGAAAAACCCCTATCTAAGTGAGGTTTAATCACCATCGATAGGAGTTAATCACTATTTATAAAAATAGGTTTATGTTCCCTCTATTTTCAGAACAAAAACATAGACTACAAAGATGCTAAATACTCATTCAAGCCTAATTTATCCAATAAATCATTTAAGTGGTCCCAATCAGAAAAATCAAATACTAAAGAACCTTTCTTTTTGCCCACTAATTTGATATTAACTTTAGTTTGTAAGTAATCTGACAAAGCACGCTGTACCATTAACACATCAGCATCTACGTTTTTATCTTTTTTCGATTTAGGTCTAATTTTTTGAGAACTCGTTGCGACCAACTTTTCAGTTTCACGAACAGATAAGTTTTTATTAATAACTTGGTTCGCTAAAATAATTTGCGTACCTAGATCAGTTGCTAACAATGCTCTTGCATGGCCCATATCAAGCTGTCCATCACTTAACATTTTTTGAACAGGTTCTGCCAAATTCAACAATCTTAATAAATTAGTTGTGAATGAACGTGATCTGCCTATCGCCTTTGAAGCCTGTTCATGAGTAAAAGAAAACTCATCTATCAAACGTTTTACCCCTTTCGCTTCTTCCAAGGCATTTAAATCTGCACGCTGCATATTTTCGATCAAAGCGATAATTGCTGCATTTTGATCGTCAACACTTTTTACTAGTGCAGGAACTTCTAACAAACCTGCTATTTTTGCTGCACGAAAACGACGTTCACCTGCAATGATTTCATAACGGTTATCTTTTAATTTTCTAACCAACAATGGTTGTATAACACCCTGTTCACGAATAGAATCTGCTAATTCATTCAACAAAGTATCATCCATGAAAGTTCTTGGCTGATAATGACCTGGTTGTAAGTCGCTTAATTTGATATACATCACACTGTCTTTTGACGTATTTTTAACTTCATCCAACAAGCTATCTATATCAGTGGGGACAAGTAAGTTTTTTGCACCCCCACCTAAACCTCTTCTTGAAACATTACTTGTTGTTTTGTTGGTCATTACAACACTTTTACCCAATCCTCTTTTCACACTTGCCGCTGGTGTTTTTTTAGTAACAGTGCTTGCTTTTTTTGTTTTTGCAGTTGCCATTTTCAACTTTCCTTCTTTTTTATTCGATGCTGAAGAATTCTTAGCATTCTTTTCAGTTGCTTTTGAAGACGCTTTTACATTTGTTTTTTCAGATTTGCCTGCCGTTTTTTTTAACGTTTTTCCTGTCTTAGTCATCATATCTCTCCTATAAACCTTTTTTAACTTTCTTTATTAATTCAGATGCAAACTCTAAGTAAGATTGTGCACCTTTCGAACTTCTGTCATACACCACTCCTGGAAGTCCATAACTAGGAGCTTCTGCTAAACGTACATTACGTGGAATGATCGTATCAAAAACTCTCTTACCCCAAAACTCTTTTAATTGGTCAGAAACCTGCTGCTGTAAAGTAATATTTGGTGTAAACATCACTCTTAATAAATTAATACTCTTTAAGTTTGGATTAAAGTTTGTTTTCACTAATTTGATGGTTTGTGTCAAATCTGCCAATCCCTCTAAAGCAAAATATTCACATTGCATCGGAACAATTACACCATCTACACAAGCCAATCCATTTAAAGTCAACAAAGATAATGTTGGCGGACAATCAATCAAAATAAAATCATAATCATCTTTGATGGTTTGTAAAGCATCTTTTAAACGAAATTCTCTACGCTCCATATCAACAAGATCTAAATCTGCACCTACTAATTCGCGATTAGAAGGCATTACATCATAACCCGATTGTTCCACGTGGAACACGGCCTGTTTCGCTTCAATTTTTCCAATCAAAACTTCATATACTGAAGCTGTGATTTCATTCTTGTCTAAGCCACTCCCCATTGTCGCATTGCCCTGTGGATCTAAATCAACCAACAACACTCTTTTTTTCTTAATTGCAAGACTGGCGGCTAAATTAATTGTCGTGGTAGTTTTGCCCACACCGCCTTTTTGGTTAGCAATACAAAATAACATACATTTCTCACTCATAGTTCTTCCTCAAGCTCTATCAAACAGCGTTTTGCATCTAAAAATGGAACATTTAATTCATAATTATTTTTAACTTTCCATCCCATTTTTAGCTTCAAATCTTCAATTTCTTTTTCGGGATAAATGCCTTTCATCGCAAAAACTTTTCCATTAACTTTCTTTTGATCTTTTATTAAAAAGACAAAGTCTTCTAAAGAAGCAAATGCTCTGGAGATAATCACCTCAGCCTTTTCACCTTGTCTATTTTCAATCCTTGTATGTTCTGCATGTAAATTATGACATTTTAACGTTCCAGCTATTTGTCTGATAAACGTCACTTTCTTTTCTACTGCGTCAACACACTCTACGTTAACTTCTGGAAACATAATAGCAATAATTACCCCAGGCAATCCGCCTCCTGACCCAACATCTAAAACTAAATCTCCTGATTTCAACGATTGGGCCAATACTGGAATAATCGACAAACTATCTATTGCATGATGAATCAACATATCATCTAGATTTTTAATAGCAGTAAGGTTATAAACCTTATTCCATTTTTGCATAGCAAAGAGATAAGTTAATATCTTCTCTGCTTTTGCATCATCGAGATTTATATCTAATTGATTACACGCATTAAATAATTTTTCTTTCAAATGTTCCACGTGAAACACCCCTACTTATTATGTCTTTTTAAGTAAACCATCAGCATATTAACAGCTGCAGGAGTTACACCAGAAATTCTACTTGCCTCACCTATCGTTTCAGGTTTATGAAGTTTTAATTTTTGTTTTACTTCTGTAGATAATGAACCAAAAGAATCATAATCTATATTTTCTGGTATTTTATGTTGTTCAAAATCTTTCAATCTCTTAATTTCTTCTTCTTGTTTTTGTATATACCCAGAGTATTTAATTCTGATTTCTACCTGATCGGCTTCCTCTTCTGTTAATGGTTTAACGGGACCAAGGCTTTCACCTTTTTCATCAACTTGTTTAATTAAATTCTGATAACTTATGTTTGGTCTTTTTAGAATTTGTAACAAAGAATAATCTTGTTCTAAAGGTTTACCAATCCATTCTTGAGCTAAATCTTTAGGATAAGTTGAATGAAAAAGTCTTTTATTTTCTAGGCGTTTAATTTCATTATCAACGTTATCTTGTTTTATATTAAAAAGTTTCCATTGTTCATCAGAAACAATACCAAGTTCTCTACCCTTAGGTGTTAATCGATAATCTGCATTGTCTTCTCGCAAACTTAAACGATATTCTGCTCGTGAAGTAAACATTCTATATGGTTCAGTTACTCCTTTTGTAACCAAATCATCAATCATTACACCAATATACGATTCTTCCCTGCCAGGTATCCATGGATCTTTTTCTTTTGCATACAAAGCTGCGTTAATACCTGCCAATAATCCTTGGGCAGCAGCTTCTTCATAGCCCGTTGTGCCATTAATTTGTCCAGCAAAAAACAATCCTTTTATAGATTTCGTTTCTAATGATTTTTTAAGTCCTCTCGGATCAAAATAATCATATTCAATAGCATATCCAGGTCTAAGAATATGAGCATTTTCTAAACCTGGCAATGAATGTACTAAATCTAGTTGAACATCGTATGGCAAACTAGTTGAAATACCGTTAGGGTAAATTTCATGAGTATGTAATCCTTCTGGTTCTAAAAAAACCTGATGTGAATCTTTATGGGCAAATCTATGAATCTTATCTTCAATAGAAGGACAATAACGTGGCCCTACTCCGTCAATTACGCCTGTATAAAGTGGTGATCTATCTAAACCTCCACGAATAATATCGTGAGTTTTCGTATTTGTATGTGTAATCCAGCAAGATAATTGTTGCGGATGCATACTTTCTTTACCCATAAAAGAAAAAACAGGTATAGGATCAAAATCTCCTGGTTGCTCTTCTAATACAGAAAAATCAATCGATTTAGCATCAATTCGTGGTGGGGTACCTGTTTTTAATCTTCCTTGAGGCAACTTTAATTCTTTTAAACGTTCCCCAAGCTGAATAGATGATGGATCACCCGCTCTTCCTGCAGAATAATTAGATAGACCAACGTGAATCAGACCATTCAAAAAAGTACCAGCTGTTAGCACGACTGATTTAGAATAAAAAGTAAGGCCTAATTTTGTAACAACACCGACAACCTTATCACCTTCTAAAATCAAATCATCAACGGAATTCTGAAAAATATGCAAATTCTCTGTATTTTCTAATATTTCTCTTACATATGCTTTATACAAAGAACGATCAATTTGTGCACGTGTTGCTCTTACTGCAGGACCTTTAGAAGCATTCAAAATCCTAAACTGTATGCCTGCATGATCAGTAGCAATTCCCATCAATCCACCTAAAGCATCAATTTCTTTTACAAGATGCCCTTTACCAATACCACCAATAGATGGATTACAAGATAGTTGTCCTAGCGTATCTATATTATGAGTAACTAATAAAGTCTTTGATCCAGATCTCGCAGCGGCTAAACAAGCTTCAGTTCCTGCATGACCACCACCAATAACAATTACATCGTATTCTTTAATATGGTTCATTTTTATCTTTTTTATACAAAATATTTAAAATTTAATTGTATCAAATTCATCCTAATTAAAATACAGCAAAAATACTCTATAAAATACATGTTCCACGTGAAACATTGTGGAAAACCCTGTTATTAACTCTTTTATAAGTCAATTTTTGTTATTAAAATCAAATAATAAAATGTT